>JBBSKF010000068.1:0-18057 GCA_038256525.1 Mycobacteriales bacterium | reverse complement strand
GGCGCGATGTGCAGCACACACCCGACCTCACCGGCCACGAACTCCCGCTGCTCCGGTTCGGCCGCCTCGACCATCGCCGTGATCGCCCGGCACTCCGCCGAGAACGCCACCGCCCCGACCCGCGCCGCCGAGCGCAACCACGCCCGCAACGGCGGCGGCGACGGGAACAACAGATCTCTCACACCACAGACGATAAAGGGAGGGTGCGACAAAATGGGGAGCCGAAAGCGCCTGCGGTCAGGGCTTTCTACGGAAACTGATAGCTGGACGGAGCGTCAGGGCGTCGCCGTAGGACTCGGTGCCGTCGACTGTCCGGGGCTCGGACTTGCGCTCGGGCTGACGCTGCTCGCCTGCGGTGTGGGACTCGGCGAACTCCCGGAACGCGCGGACGGGCTGGGCGAGGCAGAGCGCTGCGGATCGGGCGATGCCGACGCCCCGGCCGACGCTCGCGGTGAACCCGACGGTGTCACCTGCTGGAGCGTGATCTCGTCCTTCACCACCTCGAGCAGCTGCGCCTCGTACTCCGTCAGACGCGCCCTGACCTCCTCGATGCTCAACCCCTCGAGATTCGCGCCGAACTCCTGGATCTCGGTGAACAGCGCTTCGAGCTCGGCGATGGTGGCCTCGCTCGGAATCCCCGGCAGGGTCAGAACAATCTGCTGGGCGAGTGCCTCGGTGACGCACTGGACGCAGGCGTAGTTGAGCGAGCCGGCCAGGTTCTGCGGGATCGCGACGTCGGCCTGCCCGATCACCAGGACGATCTGAAAGGCAATCGCGACCGTGGTGCAGTCCCGGCAGCTGGCGAAGGCGTAGGCCTCGTTCTTGTTGAGCACCGTCCCGTCATCGGCCCAGACGAAGGCGAAGGCGACGTCGTACACGGTTGTGCCGTCGGTGGTGTTGAGGGCGAAGGCCTGGTTGTCGCCGGGCCCTGGCGCCCCCGGCTTGTCGAACGGGAAGATCCAGGGCGTGCCGCCGTCGCGCGGCAGGAGCACCACCGCGAGCGCAGCATCCTCCTGCGTCGGCTGCGGGGGGATCGGCGAGGCGTAGAGCGCTCGCGCGGCGGCGATGTCGCCGTCGCGCACCCCGCTTCCTCGCACGGCTCCGTCCGGGTTCTTGCCGGTGGAGGAGGCAGGAGCCTCGAGCGGTGTCGAACGCGATGCCGAGACGGCGTCGAGGACGGTCCCCCGATCGGAGGCTGTGATCGGACGATAGGTGTCACCGCTCGGCCACCAGGACGCCGCCAACAGCGCCGCGAGCGCGAGGGCCGCGGCGATCAGCAGCCCCCGGCGGACCGGTCGATCCGAGGTGGCGGTCCAGAGCCTCGCGCCGATCCGGCGGGTCAGGCTCACCAGCAGGTAGCCCAGCCCGAGTAGGGGCAGCACCACCGCGACGGCCGACAGCACGTCGAGGATCGCGCCGGCCGGCTGCCCGTCCTGCAGGTGGTCGCCGAACTGCTCGACCTCGCGGTTCAGGCTGACCCACGCTGTTGCGACGACCCGCGGCAGCGCCAGGACCATCAGCAGCAGGGTGCCGATCAGCAGCGGTACGGCGATCAGCACCCACGCGGTCACGATCAACCGGGCGCCAGGCTTGAGGACCTTGGTCTCCGGCTTGCCCCAGTTCCACGGCAGCAGGCCGCGGAAGGTCGGGCCGATCCGGCCGTAGAGGTCCGGCACACCGGTCAGGTCGGCGAGCACGTGGTAGCCGTCGAAGCGGACCAGCGGGGTGAGCTGGCGGACCATCTGCAGGACCTGGGCCGCGATGAGCAGCAGGAGCGCGTCGAGCCCGGTCACCAGCCAGATCGCCCAGGAGGCCACAGCGACGATCGCGTTGAAGTAGAAGCCGCCGAGATCGACCCGCAGCCGGCCGCCCCGCCCGAGCCGGTAGCTGTCGCCGACCTCGGTGTAGAAGGCCGGCCACACCAGATAGAGACCGAAGCCCATCGCCCCGGGCGTCGCCCCGCCGTACTTGCAGGCGGCGGCATGCCCGAACTCGTGCAGCCCCGCGGACAGCACCGTGAAGCCGATGATCAGCAGGAGGAGCCCAGGGGAGTCGAACGCCTCGAAGGTCGCCGCGCCAAGCCCTTCCCGAAAGAGCACCCAGCCAGCGGTGAGGAAGAAGGCGACAACGAGTGGCAGGACCACAGCCGGGTGGAACAGCCACGCGAACGGCGCGGTCAGCCGACGGGTCTTGTCCGGATCGCTGACGACGTGGCGAAAGCGCAGCCCCAGCAGCGGCTCAGCGGTGCGGACCTCGGGCTGCGAGCCGTCGGCCATGGCCAGCACCCCGAGCGGGCGCAGCTTGCCGTCCAGCAGCGTCGCGACGTCCTCGGGCCGCAGGAGCCGGCCGACCGACTGCGAGACGTGCTCGGCGATCTGGACGTGGTCGCGCACCCCGTCGACCGCCTCGAGCACGGCATACAGCAGCGGCGTCAGCTGCAGCATCGTCCCGTCGGCCCGCCGGACTAACGACGGAGGCGTCGCGAACCCCGACCCCGGCTGCTCGCCGAACAGTTCGAGGCCGTCGGCGAGCGCGGGCGGGCCGGCGTCGGTGACGGCCTGCGCTCCGGGGGACGGGAGTACGGGTGAGCTGGTGTCCCCAGGCATCTGCAGCCGCTACTGGTTGATCTCGGACGTCTGGTCGGTCGTCGCCTCGGCCGTGACGTCGTCCAGGTCCTGAACGATGACGACGTCCTGGTCGGCGATGGCGGTCGACTGCGAGTCGACCGACAGGATGTTGGCCGAGACAGCCGCGTCGATCGGCGCCGCGACGTTGGCGTTGGCGGCCACCGCACCGGCGATCGGCGCAGCGAGGTCGGCGTCCAGCGCCGCGTTGACGTCGATGTTGAGCAGATTGCCACCGAGCAGGGAGTCGGCGCTCGGCGCGACACCGTCGGTCGGCAGCGGGACGGCCTCCAGGCCGGTCCCACTCGTACCGTCAGTCGCCACCGGCTCGGTCCCCGTGGGAGTGGTTTCGGCGCCCTGGTTGATGGTGCTGTCCTGCGTGCTGTCAGCGATCGCCTCACCCGAGATGCTCTGAAGGATGACCGCGTCCTGGTCGGCGAGCGCGGCGGACTCCGAACCGAAGGACAGGATGTTGGCGCTGACCGCCGCGTCGATCGGGGCTGCGACATTCGCGTTCGCCGCGATAGCCAGGTCGATCGGAGCGGCGACGTCGAGCGCCAGGTCGAGATCGGCGTTGAGGTCCAACAGCGAGATGACCTCCTTGGACGGCAGCGCCGTCACGCCCTCCGCGTCCAACTCGGCTGCGGACAGCGGGGTCATTGCGGTGTCGTCCATCGTGATCTCCCGTAGCGGCGGTGGGCGGCGGTCGTGGCGGGACTGTGCCCGACCCCGTGGAGGGGCAAACGGCCGAGTGGGTGCCCCCGCTGTCTCAGCGGCCCGACACGGGTTAGGGTCCGCATGTGCCGCCGGAAACATTCCGGCAACATGAGATCGACGCGACTGCCGACCTTTGTACGAAGGCTCGCGTGGGGCCCTGACTTTGCCCAGGTTCGCCCTCGTGCGTCTCCACGCTGGTCGCCAGCCGCTGGCCACCGTCCCGGCGAGCCCGAAAGGCACCAGATGCGCGTACGGATGAAAGTCGACGGCGTTCTCTACGAGGACGAGGTGGAGCCCCGGACCCTGCTCACCCACCACCTGCGTGACGGGCTCGGTCGGGTCGGCACCCCCATCGGTTGTGACACCTCCAACTGCGGGTCGTGCACGCTGCTCGTGGACGGCGAGAGCGTGAAGTCCTGCTCGGTGCTGGCGGTCCAGGCCGACGGGACCGAGATCACGACGATCCAGGGACTGGCCGAGGGCAGCACCTGGCACCCCGTGCAGAAGGCCTTCCAGGAGCATCACGGCCTGCAGTGCGGTTACTGCACCCCCGGCATGATCCTGGCTGCGGTTGACCTGCTGTCGCACAACCCCGATCCCACCGAGGACGAGGTCCGACACGGGCTCGAGGGCAACCTGTGCCGCTGCACCGGCTACCAGAACATCGTCAGGTCCGTGCTGTCCGCGGCGTCCGAGATGCGCGGCGACGGCCCGCTCCCCGGCTCCTTCCAGGACGCCCCCACCGAGAAGGCCGGAGCGTCCGCATGACCGAGCAGCTGGACGCCGGACTGGTCGCGGGCGAGATCGCCGAGCACCCGGATGCGCTCTCCGCGCCGTACGCCGGCGGTGAGCTCGGCCGGGGCCGGCGCCGCAAGGAGGACGCCAAGCTCGTCACCGGCCAGACGAACTGGACCGACAACATCACCCTGCCCGGCCTGCTGCACATGACCGTGCTGCGCAGCCCGATGGCCCACGCGCGGATCGTCTCGGTCGACGTCTCGGCCGCTCTCGAGCTGCCCGGCGTCATCGCGGCCTACAGCGGCGCGGACCTTGCCGACGTGCAGGGCGCGCTGCCGTGCGCCTGGCCGGTGACCGCCGACATGGTCCACCCCGACCATCCGCCGCTGGCGGTGGACGAGGTGCGCTACGTCGGTGACGGCGTGGCTGTCGTCATCGCCCGCGACCGCTACACGGCAGCCGACGCCCTCGAGTCGATCGCCGTGGAATACGAGCAGCTGCCCGCCGTGGTCGACATGGAGACCGCGATGGGTGAGGGCGCCGACCTCGTACACAGTGAAAAGGGCACCAACGTCTGCTTCCGCTGGCCGTTCGCCTCCGGGGAGAACTACGCGGAGACCGTCGCCGCGGCCGGCGACGACGCGGTGGTGGTGAAGCGCCGGTTCCGCCAGCAGCGCCTGCTGCCGACGGCGATGGAGCCGCGCGGAGTCGTCGTCGCGCCGATCGCCGCGGCCGACGAATACACCGTCTACTCCTCGACCCAGGTGCCACACATCCTGCGCGTCATGCTCGCGCTGGTCACCGGGATCGGCGAGCACAAGATCAGGGTCATCGCGCCGGATGTCGGCGGCGGCTTCGGCAGCAAGCTCGACGTCTACGCCGAGGAGGTGCTCGCCCTCGTCGTCGCCAAGAAGCTGGGCCGGCCGATCAAGTGGACCGAGTCGCGCAGCGAGAACTACCAGGCGACGATCCACGGCCGCGACCAGATCCAGGACATCGAGATCGCGGCGACCAAGGACGGGACCGTGCTCGGCCTGAAGGTCGAGCTGCTGGCCGACATGGGTGCCTACCTGCAGCTGATCACGCCGGGCATCCCGATTCTCGGCGCGTTCATGTACCCAGCGATCTACAAGATGAAGGCGTACGACTTCCACTGCACCGGGGTGTTCACCACCAAGACGCCGACCGACGCCTACCGCGGCGCCGGACGACCGGAGGCGACGTACGCCATCGAGCGGATCATGGACGAGCTGGCCGCGGAGCTCGGCCGCGACCCGATGGAGCTGCGCAAGCAGAACTGGATCAGGCACGAGGAGTTCCCCTACGACATGGTCGCCGGGCTCACCTACGACTCCGGCAACTACGAGGCGGCCACCGAGAAGGCCGAGCAGATGTTCGACCTGGCCGGGCTGCGGGCCGAGCAGGAGCGACGCCGCGCGGCGAACGATCCGATGCTGCTCGGCATCGGCATCTCCACCTTCACCGAGATGTGCGGGCTCGCGCCCTCCCGCGTGCTCGGCTCGCTGTCCTACGGCGCGGGTGGCTGGGAGGCGGCGCAGATCCGGATGTTGCCGACCGGCAAGGTCGAGGTGACGAGCGGCGCGACGCCGCACGGGCAGGGGCACCACACCGCCTGGAGCCAGATCGTGGCCGATGCGCTGGGGGTGCCGTTCGAGGATGTTGAAGTCGTCACCGGCGACACCGACTCGACCCCGAAGGGCATGGACACCTACGGCTCCCGGTCGTTGGTGGTCGGTGGCATCGCGATCCACAAGGCCACAGGCAAGGTGCTCGAGAAGGCCAAGCGCATCGCCGCCCACCTGCTCGAGGCGGCCGAGGGCGATGTCGAGTTCTCCGGCGGCGCGTTCTCCGTCAAGGGCTCACCGGAGGCCACGATGACGATCCAGCAGGTCGCGCTCGCCACCTTCGCCGCGCACAACCTGCCCGACGGCATGGAGCCCTCGCTCGACAGCGACTGCGTCTACGACCCGGAGAACTTCTCCTACCCGCACGGCACCCACCTGTGCGCCGTCGAGATCGACAGCGAGACCGGCTTCACGACCATCCGCAAGTACGTCTGCGTGGACGACATCGGCAAGATCGTCAACCCGGTCATCGTCGAGGGTCAGGTGCACGGCGGGCTCGCGCAGGGCATCGCGCAAGCGCTCTACGAGGAGGCGGTCCACGACGCCGAGGGCAACCTGACGACCGGCTCGCTGGTCGACTACCTGGTGCCGGCGGCGTCCGACCTGCCGCACTTCGACACCGGCCGGACCGAGACCCCGGCCACCAGCAACCCACTCGGCGTCAAGGGCGTGGGTGAGGCGGGAACGATCGCGTCGACCCCCGCGGTGATGAATGCGATCCACGACGCGTTGCGCCCCTTCGGCGTGCAGGACATCGACATGCCGGCGACCCCTGAACGGGTCTGGCGGGCGCTGCGCCACGACGACGGGACGCCCCGCGACCCGACGGGCACCGTCGCCTACGGCGGTTCCTCCACCTCGACCACCGCAGGAGGTGCGGAATGATCCCCGCCGCGTTCGACTACGTCGCGCCGACCTCGTTGGCCGAGGCGGTCACCGCGCTGTCCGAGGCCGGTGAGGACGCCAAGATCCTCGCCGGTGGGCAGAGCCTCATCCCGGTGCTCCGCTTGCGCCTGGCGTTTCCCACGGTCCTTGTCGACCTCGGCAAGGTCGACGAGCTGCGCGGGATCCGCGAGGACGGCGACAGCCTCGTCATCGGTGCGATGACCCGGCACAGCGAGGTGATGGAGGACCCGCTGGTAGGTCAGTACGCCGCCCTGCTCGCCGAGGCGACCGCCACGGTGGCTGACCCGGCGGTCCGCCACCGTGGGACCTTCGGCGGCGCGCTCGCCCACGCCGATCCAGCCGGGGATCTCGCGGCCGTCGCCCTGGCGCTCGACGCCGAGATCGTGGCCGAAGGTCCGGGCGGGCGGCGGACCATCGCCGCGAAGGACTTCTTCCTCGACTACCTCGAGACGGCCTTGTCCTCGGACGAGATCCTCGCCGCGGTGCGGATTCCGAAGCTCGCGGGCTCGTGGGGGGTGCGCTACGAGAAGTTCCACCGGGTGGCGCAGGCCTGGGCGATCGTCGGTGTGGCCGCGGCCGTCCGGATGGACGGCGGTGCGATCGCCGAGGCCCGCATCGGGCTGACCAACATGGGAGCGACGCCGGTGCGCGCACGTTCGGTGGAGAGCGCGCTGGTCGGCGCGGCCGACCGGGCCGCGGTCGTGCAGGCGTCGGCTGCGGCAGCCGAGGGGACCAGCCCGCCCTCGGATCTGGGTGGTCAGGCCGACTACCGCCAGCATCTGGCCCGTGTGCTCACCGCCCGCGCGGTCACGGCCGCCGCCGGACTGGATCGTTGAGGGAGCCGGGCGGCTGACCGCCGCGCCTGTCCGGCGGGGTCTGCTGCCCCCTGGGGTGCACGATCCCGCCGGGCTCGGCCGGTTGCTCGCCGGAGTCGGCTACTTCGCCGACGAGGGCGTCTCCACCGCGGCCTACCTCGCACTGGCCCTGTCCCGACCGCTGTTCCTCGAAGGCGAGGCCGGCGTGGGCAAGACCTCGCTGGCGACTGCGCTGGCGCAGGTCGTCGGGGCGGACGTGCTGCGCCTGCAGTGCTACGAGGGGATCGACGCGAGCCAGGCGTTGTACGACTGGGACTTCCCGCGCCAGCTCCTGCACCTGCGGGCCGCCGAAGCAGCCGGGGACGCGAACGCCGACAGGCTGGAGGCTGAGGTCTACAGCCGGCGGTTCCTGCTGGCCCGCCCGCTGCTCGCGGCCCTCGAGACCTCGCCCTCCGTGCTGCTGGTCGACGAGATCGACCGCGCCGACGACGAGTTCGAGGCTTTCTTGCTGGAGGTGCTCAGCGACTACACGGTCACGGTGCCCGAGCTCGGGACGGTGCGCGCCGACGTGCCGCCGGTCGTCGTCGTCACGAGCAACCGCACCCGCGAGGTGCACGACGCCCTCAAGCGGCGGTGCCTTTACCACTGGGTGGAGCACCCCGACTTCGATCGCGAGGTCACGATCGTCCGGCAGCGCGTGCCCGAGGCATCGGCGTCCCTCGCCGCCCAGGTGGCCCGGGCCGTCGCCGTGCTGCGCTCGGAGCATCTTCTCAAGACGCCCGGGGTCGCCGAGACGATCGACTGGACGCAGGCGCTGGTCGCGCTCGGCGCAGAACGGCTGGACGCCGGCATGGCGACGGCCACGCTCGGGGCGGTGCTGAAGTACCGCGAGGACCAGCTGCATGCCGGCCGTCTGGACGTGCAGCAGCGCATCGCGGCCGCGGTGCTCGGTGGCTGAGCCCTACGACGCGGTCGACAGCCTGGTCGGGCTGGCCGCCACGCTGCGCGGCATGGGTGTGCCGGCCTCGCCGGACCGGGTCAGCGCGGCGGTCTCGGCACTGGCCCAGCTCGACCCGATGCGCCGGGACGACGTCTACTGGGCCGGGCGGCTGACCCTGTGCGGCTCGGCGGGTGATCTGGCTCGTTACGACAGCGCCTTCGAGGCCTACTTCGGAGACCGACCGGCGGTTGCCCGGCGTCAGCGGCTGACGAAGACCTCGCTGCGCCTGGTCGCCGAGCCCGGCGGCGGGACCGGCGAGCAGGAGCACGACGCGCAGGTGCCCACGGAGTCCCTGAGCGCCGCGGCCAGCAGCGTCGAGCAGCTGCGCCACCGTGATGTCAGCGCGATGACGCCTGGCGAGCGCGAGCAGCTGAACCGGCTGCTCGCAGCGCTGCGGATGCCGGGCGAGACCCGGGTCACCCGCCGCCTGCGCCCGGCCCGGCGCGGTCGGGTCGACGGCGCGCGAACTCTTCGGGCCTGGCTCGCGGCGGGCGGGGAGCCGGCGCGCCTGCATCACCGCGCGCCCGTGAACCGGCCACGGCGGGTCGTGCTCCTCGTCGACGTCAGCGGCTCCATGGAGACCTACTCGGGCGCGCTGCTCCGACTGTGTCATGCCGCCTCCCGGAGGGCCGGCGCGCCGACCGAGGTGTTTGCTCTGGGCACCCGCCTGACTCGGCTCACCCGGGAGATGTCGCTGCGGGACCCCGACGCAGCGATGGCCGCGGTCGCCGAGGTGCTGGTCGACGCCGGCGGAGGCACCCGGCTCGGCGACCTGCTGCAGCAGTTCCTCGATCAGTGGGGGCAGCGGGGCATGGCCCGTGGCGCCGTCGTCGTGATCCTGTCCGACGGCTGGGAGCGCGGTGACGCGGCCCTGCTGGGCGAGCAGGTCGCCCGCCTGCACCGCCTGGCGCACCGCGTCGTCTGGTCGAACCCGCGCAAAGCGGCGCCGGGCTATGCCCCCGTGGCCGCCGGGATGGCCGCGGCCCTGCCACACGTTGATGACTTCGTCGAGGGCCACAGCCTGGCCGCCCTCGAGCACCTCGCCTCGGTGGTGCTCGGCCGGGGCGGGTCGGACGCTGTCGTACGGAGGTCGCAGGTGGGTCAGCATGCGTGACATCGCCGACGGGCTGAGAGAGCTGCTCGATGCAGGCGCGCCCTTCGCCGTGGCGACGGTCATCAGTGCCCGCGGCAGCTCACCCCGGCCGGCCGGCGCCGCCATGGCGGTCAGCGCAGACGGAGCCGCGCTGGGCAGCATCTCGGGTGGCTGTGTCGAGGGCGCCGTCTACGACACCGCCGAGCGGGTGCTCGACGGTGCGGGCGCCGTCGTCGAGAGCTATGGCTACACCGACGATGACGCCTTCGCGGTCGGCCTGACCTGCGGCGGCACGCTCGAGGTGCTGGTCGCCCCGGCGGATCGTGATCTGCTGTCGACGTGGGCGGACAAGGTCTGCGCCGACGAGCCGGTGGCGCTCGCCACCGTCGTCGGCGGTCCGGCCCGGCTGGGTGCCCAGCTGCTGGTCGGGCCGGTGGACGTGCGGGGTTCGCTCGGCTCCGAAGGCCTCGACGTCGCGGTCGTCGACGACGCGCGAGGCATGCTGGCCGTCGGCCAGACCGGGAATCGGCATTACGGCGCGAACGGCGAGCGGCGCATCGACGACGTGACGGTGTTCGTGCAGGCCTTCACACCGCCGCCCAGGATGCTGGTCTTCGGAGCCACCGACTTCGCCGCGGCGGTGAGCCGGATAGGAGCCTTCCTCGGCTATCGCGTGACGGTCTGCGACGCCCGCCCGGTCTTTGCCACCCGAGCCCGCTTCCCCGAGGCCGCCGAGGTGGTCTGCGACTGGCCGCACCGCTACCTGGAGGGCGCCGAGGTCGACGGGCGCACGGTGATGTGTGTGCTGACCCACGACCCGAAGTTCGACGTGCCGCTGCTGCAGGTCGCCCTTCGCCGGCCGGCGGCGTACATCGGGGTGATGGGCAGCCGGCGGACGCACGAGGACCGGCTGCGGCGGCTGCGGGAGGCGGGCGTAGGCGAGCCGGAGCTCGCCCGACTGCACTCGCCGGTCGGGCTGGACCTCGGCGCACGCACCGCCGAGGAGACCGCGGTGTCCATCGCCGCGGAGATCGTGCAGAACCGCTGGGGCGGCTCCGGCCGTCCCCTCGCCGACACCGAGGGCGCCATCCACCTGGGCACCGGTTCGCCGGACGCCCTGCAGCTGTCCTCGTGACTGCTCCGGTCGTCGCGGGGCTGCTGCTCGCTGCGGGGCAGGGGAGCCGGATGGGCGGGCCCAAGGCACTGCTCGAGGTCGGGGGCGAGCCACTGGTGCGGCGGGGGATCCGGCTGCTCACCGAGGGCGGCTGCACTCCTGTCGTCGTGCTGGTCGGCGCCTGCGCGGACCGGGTCCGGGCGTTGTGCGACGGTGCCCAGGTGGTCGAGGTGGCGAACTGGGTCACGGGCATGGGTGCCTCCTTGCGCGCTGGGCTGAGCGCCCTGAACGCCGACGCCTGCGTCGTCGCCCTGGTCGACCAGCCGCTGGTCACCTCCGAGGCCGTCCGCCGGCTTCGTGCCGCGCACAGCAGGGGCGCGGTCGCGGCGGTCGCGACGTACGACGGGAGACCCCGTCACCCCGTGCTGCTGGATCGCGCCGCCTGGCCCGGGGTCGCCGCCGTCGCTGTCGGGGATGAGGGGGCCCGCGGGTGGCTGCGCGCGCATGCTGCACTCGTGGTGCACGTGGACTGCACCGACACCGGTGCTCCCGACGACCTGGACACTCCACAGGACCTGGCGGAACTACGAGAGGCAGCCCGATGAAGCTCGAGAACCGTTTCACGGTGGCCGTTCCGGTCGACGAGGCGTGGCAGGTGCTGCTCGATGTGGAGCGGATCGCCCCGTGCATGCCAGGGGCGACGCTCACGAGCATCGAGGGCGACCGCTTCGAGGGCACGGTCAAGGTCAAGGTCGGGCCGATCAACCTGACGTACGGCGGCAAGGCGTCGTTCGTGTCCAAGGACGAGGCCAACCACGTCGTCGTGATCGACGGAAGCGGCAAGGAGACCCGCGGCACCGGGACCGCCAAGGCGCTGATCACCTGCCGTCTGGTCGCAGCCGGGGACAGCACCCAGGTCCAGGTCGACACCGATCTCAACGTGACCGGCAAGCCGGCGCAGTTCGGCCGGGGGGTGCTCGCCGAGGTCAGTGGCAAGCTCGTCGACCGATTCGCCGCCTGCCTGTCCGAGCAGATCGTGGCCGGTAGCCCGGAACCGGTCTTCGCGGCCACCGCGGCTGACCTCGGGGCGCCGGAGGGGGTGGCACCGCCCGTCGTGTCGGTGGCGCCCCCCGCGCAGGACCGATCTCCGGCCGAGGCGATCGACCTGCTCGACGCGGCCGGGGCTCCGGTCCTCAAACGCCTCGCGCCCGTCCTCGCCGGACTCGTCGTCCTACTGTTGCTGCTGCGAAAGCTGCGCCGCTGACGACCGCTCCGTGAAAACTGCCCAGATGCCTCGGGCTGGTGACACTATCTCGTCGCGGCCGGAACTCCTCGGGTTCGCAGGGCAGCGGACAGGGGTGCCATGAGCGGACAGTACTGCGGCAGCTGTGGGGCACCGACCCCACCCGGAACGCGGTTCTGCGGGAACTGCGGCGCCGCCCTGGCAGCGGACGAGCCGCCGACGCAGGTGTTGCCGACGCAGCCGCCGTCGACCCCATCGACACCGCCCCCGCCGGCACCACCGACACCGCCGACACCGCCGGCCTCGCCCCCGCCGGGGTCGTATCCCGTCGGGCCGCCTCCCGTCGCTGCCTCGCCCGGCCATGGTCCGCGCGTCGAGCAGAACCCGTTCGCCGGCGCACGCCCGTTCGGGTCGGACACATCCGGCGGGCGGAGCCCCTTCGATGCCTTCCTCACCGGGGACTGGGCCGGCGCAGCGATCGCCGCCGCCGGCTGCCTCGGGGTGATGGCGACCGGGGCGCTCGTGTCGGGACTACTCCTCGAGATCAGTGGCCTGGGAGTACGCGAGCTGATCTCCTTCGTGTTGATCGCGGTGGCGGCAGCACTGGGCGGCGACATCACCGTCTCGGCTGGCGGTGACCTGGGTGATGGACTCGGCGGGTCGAGCAGTCTGGGCCTGCTGCCGCTCACGCTGACGTTTGCAGGTCTGACCACGCTCGGACTGCTGTTTCGCAGACGCCTGCGCAGCACGGCGATCACGGACAACCGCGACCTCTGGCTCCAGGTTCTCCGTACGGCCGCAGTGCTGGCCCCCTTCACCCTGCTCGTCGCGCTGCTGAGTCGCTTCAAGAACGACGGCGACGCCGAGGACTCGCTCATCTTCCCGGGACTGACCATCAGTGCTGGGATCGTGAGCTCGGTGTTCGGGGCGCTGCTGTTCGCGTTCGCGGCGCTGGCCATCACGGTCTGCCTGGCGTTTCCGCATGCCCTGCCGCCACGACTGCAGAGGTTGCGCCCGGCCCTGTTCCCGGGCCTGGCCGCCGGCGTGTTGGTGTTCGCGGTCGGCCTGTTGGCCGCCTTCGGCGGCTTGGTCTATCTGCTCGCCACGCAGGACGAGAAGGCCGCACAGGTCGGAACCGCGGTGCTGCTGCTGCCGAATGCCGCGATCAGCATCGTCCTGCTGACGATGGGGGTCCCGCTCAACGCCAACGGCAACATCGGTGGCAGCTCGACGGGCGCAGCGGACACGCTGACGCTGTTGACCTTCACCGACGAGAACGCATGGTTCTGGCTCGCGCCGCTGTTGCTGGTCGCGACGGTGTTGACCGCCGCCACCGCAGTGGTCCTTCGTCAGCAAACGGTGCTCGACGGGCGGCGGGAAGGGTTCCGTTTCGCGGGCATGCTTGCGCTGGTGGCCTTCCTGGCGACCCTGCTGGTCAACCTGGCAGGTGAGGTCTTCGGGTTCGCCTTCGACGAGAGCATCGGGGGCGAGATCGAGCTGTCGTTCAACCCCGTCGTCGCGGCCTTCGTCGCCGCGCTCTGGGGCGCGGCGGCGGGCCTGCTTGCCCCTGCCGTCGCCGGCACCCTGTCGGCGGGGACTGTCGCCAGCATCCGGCGCAGCGTCGGCACAGCGCCGGGTAGTCCGCCCGCCGCGCCCGACCCTCCGTACAACCCCCCATACCAGCCCCCTCCGGCAGGGTGAGTCGATGCTGGCACAACGGGCGCGAAGCGTCGCGCCTGGTCCTGACCGGCCATGAAGTTCTGCACTTCGTGCGGCGCCGCAACAGGTCAGGGCCTGCGCTTCTGCACGAGCTGTGGTGCGACGCTGAGCCGGTCGGCGCCTGTCCCCGCCCCCGCGCCGCCAGCCGTGTTGCCTCTGCCTGAACGCCGGCCCGTCCCACCGGAGTCCCGTTCCAGCCCGCTGCCGGTGCTGGTGTTCGCGGTCCTGGCTGCCCTCTCGCTGGCGGGGGCCGGTTACGTCGTGGTGGACCGCGGCCTGCTCGATGGTGACCTCGCAGCGGGAGGCGACCGTCGACCCTCGCCGGCACTTCCGGTTGCCACACCGACTCGAGGGGCGGACACGCCACGGCCGACGCCCACCGGGGTCGCCACCGAGTCCGCTGTCCCTGCCACCCAAGTGCTTCGACCACAGTCGGTGACCGCGTCCTGTCAAGCGCCGGCCGGGCAGGACGCCGTCGGTATCACCGTGACCTACGAGCCGGAGCGCACCCTTGATGGCCGGGGCGAAACCGCCTGGCGGTGCCCGGGTTCGGCCGTCGGGGAGCGGCTTACGTACGACTTCGGCCGACCCGTGACGCTCGTCTCGGTGGCACTGGTTCCCGGCTACGACAAGATCGACGACGTCGACGGACTCGACCGCTTCACCGAGAACCGCACGATCACCGCCGTCACCTGGCGGTTCGACGACGGGACCACCCACCGGCAGGACATCGGTGTTCCGCAACGGACGCTGACGAGCTCGTCGCTCGAGGCGCCGGTGCGCACCACCCGCGTGGTGCTGGAGATCAGCGGCACGGGCAACGACAGCGCGAGGCGCGACTTCACGCCGATCAGTGACGTGGGCTTCGTAGGCAGCTGACTGCCTGACCGCAGCCGCGTCAGGGAGCCGGCAGCGTCGTGCGGGCGGCCACCCGACGTGCGGCGTCCTGAGTGGATGCGAAGGCCAGCTCGGGAAGGGCTTCGGGGGCGAAGAAGCCGGCGTCCAGGGCGTCGTCGGCGGCGACCAACGTCCCGCCGACCGTCACCGCCTCGAATGCCAGGAAGAACGATGCGCCGCCGTGCCCGCCGGTGGCCGTTCCCGGGTAGACATCGATGACGGCGCCCACCTCGACCTGCAGGCCGGTCTCCTCGAGCGTCTCGCGGGCTGCGGCGCGGCGCGGGTCCTCACCGGCGTCCACGAACCCGGCCGGCAGCGCCCAGCATCCCTTGCCGGGATCGACACCACGTCGTACGAGCAGCAGGCGCCCCTGCCCGTCGAGCACCACGACGCCGACTCCCACCTTCGGATCGCGGTGGTGGACCCGCCCGCAGCCGGTGCAGACGTGGTGGCGCCCGGCCGGTCGCAGTGGCTCCGCGCAGAAGGTGCAGAAGGCCGGCGCGTCCATGCCGCAGCGTACGCATGGCACAGGCACTAACCTGCGTCTCAAGGCCTTTACCGGTCCGGAGGAGCCACCCGTGACGCCCGAACAGATCGCCGCCGGACGCGAGCGCTGGCAGCAGCGCTTCGATGCCGCCCGGCAGCGGGAGGCCGACTTCACGACTCTGTCCGGGATCGAGGTGGCGCCGGTCTACGGGCCCAAGCCGGGCGAGTCCTACGACGGCTTCGAGCGCATCGGCTGGCCGGGGGAGTTCCCCTTCACTCGCGGGCTGCACGCCACCGGCAACCGCGGCCGGCTCTGGACCATTCGGCAGTTCGCCGGATTCGGCAACGCCGTCCAGACCAACGAGCGCTACCGGATGTTGCTGTCCGAGGGCGGCGGCGGGCTGTCGGTGGCCTTCGACATGCCGACACTCATGGGCCGGGACTCCGACGACCCGCGGGCACTCGGTGAGGTCGGTCACTGCGGCGTCGCGATCGACAGTGCGGCCGACATGGAGCTGCTGTTCGCCGAGATCCCGCTCGGCGAAGTGACGACGTCGATGACGATCAGCGGCCCGGCGGTCCCGGTCTTCTGCATGTACCTCGTCGCCGCCGAACGGCAGGGGGTCGACGTGGCGAGCCTGAACGGCACGTTGCAGACCGACATCTTCAAGGAGTACATCGCGCAGAAGGAGTGGCTGTTCCCGCCGGAGCCGCATCTGCGTCTGATCGGTGACCTGATGGAGCACTGCGCCCGGAGCATCCCTGCGTACAAGCCTCTTTCGGTGTCCGGTTATCACATCCGGGAGGCCGGCTCGACGGCCGCGCAGGAGCTCGCCTTCACCCTCGCGGACGGCTTCGCCTACGTCGAGCTGGGCCTCTCGCGCGGGCTGGATGTCGACACCTTCGCTCCCGGACTGTCGTTCTTCTTCGACGCTCACATCGACTTCTTCGAGGAGATCGCGAAGTTCCGCGCAGCGCGGCGCATCTGGGCGCGCTGGATGCGCGACGTCTACGGGGCGCAGACCGAGAAGGCCCAGTGGCTGCGCTTCCACACCCAGACCGCCGGGGTCTCCCTCACCGCGCAGCAGCCCGACAACAACATCGTGCGCACCACGATCGAGGCGCTCGCAGCCGTGCTCGGGGGCACGAACAGCCTGCATACCAACGCCCTGGACGAGGTGCTCGCCCTGCCGAGCCAGAAGGCGGCGCAGATCGCCCTGCGCACCCAGCAGGTGATCGCCGTGGAGACGGGTGTGGCCAACGTGGCCGATCCCCTCGGTGGCAGCTGGTATGTCGAGCAGCTGACCGACGAGCTCGAGGCGCAGGCCGAGGCCATCTTCGCCACGGTGCTGGCGATGGGTGAGCAGCAGTCGGAGTCGCCGATGACCAGTGGGATCCTGCGCGGCATCGAGGACGGCTGGTTCACGGGCGAGATCGCCGAGGCCGCCTTCACCTACCAGGTGGCGGTGGAGAAGGGGGACAAGAAGGTCGTCGGCGTCAACACGCTGGCCGGCGGAGTCGACTCGCCACTCGAGATCTTGCGGGTCAGTCATGAGGTGGAGTCAGGTCAGGTACGGGAGCTGCTCGCACGTAAGCAGTCTCGGGATGAGGATGTCGTGAGGGCGCGACTTGCCGAGCTCGTCGAGGTGGCCCGGGGCCAGGGCAACACGATCGAGCCGATGCTGGCAGCCGTCCGGGCCGAGGCAACGCTGGGCGAGGTCTGCGGCGTCCTTCGGAAGCTGTGGGGCAGCTACACCGAGCCGCCGCGCTTCTGACCGGAGATCGGCCCCGGACGCGGACCGGGCAAGATGGTGTTCATGAACATGCGTCCGACCGACATCAACATCGCCGGGGCAGTCGACCTGTCCGCTCTCAAGGCCCCGCCGGCCCCGGCCGGTGGTGCTCCGGCGCCATCGGGCGCCTTCGTGCTGGACGTGACGGAGGCGACGTTCGAGCGCGAGGTCCTGGACCGCTCGATGACCGTGCCGGTCCTGATCGACTTCTGGGCCGACTGGTGCGGCCCGTGCAAGCAGCTGTCGCCGGTGCTCGAGAAGCTGGCCGCCGAGGGCGCCGGCGCCTGGGTGCTCGCCAAGATCGACATCGACGCCAACCAGGCACTGTCGGCCCAGCTGCAGATCCAGAGCGTTCCCACAGTCCTGCTTGCGCTCGGTGGCCGGCTCATCCAGGGCTTCACCGGCGCCCTGCCCGAGCGGGACCTGCGCGCCTTCCTCGAGCAGGTGCTGGCCGCCGCGGCGTCAGCCGGACTGGCCGGTGCCGGTGCTGCCGCCGGGGAGCCGCCGCCGCCTCCCCCGGTTCCGACGGAACCGGAGCTCATCGCGGCCGAGGACGCCATGGCGGCGGGGGACTACGCCGCTGCCACGGCGAGCTACGAGGCGCTGCTGGTCCGCAAGCCCGGTGACAGCGAGGCCGTCGCCGGCCGGGCCTGGTCGGCCCTGCTCACCCGCGCCGTCGATCTGGACGCGGACGCGGTTCTTGCCGTGGCGGCGGGTGCGCCGGACGACGTCGCCGCCCAGACCGCGGCGGCCGATGTCGAGATCTTGTCCGAGCGCATCGACGAGGCGATCGGCCGACTTGTCGAACTGGTGCGCCGCTCGGCCGGTGACGACCGCGACATCGCCCGGCGGCACCTGCTCGGCCTGCTCGACGCGCTCGACCCGCAGGACCCGCGCGTCGTGGCTGGGCGCCGCGCGCTCGCCAACGCGCTGTACTGACCAGATCAGACCCTGCTGGGGAGCGTGACCCAGCCGTATTCGTCGATGTGTCGGCCGTCTTTGAGTCCCAGCGTGCGGTGTTGTTCGTGGACGGCGCGGTGGTCGTGTTTGCACAGCGGGATCAGGTCGCGTAGTCGGGTGGTGCGGGTCAGCCACCAGGGCGGGACGTGGTGCGGGACGGTGTGGGTGTCGGCGCAGCCGTCGATGGCTGAACCGCCCCGGCTTTGGTGGAGGCTTGGATCTAACGGATCTTGGATGTCTGAGGGGCTTGATTTTGGTGCTGGTCGAGCAGGTCGTCAAGCGCGACGGGATGCTCACACTCGGGGC
>JBBSKF010000067.1:0-18321 GCA_038256525.1 Mycobacteriales bacterium | reverse complement strand
CCGGGACCGGGCCGCGCGACACGGCGCTGTTCGTCGAAGCGGGGCAGTCCTGCGGGGAGTAGGCGGCCGGCGATGAGCCCTGCCCGCCGGCTGCTGCTGACCGCCGTGGTTCTCGTCGTCGCCATTCTCGGCGGTACGGCGGTCGTCGCCCGCCTGCTCGGGTCCTCCGATCCGCCGTTCGCGGCTGTCCCGCAGGAGGCGCCCGGTCCGGTGCTGCTCGTGCCCGGCTACGGCGGTGCGACCGGTTCGCTGCAGGTCCTCGCGGCGTCGCTGCGCGCGGCCGGGCGGTCGGCCACGATCGTCGCCCTGCCCGGCGACGGGACCGGCGACCTGCGCGGATCGGTGACGGCCGTGGAGGCCGCCGCGAATGCCACCGGCGCCCCGTCGGTCGACGTGATCGGCTACAGCGCTGGAGGGGTCGTCGCCCGGCTGTGGGCGGTCGACAACCTGGACCGGGTGAGGCGCATCGTCACCCTCGGCTCCCCCCATCACGGTACGAAGGTCGCCGGGGTCGCCACCGCCCTCGTCCCGGGAGCCTGCCCGCTCGGCTGCCAGCAACTCGCGCCCGGCAGCGACCTGCTGGACGACCTGAACGACGACGAGACACCCGACGGCCCGCAGTGGCTGGCCATCTGGACCGAGCAGGACGAGACGGTCACGCCCCCGGACTCGGCCCGGCTCGACGGTGCGGTCAATGTCGCCGTGCAGGACGTCTGCCCGGGGCTCGCCGCGACGCACGGCCAGCTGCCGACGCTGCCGCTGGTGCGCGGGCTGGTGCTGCAGGCACTGTCGGCGCAGGACATCGAGGAGCCGTCGGCGGCGGACTGCGCAGCGCTCTCGGCCCGGGTCAGCTCGTGATGTCCTTGGTCGTGAAGTTCGCCCACGCGGCGCTGAGGAACACCAGGATGTAGACCGCCTGCAGGGCCGTGCCACGCAGCAGGTCCCGGGTCAGCACCGGGTCACGGAACAGATCGACGAAGGCGAGCCAGTAGCGGGTCGGCAGGTAAGGCTGCACCGGCGCGGCGGCCTCCAGCGCGACGAGCACGCCGGAGGTGATGAGCAGGGCGATGGCCCCGAGCGCAGCGGCGAGCGGTGAGTCGGTGAGCGTCGACAGGAACAGCGCGACGGCCGCGACGCCGAGCATCGACCACCCGACGTACAGCACCGTCAGCACGGTGCGCAGGGTGGCGGAGGTGGTGGACAGCTCGGTGCCGGAAACGCTGGGCAGTGGCGCGCTGCCGAAAAGCTGTGTGCCTACGACGTACGCCACCGCCGCGACCACCACAACGGCCAACATCGTGTAGGCCCCCACCGCGATCATCTTCGCGACGATCAGCCGGGTGCGTCCGACCGGCCGGATCAGCAGGTAGCGCAGGGTCCCGTCCTGTGCGTCGCCCGCGATGGCATCCCCGGCGACGACCGCCACCGCGATCGGCAGGAACAGCGGCAGCACGATCGCGAGCGCCGCCGCCGGGAACAGCGCGCCGTTGTCGAGGACCGCCGACAGGAACGCCGGGCCAGTTCCCGGCCGGGGCGCGACGTCGCGCACAGCGAGGAACATCGCGACGATGGTGGGCAGCAGCGCCAGGAGCCCGATGCTCATCCAGGTGCGCGGGCGGCGGACGAGCTTGCGCAGCTCGACCCCGATCACGCGGCAGGCTTCGCGGCGGGCTCGGCGGCCACCCGGTCCGAGCCGGCCCCGGTGGCGCTCAGCACGGCGGCCTCGAGAGTGCGCCGCTGCGCGTGCAGCGCCGTGACCGGGATGCCGGCGCCCACGAGCTCGGCGTTGAGCGCGGCCGGGTCGTCATGGCGTACGAGCAGGAGCCCGTCCGAACGCAGGTCGTCCACGCGCTCGCCGAGCAGGGTGGCCGCGCGGTGAGCGAACGGTGTGCGCACCTCGACCAGACCGGTCAGCGCCTGGAAGGCCGACAGGTCGTCCTGCAGCACCAACCGACCGCGGTCGACGACGGCGATGCGGGTGCACAGCGCCTCGACCTCGGACAGCAGGTGGCTGGACAGGAACACCGTCGTCCCGTCCCGGTTCAGCTGCAGCAGCAGATCCCGGACCTCCCGGATGCCCTGCGGGTCAAGGCCGTTGGTCGGCTCGTCCAGCACCAGCAGGCGTGGCTTTCGCAGCAGCGCCGACGCGAGGCCGAGCCGCTGGCGCATCCCGAGGCTGTAGGCCTTGACCGGCCGCCGGTCCACCCCCGCGAGCCCGACCTGCTCGAGCACGTCCTCGACCCGTTGGCGGCGGGTCGCCCGGGCGCCACCGGGTCCGGCGGCATCGGACAGCCGCAGGTTGTCGCGCCCCGACAGGTGGGCGCTGAACGCCGGGCCCTCGACGAGCGCGCCGACCTCGACCAGGGCGTCCCGCTGGAACCGCTCCCCGAACAGCTCGACCGATCCCGAGGTCGGCAGCACGAGCCCGAGCAGCATGCGTACAGTCGTCGTCTTGCCCGAGCCGTTCGGCCCGAGGAAGCCGTAGCGGTCACCTTCGCGGACGTGCAGATGCAGGTCGTCGACGGCGGTCACCCGGCCGTACCGCTTGGTGAGGGCGGTGGTGCGGATCACCGTCTGCCGCCGGGCGGCGGGTCCGCCCGCAGCTGCGCCAGCGCCGTCCTCAGCAGCTCCGGCGGGACGCTTCCGGCCAGCAGGTAGGCATCCCCCGGCTCGTCGTGGGACACCAGCGCGTTGACCAGCGGTGTGGAGATGTCGGCCTCGGTCCCGTCACCGTCCGGGGCGACCCGGCGGATGATGTCCCCGGCAAGGTCGTGCGGCAGCGGGACGAGCGCCACCGCGGTGAAGCCGTCGCCGTAGGTGCCGACGCCGCCGCCGACCGACAGCGCGCTACGCGGCCGGCGGGGCAGCCCGGCCAGCTCGTCCGGCAGCAGGTACGGCGCGAAGCGGTCCGCGAGCGCGGCGAGGTCCGGCGCGTCCACCGTCGTGACCGAGGCGCCGCGGGTCGGCCGGAACACGGTCCGTTCGGGACTCGGCATGGCGAGTTCCAGATCGAGCAGGCTGGTCTGCAGCACGCTGTCGGTCGCACCGGCGGCCCGGACCTCGACGCGCAGCGGCAGGCCGGTCCGCGGCTCCACCCACATCTCGACCGAGCCGATGGTCGTCTGCTCCGGGCGCAGCGGCGTCAGCCGCAATCCGGCTGCGGCGCGACCGGCGACCCTGCGTTCGGGCAGCCGGCTGGCGAGGACGTCCGCGGTCCGGGAGAGCCGCTGGCCGAGCGTCGGGGCGAGCAGGTCCGCGGCGCGCGGCAGGCGTACGTCCAGCTCGCCGGAGATCCGGGTGGCCCGCCGGTCCGCCGACTGCCAGGTCCATCCCCCGCGGGCGTCCCTCGTGGTGTCGGTCTCGCCGACCAGCGACAGCGCGTCGACCCGCCAGTCCTGTGGAGCACGCCACCAGGCGCGCGCGCGGGTGGTCCCGCCGACCAGCGAGGGCAGGTCGGCGAGCTCGCTGACATCGGGCAGCACCAGCGTGCCGCGGCTCTCGCCGTAGCCGGACCAGCCGACGGTGTCGGAGCTGCGCACCCGTTCGAGCAGGTCGTCGGCGGTGATCCCGATCGGCTCGACGGGACGGGCTCCGGCCAGCGACGGCACCGCGGCCAGCAGGCCGACGAGGAGGGCGACAACCGCCCATCGCCACGTCCGCCCCGCCACCACCTGACTCTAGGTGAGAGGCCGATGGCAGGCCTGGCGATGAGACTTCTCTCATTGTCATGCGGACAGCCGACAGATGAACGAACTCTCACGTGACTTCTACGGAAAAGCGGAGACATGGTGAACGCCAGACGAACACCTCGCTGCATCACCATCCCCTGAACCGGTCGGAGACAGCCGTGCGCGCCCTCCTCTACTCCCACGACGGCCTTGGCCTCGGCCATGTCCGGCGCAACCTCGCCATCGCGGACGCGCTCACCCGCGCGGATCCGGCGGCGTCCGTCCTCCTGGTCTGCAGCACCGACCAGATCGACAGCCTCGTCATCCCGGCGCGGGTCGACGTCCTCAAGCTGCCTGGCGTCCGCAAGCTGGAGGACGCGACCTACGCGGCCAAGCGACTGCCGATGACCGAAGCCCAGACCTGGTCGATGCGGTCCGGGCTGATCGCGTCGGCGACGAGGTCCTTCGCCCCGGACGTCCTGCTGTCCGACAAGCACCCGCACGGCGCGCACGGTGAGCTGCGCGAGGCGCTCGGCGCGCTGCACGCTGCCGGGGGCCGGGCGGTCCTCGGGCTGCGCGACATCCTCGACGACCCGGCCACGGTGCGGGACGAGTGGCAGCGCGGCCGGGTGCTCGCCGCCATCGCCAGCGACTACGACCGCATCCTGGTCTACGGCAGCCCGGACGTGCTGGACCCCGGCCGGGTCTACGGCATGCCCGCACCGGTCGCGGAGCTGATCCGGTTCTGCGGCTATGTCGCCAACACGCCGCCGCCCGACGAACGCACCGCGCTGCGCCTCCACACCGACGGCCGGCCGACGGTCGTCGCGACGGCCGGGGGCGGGGCCGACGGGTCCGCCATGCTGGCCGACTTCGTCCGTGCCTCCCGTGCGGCCCCCTGGCACCCGGTCGTCGTCAGCGGCGCGGACGCTCCTGACGAGGAACAGGAGGGGCTGCGCCGGCAGGTTCAGGACAGCGGCGGCACCTACCACCGCTTCGTACGCAACCTCCCGCTGCACTTCGACGACATCGCGGCGCTGGTCTGCATGGGCGGCTACAACACGATCACCGAGGCGCTCACCTCGGCGGTGCCGACGGTGGTCGTGCCTCGGGTGGCGCCTCGGCAGGAACAGCTGATCCGGGCCCGGGCGTTCGGCGCCCTCGGCCTGCTGCGGGTCGTCGAGCCGGAGCGGCTCGGCGGACCCGCGATGCGCAACGAGATCTGCGACGCGCTGGCGGACTCCCGCAGCCGCATCCGGCGCGCCGTCGCCCGTCACCTGGATCTCGACGGAGCCCGCCGCGCCGCGGTTCACCTGCTGGCGCTGGCGGACCGGGACTCGGTGCCGCCGGCGATCCCGCTGCACAGCAACCCCTTCGCCGCATCGGAGCCGGCCCGTGCTGCCGTCTGACCACCTGCCGCCCGATCGGCCGGAGAAGATCGGCTACGTCCTGAAGATGTATCCCCGCTTCTCCGAGACGTTCATCGTGAACGAGGTCCTGGCGCTCGAGGCCGCCGGAGCAGCCCTGCAGATCGTGTCGCTGCGCACGCCGACGGACGGCCGCTTCCACGAGTCACTGGCCGAGGTCCGGGCTCCGGTCACCTACCTGCGGCACTCCGGCATCCGGGCAGCTGACGTGTGGCTGGCGCTGGCCGCGGCGCAGGCCGAGCTCCCGGCCGTGCCCGGTTGCCTGGACGAGCTGCTCGCCGTACCCGTGGTGGACGCGGTGCAGGCGCTCGAGCTGGCCCGGCTCGTCCGGAGCGAGGGGCTGACCCACCTGCATGCGCACTTCGGCTCGGTGGCGACCACGGTGGCCCGCCTCGCCTGCCTGCTGACCGGCGTCCCCTACACCTTCACCGCCCACGCGAAGGACATCTTCCACGAGTCGGTGGAGCCGGCTGACCTGACGCGCAAGCTGACCGGCGCCGCGGCGGTCGTCACCGTCAGCGACTACAACCTGGAGTTCCTTCGATCGACGTACGGAGCGGCCGCCGACCGGGTCACGCGGCTCTACAACGGGCTGGACCTGTCCCGGTTCCCCTACAGCTCGCCGGAGCGGCGACCACCCGTCGTTGCCGCTGTCGGTCGGCTGGTGGAGAAGAAGGGCTTCTCCGACCTCGTCGACGCGGTGGCCCTGCTGGTGCAACAAGGACGGGCGCTGCGGGTCGACCTGGTCGGGACCGGACCGCTCGAGGACGAGCTGCGCGCCCACCTTCGCGCCCTCGGCCTGACTGACGTCGTACGGATGCACGGCGCCCTGCCACAGGGCCAGGTGCGCCGGATCGTCTCGCAGGCAGCGGTTTTCGCCGCGCCCTGCATCATCGGGCAGGACGGCAACCGGGATGGTCTCCCGACGGTGCTGCTGGAGGCGATGGCGCTCGGCACACCGTGCGTCGCCACACCGGTGACCGGTATCCCCGAGGTGGTGCAGGACGGACGGACCGGGTTGCTCGTCCCCGAGGCCGACCCGGTCCGGCTCGCCGCCGCAATGGCCCGGCTGCTCGACGACGGGGCGCTGCGCACCCGGTTGGCCGAGCCGGCCCGGACCCTCGTGGAGGCGGAGTTCGACGTGCACCGGCAAGCTCGCGCGCTGCGCCGGATCTTCGCCGGGCAGGCCATCGCCCGCGACCTCGTCGGGGCGTCCCAGTGAGTGTCACAGTGAGAGCCGCCTACGTCTGCAGCGACCCCGGCATCCCGGTCTTCGGGCGCAAGGGGGCCTCAGTGCATGTGCAGTCCGTGCTGCGGGTCCTCGTGCAGCGGGGCGCGCAGGTCCACCTGATCGCGGCACGGACAGGTGGAGCGGTGCCGCCCGGCCTCGAGTCGGTGCAGCTGCACGAGCTGCCCGCCGTCCCCGCCGGTGCGGCGCCGGAGCGCGAGCGCGCGGCGCAGCGCAGTGACGCCGCCGTAGCGCCGGTGCTGGCCGCCCTCGCCGACGCAGGTTCGCTCGACCTGGTCTACGAGCGCTACTCGCTCTGGGGCCGGACCGCGACCGCGTGGGCGGCGGCCAACGACATCCCGAGCGTGCTCGAGGTCAACGCGGCGCTGGTGGACGAGCAGGCAGCCCACCGGGTGCTCGTCGACCGGGCGGGGGCGGAGGCGGTCGCCGATGCGGCCCTGTCCGCCGCGAAGGTGGTCGCGTGCGTCAGCGAGCCGGTCGCAGCCTGGGCCCGGTCGCGGTCCCGGCGCCCCGAACGGGTCGCCGTCGTGGCAAACGGTGTCGACCCCGACCGGGTGCGGCCCGCCGAGCGTCCGGTCACGCCGGCGCACGCCGTGCCCTTCACGGTCGGCTTCGTCGGCACGCTCAAGCCGTGGCACGGCGTCGAGACGCTGCTCGATGCACTCGCGCTGCTGCACCGCGCGCAACCCGGTGCCTACCGGCTGCTGCTCGTGGGCGACGGGCCGCAGGCCGCCGCCCTTGCGGCGCACGCCGAGGCAGCCGGGATCGAGGCACTCGTCGAGCGCACCGGCTCGGTGGACCCGGTCGAGGTCGCCCCGCTGCTGCACCGGATGGACCTGGCCGTGGCGCCCTATCCCGGGACCGCCGGCTACTTCTCACCGCTCAAGGTCTACGAATACCTCGCCGCCGGTCTGCCGGTCGTTGCCAGCGACGTGGGTCAGCTCCCCGAGCTGCTGGACCATGGGCGGCTCGGGGTGCTCGTCGAACCCGGTCGGGCCGACGCGCTGGCCTCCGCGATCACGGACCTGCGCGCCGACGAAGCGAGGCGCCGCTTCCTTCGCCGCGCCACCCGCGAGGCGACCGTGGAATTGCACGGGTGGGAGCGGGTCGTCGACCGCATCCTGTCCCGGCTCCCGGTGGCGGTCTGATGGCCCGGCCCTCGACGCTGCGCGACGCCGCGCCCGGCCTTCGCCGCACCCTGACCCGCTTCCGCCCGCACCTGCGCGAGCAGCGCAGACTGCTGATCCTCGGCTGCATCGCGCTGTTCGCCGAGGTGGCGTTGCGGCTGCTCGAGCCGTGGCCGCTGAAGTACGTGCTGGACGCTGTCATCGCCGCGGCCGGCGCGGACCTGCGCACCCCGCAGCCGGCGGAGCTGCGCACCGTCCTGATCGTGGCGACCGTCGCGCTGGTGGCCGTCGTGCTGCTCCGGGCGCTGGCGGCGTACCTCATGACGATCCTGTTCGCGCTGGCCGGCAACCGCGTGCTCACCAGGGTGCGGGCCGAGCTCTACGCGCACCTGCACACCCTGTCGATGGCCTACCACGACAAGGCGCGCACCGGTGACCTGGTGACCCGGGTGACCGGTGACGTCGGCCGCCTGCAGGAGGTGACCGTGACCGCCGCCCTGCCGCTGGCCGGAAACGTGGTGACACTCGCCGGGATGCTCGTGGTGGTCGCGGTCCTCGACTGGCAGCTGGCCCTGCTCGTCCTGCTCGTCTTCCCGGTCTTCCTGGTCACCAGCGTGCGGCTGACCCGCCGGATCAGCACGGTGTCGCGCAGCCAGCGGGAGGCGGAGGGCGCGCTGGCCTCGCTCGCCACCGAGTCGCTCGGCTCCATGCAGGTGGTTCAGGCGTACTCCCTCGAGAACCAGATGCAGGAGACCTTCGGCGGCAGCAACGCCAAGAGCCTGCGCGACGGGGTGAAGGCCAAGAAGCTGTCGGCCGGCCTCGAGCGCAAGACCGACGTGCTGGTGGGACTCGCGACCGCAATCGTGCTGTACGTCGGTGCGCTGCGGGTCCTCGCGGGCGAGCTCACCCCGGGCGAGCTCGTCGTGTTCCTCACCTACCTCAAGACGGCCTTCAAGCCGATGCGCGACCTCGCGAAGTACACCGGCCGCATCGCGAAGGCCGCCGCCTCCGGCGAGCGCATCGTCGACGTCCTCGACACCCGCCCCGACATCACCGACCGGAGCTGGGCCCGACCTGCCGACAGCTTCCGCGGCGACGTCCGCTTCGAGGGCGTGCGCCTGTCGTACGAGCCTGGGCACCCGGTCCTTTCGGGATTGGACCTGTGGGTCCCGGCCGGCGAGCGGATCGCCGTTGTCGGTGCATCGGGCGCCGGGAAGTCGACGCTCGTGTCGCTGCTCACCCGCCTGCGCGACCCGGACGACGGGCGCGTGCTGGTCGACGGCCACGACCTTCGTGACCTCACGCTCGAGTCGGTGCGCCGCCAGGTCGCGATCGTCCTGCAGGAGAGCGTGCTGTTCGCCGGCACGGTGCGCGACAACATCGCCTTCGGCCTCCCGGGAGCGAGCTCGCAGCAGATCGAGGACGCGGCCCGGCTGGCCGGCGCCCACGAGTTCGTGCTCGCGCTGCCCGAGGGGTACGACACCGTGATCGGTGAGCGCGGGTCCACGCTGTCCGGCGGGCAGCGGCAGCGCATCGCCATCGCCCGGGCGGCAATCCGTGACGCCGCGATCGTCGTGCTGGACGAAGCCCTGACCGGGCTGGACGAGGACACCGAGCGGGAGGTGGTCCTGGCGCTCGCGAGGCTCACCGAGGGCCGGACGACGTTCGTCATCACGCACGATCTCGATGCGGCCGCCGGAGCGGACCGCATCGTGTTCCTGCAGGACGGGGTCGTCGTCGACGACACCCGACCCGCCCGGACGCGGAAGAAGGTGCTCGGTGCTGTCCCCCGCTGACCTCGCGCTGGTCTCCCGCGACCGCGCGCTACCAGGCCTTTCGGTGCTGCTGGACGGCGACGCCGTCAGCTCGCTCGTCGGTGCTCCCGTGCGGCGGACCTACCTGCGCTACAAGCCGGGGACCAGCTGCGTGCTCGGCGCCACCGCCATGCTCCCCGACGGTCTCGCCGACATCTTCGTCACCGCGTACGCCGCGGACGGCACCGTCAAGGCCGACAAGGTGCTCGCCGAAGCCCCGCTCGGGTCGGTTCTTGCCTTCGACCGCACGGCCGGGGTGGTGGCCGCGCGGGCAGCTGCCGACCGGGACCTGCCACTGCTCGGCGTGCTCGACCACGAGCGCCGTCGGCGGCGGCTGCTGGAGCGGGTCCTGCCCGACCGGCGTGGCCTGCGCGGCGCCCGGCTCTCGACACTGAGCTACAAGCCGATGCGGCGCTGGGTGGGGCTGGTGGAGCCCGAGCAGGGAGCGCCGTTCGTCGTACGCGCCTATCGCCTTCAGGACGCAGCAGCCGCCGTCGCCGCGGTGCGCGCACTCGAGGGTCGGGGTCCACGCACGCCTCGGCTGCTCGGGGCAGAGCTGCCACTCGGCCTGCTGGCCGTGGAGTACCTCCCCGGTCGGCCGCTGCAGGTGGCGCCGGCACGAGAGGACGACCTGCGAGAGGCCGGTCGGGCGCTCGCCCGGCTTCACGGCCTCCCCTGCCCCGGGTTGCCAGCCCGTACCGGATCCGACGATGCGGCAGCGGTCCGGGCGACGGCCAGGCAGGTCGCCGAGCTGCTGCCCGACGTGGCGGACGAGGTGAGCCGCCTCGCCGAGCAGCTGACCCCACTGCTGAGCAGCGGACCCGAGACGTCCGTGCCGCTGCACGGCGACTTCTCCGCCGACCAGGTCGTGGTGGCAGCGACCGGGCAGGTCGGACTGCTCGACCTCGACCGGGCGGCGTCGGGTCACCCGGCTCTCGACCTGGCGAGCTTCGACGCCGCGCTGTCGGCGGACGAGCTGGTCGTCGGTGGCCTCGGCGCGCGCCCGGCGCATCTCACGCGGGAGCTGCGCGCCGGCTACGCCGAGCTGCGCCCGCTGCCGGACGACGACGCGATCACCGTCCGCACAGCGGCGTTGCTGCTGCGCCGCGCCGGCGAGCCGTTCCGGCGGTGCGCGCCGGACTGGCCGGGCCGCACCCGGACCCTGCTCTCGCGGGTGGCCGAGATGCTCGACACCCGCGACCCGCTCGGGCGAACGCCGGATGACCTGCTCGCCCCGTTGGTCGGCCTGCCGCTGTCGCTGCAGATCCTCAAGGACAAGCCCGGGCGGCGTCGTACGTCCCGGGTGACCGGTCCGGGCGGCAGCGCCATCGTCAAGGTCTACGCCTCCGGTCGCGCGCCGGTCGTGGCCGAGCGCGTCAGCGCGCTGCGGAACGGTCCACCGGAGCCGGTGCTCCCCGCCGTCCTGCTGTGCGACGCCGATCGCCACCTCGTCGTCCTCACCGAGGTCCCGGGGCGGTCCTTTCGAGAGGCGCTGCTCGACGGTGACCCCGGCGCCTCTGCCCGGGTCGGACGCGCGCTGGGCCGGTGGCATGCCGCCTACCGCGACCGCGTCCCTGCGGTGCTTCGCCCGCACCCGGTGGAGCGGGAGATCCAGACGCTGCTCGACCGGTGTCAGGCCGCGCCGCAGCCGATCGCCGAGGTGGTTCGTCGCGCCGTACCGGCACTGTCCGCCGCGTGGGCGCCCACCACGGTCGTGCACCGCGATCTCTACGAGGAGCAGATCGTGCTCGGCGACAAGGTCGGGCTGCTCGATCTCGACGACGCTGCTGCGGGACCCGGCGAGCTGGATCTCGGCAACCTGCTGGCGCACCTGGCGCTGCTCGCCCGGCGCTCACGTGTCGACGTCGGACCGGCCGTGATGCAGATGCTGCAGGCCTACGCCGAGCAGGCACCGGTGGATGCGGAGCTGCTCGAGCAGTGCCGGGCGCTGAGCCTGCTGCGGCTTGCCTGCCTGCACGCCGAGCCGCTTCTGCTCGACGACCTCGAGTGGCCGGCGATCGACGATGAGAGAACGCTCATCGGGGTCTCATCTGACGCTCATCGTGACGGGCACAGGTGAGGACATGAAGCTGCGTCTGGTTCTGATGGCTCTGGCCGGAGCCCTGTTCACCGGGATCGCGTTCGGTGCGGTGGGCTCCACCCCGAGCGCCGGCACGACGGACATCGTTCCGATCGACCTGCGACCGGAGAGCGGCCCTGCGTCGCCGCCGCCGCTCGAGGCTTCCGTGCCACCCCCGCCGCCACCCCAACCACCGCAGCCTCCGCCCCAGCCACCGCAGCCGCCGCCGCCGCCAGCGGCTGCCACCTCGGGCGGCGCGGGGTCCGGTGCCGCCCCCGCCCCCGTGCCCGCCCCGGTTCGACAAGCGCCGGTTCTCGCCCCCAAGCCGGCTCCTCGTCCGGTCCTGCCGCCGGCGCCGGACGACGATGACGAGCCGGACGACGACGAGCCGGACGGGAGCGACGATGATGGCGCCGAGATCGACGACGACTGAGCCCGCCACGCCGGGCTGGTCCACAGCGAAAGGACCGGACACCGACGTGCCCCGGCCGGTTGCCCCGTCGCCGCCTTCGCGCCAGGTGGAGGGCGATGCCGTCGGGCCCCGGCCAGGTCCGCTGCGCCGCGGCATCCAGGGAACTCGCGGCCGGCTGCTGCTCGCCTACGTCGCGCTGCTGTCGATGTCCCTGGGGGTGAGCCTGGTCCTCATCCGTGAGGTGCTCGTCAACCAGGTCGAGGTGCGGGTCGAGGCGGAGCTGCGTCAGGAGGTCCAGGAGCTGGAACGGCTCGTCGGTGGCAACGACCCGAGGACCGGCCAGCCCTTCGGCACCGACGCTGCGGCGATCTTCGACACGTTCTTCAGTCGCAATGTGCCCAACGAGGACGAGGGGCAGTACGCCTTCGTCGGCGGAACGCCGTATCTCACCAATGCCGACCCGCCAGCCGAGCTCACCACCGACGCAGAGCTGGTCGCGAGCCTGCAGGGCCTGCTGGAGCCGCGTCGCGGCAGCCTGGACACGGCCGCCGGCAGGGCGGAGTACCTCGCCGTGCCTGTGCGGGCCGCCGATCCGGCCACCGGAGATCCCGTCAACCGCGGGGTGTTCCTGGTCGCCGCCTTCCCCGCCGAGCAGTTGGACCGCGTCGACGACACGATCGTACGGATCACCGTCGGTCTGCTCGCGGTGCTCGCCCTCGGATCGGCAGCGGCGTACGCGGTGGCCGGCCGGGTGCTGGCGCCGCTGCGACAGGCGATCAACACGGCGCGCTCGATCCAGGAGACCAACCTGTCCAGCCGGATCGACGTCCGCGGCAGCGATGACGTGGCCGAGCTCGGGCGGACGTTCAACGCGATGCTGGACCGGCTGGAGCGCGCCGTGCAGTCACAGCGTGACTTCGTCAGCGACGCCGGCCATGAGCTCCGCACGCCGATCACCATCGTGCGCGGCCACCTCGAGCTCATGACCGACGACCCGGACGACCGGCGCGAGACCCTGGCGCTGGTCACCGACGAGCTCGACCGGATGTCCCGGCTGGTCGACGACCTGCTCCTGCTGGCCAAGGCCGAGCGCGGCGACTTCCTGCAGTGCCGGCCCGTCGACACGGCCGAGCTGCTACCCGCCGTGCTCGCGAAGGTGTCCGCGCTCGCTCCTCGCACCTGGACACTGGGCAGGAGCGACGCAGCGCGCATCGACGGCGACCCGCAGCGCTTGACGCAGGCGCTGACCCAGCTGGCGCAGAACGCCACGCAGCACACCGACGACCGCAGCGCGATCACCCTGGGCTGCTCCTACGGTGGCGGCTACGCGCGGCTGTGGGTGCGCGACGATGGCGAAGGAATCGAGATCGAGGACCAGGCCAGGATCTTCGAACGCTTCTCCCGCGCCGCGGCGGCCCGACGCCGATCGGACGGCTCGGGGCTGGGCCTGTCCATCGTCCAGGCAATCGCCGAGGCGCACGGCGGCCGGGTGGAGCTCGACAGCCGGCCGGGCCACGGCTCGACCTTCACCCTCGTCCTGCCGGCTGCATCCGGATGAGTCGCATCCTGGTCGTCGAGGACGAGCCGCGCATCGCCTCCTTCCTGCAGAAGGGCCTGCGGGCAGAAGGTCACGTCACGACGGTGGTCGACAACGGCGACGAGGCCAGCGTCATCGCCCGCAGCCAGGACTTCGATCTGATGCTGCTCGACGTCGGCCTGCCCGGTAAGGACGGCTTCGCCGTCCTCGCCGACCTGCGCCGGCGGGGGGAGCGTCTGCCGGTGATCCTGCTCACCGCCCGCGACGCAGTCCCTGACCGCGTCAGCGGATTGGATGCCGGCGCCGACGACTACGTCACCAAGCCGTTCAGCTTCGAGGAGCTGCGTGCACGCATACGCGTGCGGTTGCGCGAGAGCAGTGACGACGACCCGACGACCCTGTCGGCCGGACGGGTGCGGCTGGACCTGCTGTCCCGCACCGCGACGGTCGACGAGCGCACCGTGGACCTCACCGCGCAGGAGTTCATGCTCGCCGAGGTGCTGCTCCGCCACCCGCAGCAGGTGCTCACTCGCGAGCAGCTGCTCAGTCAGGTGTGGGGCTACGACTACGACCCGGGATCGAACATCGTCGACGTCTACGTCGGCTACCTGCGGCGCAAGCTCGGCAAAGGGGTGATCGAGACGGTTCGCGGCGTCGGCTACCGGCTGAACGGGTGAGCACGGGGGCGGGGTCCGTCACCGCACTTCCCCTGTGAAACGACACGCTTCGGCGCCCGGAAAGTGTCAGGAAGCAGGGGAAGTCGCACGGGGTGGACTCAACCCAGCTCGACGAGGGCGCCGATCTCCTGGGTGGCGTACCACTGCAGCTCGTGACCGGCGGCCTGCTCGACCACGAAGGCCGCGTCCTCGCTGCCGAGGTCGGCCTCGACCAGCTGCTCGGCGGCGTCCCGGACGTCCGGCTCTGCCGACGGGTCGTCGACGTGCACCGCCTGCACGAGGCGCAGCGGCACCGCGTCCATCACGCGTACCGCGGCCCGGTCGACATCCGGCGCCGGCTCGATCGCGGCCGTCGCGTCCACGTCGGCCACCACCACCACCCGCCGCGCCGGCGCGGCCGGATCGAGGACGAGCTGCCGGTCCAGCAGCCGGACCGACGCACGGGCGGCAAGACTCAGCGCGGCGTACTCGAGCTCCTCGTCGTCGCCCTCGGCATACCACTCGCGAAGCGCCGCAGTCACGGCGAAACCGGGCAGCGGCGGCGGGCCGAACTCGCCGGTGTCCAACAGGGTCCGCAGTCCGGGCAGCGTGCAGGGCAGGTAGACGCGCATCAGCCGGCGGCGGCCAACGGCGCCGCCCGCAAGGCCGCCATCGAGGTGCGCAGCGAGGTCTCGAGAACCTGCTCCCGCCGGCTCGGGTCCATCATGTTGACGCCGATGCCGACGAGGTCCTCCGCGCCCGGGCCGAGCAGCGTCACCGTCGTGCCGGTCGCCGCGACCTTGGCCGCCTCGCGCAGCACCCGCTTGGTGACCGCCCGGCGGAAGCGGCGCTCGAGCCGGCCGACGACGGTGCCGGGCCGGTCGTACTCCAGCGAGGTCATCGGCGACAGCACGACGACCTCGTCGAGCTCCAGTCCGGCGACCAGGTCGAGCGAGGTGGGCGAGCAGGTCCCGCCGTCGACGTAGCGGCGACCACCGATCCGGACCGGGGCGTACCACGCGGGGATCGCGCACGAGGCCATGACCGCCTCCCGCAGCCCGGCGGCCGGCGCGCCGGCCCGGCCGAACGTCACCCGCCGGCCGGTGTCGTAGTCCATCGCGACGACCCAGGTCCGTGGGTGCCCGGCCCAGTCGCCCGGAAGGCAGACCGCGTCGACGAGCCCACCGATCGGGTCCAGCGAGCCCCGGCCCTGCGGCAGGACGGTCGCGAGCGCCCCCATCGGCGTCACCTTCCACGGTCGGGTCGCCGTGCGGAACGCGCCCCGCGCCGACCCGATCCCGAGGCGCGGCAGCGGCGGGCGGCCCCCGCCGGAGTCTCGGTCCGGGTCGTAGCGGATGTCGGGCGCCTCGGCGTTGACGATGCCGCGCTGGTGGTCGAGCAGGACGTCGACGCCGGTGCCGCAGCCCAGGAACGCGGCGAGCACCGAGCCGGCTGAGGTGCCGAGCAGCACCTCGGCCTCGCGCGGGTCCCACTCGTGATGCTCGGCCAGGGCGGCGAGCGCGCCGATCGTCCACGCGGCGCCGAGCACCCCGCCGGCACCGAGGACCACTCCGCGACGCGTCCCGCCGGAGGCGGGCTGTCGAGGTGGCATCAGCTCACCGTCCCGACCAGCTCGGACAGCGACTCCTCGATGAGGTCGGCCAGCACGTCGATGTCGGGCATCGCGTCGCGGTCGGCGTTCAGGCCGTAGTAGACGCCGCCGTCGTAGGAGTTCAGGCCGATCGACACCGCCTGGCCCTTCGCGAGCGGGACCACCGGGTACATCGCCAGCATGCGAGCGCCAGCGGCGTACAGCGGGAACTGCGGTCCCGGCACATTGGTGACCACGACGTTGAACAGCCGACGGGTCATGCCGGAGGCGAGCCGAGCGCCGAGCGAGTGGATGGTCGGCGGGGCGAAGCCCGACATCTGCACGAGCGCGTCGGCGCCGACCGACTGACCGGACTCCTTGTGGCCGCGCATCGCGAAGCTCACCTGGTGCAGCCGCATCACCGGGCTGCCTTCGCCCACAGGAAGATCCACGAAGTACGAGGAGACCCGGTTACCGGGCTGGCCGCTGGAGCTGTCGGACCGGACCGAGACGGGGATCATCGCGCGGATGGTCGTCGCGGCGTTGACCGACTCCCCCCGGGTGAGCAGCCAGGAGCGCAGCGCGCCGGAGACCGTGGCGAGCACCACGTCGTTGATGGTGCCGCCGTGCGTCTTGCGGACGCGCTTGTAGTCATCGAGGTCGGTGTCGGCCATCGCGAAGCGGCGGTGCTCGCCGATGCGGACGTTCAGCGGTGAGCTCGGGGCCGGCTTGGCCATCGAGACGACCGACTGGAGCACGCCGCTGGCGACCCCTGCCACCTTGCCGGCGGTCGCCCGTACGTCGACGATCGCCGACCGGGTCGTGTCGATCGCCTGCGTCGGGCGCTTGACCATGTCGGTCATGGCCCCGACGACCAGCGCGGCCCGTCCGGGCTCACGCGACGGGCGCCAGTCGTCAGCGTGCACCTCACGGGGCTCGGGGGTGAGGTCGAGCATCACCGTGCCGATGTCGACGGCGGCGACCCCGTCCACCATCGCATGGTGGGTCTTGGTGATGATCCCGACCCGGCCCCGCTCGAGCCCCTCGACGAGGTAGATCTCCCAGAGCGGGCGGCTGCGGTCGAGCGGGCGGCCCTGCAGGCGGCCGACCAAGTCGCGCAGCTGCGCGTCGGTGCCCGGCTTGGGCAACGCGCTGCGGCGTACGTGGTAGGTCACGTCGAAGCTCTCGTCGTCCACCCACACCGGGTTGGCGATCCGGCCCGGGATGAGCTTGACCTTCTGCCGGTAACGCGGCACCAGGGTGATCCGCTGGCAGATGAGCGCCACCAGCCGGTCGTAATCGAAACCCGTGGCCGGTGGGTCGAAGATCGCGACGCCGCCGACGTGCATAGCCGTAGTGGGCGTCTCCATGTAGAGGAAGGAGACGTCCAGCGGGCTGAGCCGGTCGGTCACGGATCCTCCAGTTCGACAGCTCATCCATGGTCACACACCGTCGGGGCTCCGGCGCCCAGGCAGACTCGACGTCATGGACTTCGACCACTCGCCTCGGGCGCTGAACCTGATCGCTCGGATGCAGGACTTCCTGGACACCCGGATCCTCCTGGCGGAGAAGGACTATGACGCCTATCGCCACGCGGCCGGCCCGGACGATCACACGCTGCCGCCCGTGGTGGAGGAGCTCAAGGCCGAAGCCCGCCGGCGCGGACTATGGAACCTGTTCCTGCCGGACGTGTCCGGTCTGAGCAACCTGGAGTACGCCCCGATCGCCGAGCTCACCGGCTGGTCCTCCCACATCGCGCCCGAGGCCATCAACTGCGACGCCCCCAACACCGGGAACATGGAGGTGCTGCACCTGTTCGGCACCGCCGAGCAGAAGTCGCGCTGGCTCGTACCGCTCATGGAAGGGCAGATCCGCTCGGCCTTCGCCATGACCGAGCCGGCCGTCGCCTCCTCCGACGCCACCAACATCTCGACCGCTCTCGTACGCGACGGCGACGACTACGTGATCTCCGGCCGCAAGTGGTGGATCACCGGGGTGAACGACCCGCGCTGCGAGATCCTCATCCTGATGGGCAAGACCGACCCGGGCCAGTCGGTGCACCGCCAGCAGTCGATGATCCTCGTGCCTGTCGACACCCCCGGCGTCGAGGTGGTCCGGGCGCTGCCGGTCTTCGGCTACGCCGACCAGCACGGGCACGGCGAGATCACGTTCACCGATGTTCGCGTGCCGGCCGCCAACCTGATCGCCGGCGAGGGGGACGGCTTTGCGATCGCGCAGGCCCGCCTCGGCCCGGGCCGGATCCACCACTGCATGCGGGCGCTGGGGGCGGCCGAGCGGGCCCTGTCGCTGATGTGCGAACGCGCCTTGTCGCGAGTGGCTTTCGGCTCGCCGCTCGCGACGCAGGGGGTCGTGCGGGAGCAGATCGCCGAGTCGCGGATGGAGATCGACCAGGCGCGGTTGATGGTCCTGAAGACCGCCGACCTGATCGACAAGGTCGGTGCGAAGGGGGCTCGCTCGGAGATCGCCGCCATCAAGGTGATCGCCCCGCGGGTCGCGCTGCGGGTGGTGGACCGGGCGATCCAGGTGCACGGCGGGGCAGGGGTGAGCGACGACTTCCCGCTTGCCCGGATGTACGCCTCGCTGCGCACGCTGCGCCTGGCCGACGGGCCGGACGAGGTGCATGTGCGCACGGTCGCGCGTTCGGAGCTCGGCAAGCACGCGACCCCTCCCGGAGGCACTTCCCCTGCGTCATGACAGTTCCCGGGCGCCGTACGGCGTCGGTTCGCAGGGGAAGTGCGG
>JBBSKF010000066.1:0-18356 GCA_038256525.1 Mycobacteriales bacterium | reverse complement strand
TAGAAGACAGGGATCCGGTCCCAGGCGGCAGGCAGCTCGCTGCCTCGGCGAGCCGCCCCGCGCGCGGCGTGGTCGGCGAAGGCGAGGAAGTCGCGCAGCGAGTTCGGGGCGCGCAGCGGCGCGAGCACCCGAGCGTCGACCTGGGCCACCCACCACGGCCCGTCGTCCGGTGCAGACGCGGCCAGGCCCGTGACCCGCTCCTGGACGGCGGGCGACGCGGCCACGAGGTCGGCCACGTCGAGCGGCGCGTCAGCCCCGACCGAGCGCGCCCACACGCCGACGTCCAGCACCGCGTCAACGCCCTCCCGCACTGCCCCGAGCCGCGGCTCGCCGTCCCCAGAGACGCTCGTGAAGGAGCACCAACGCATCGCGCATCCCCTCCCAGGCTCCACAGAGGTGCGATGCTGCCAGAGAGGGGCAGAACGGTGGAATGGATGATCCCGTGCTCGCGGCAGTGCTGTCGGCCCTTGCGGGCGCGCGCTGCGACGACCGCGTCGCCGTTGTCGGCGCCGGCGAGCTCGTCGCGCGTGCCCTGCTCGCGGCGTCCGGGACCGACCGGCTCGTCGATGACGACGCCCGCGTCGTCGTCGCGGGAGCGGCCTTCGACGTGCCGACGGCGCTGACGCTGCTGGCCCCGGGCGGCCGGCTGGTTGCCGTCGCGGCCGACGCCGCCGCGGCGGCCCGGGTGGCCGGCTCGAGCGGCCTGGAGCTGCGCTACGTCGTACCAGTCAACGGTCGTGTCGCCTGGGCGGCCGTGCGACCCACGCTCCCGTAGGTTGGCGGGTGTGAGCAGCCCCGCGCCCGAGGCCGTCGTCCCCCCTGCCGGCAAGGGCACCGCCGTCACGAACGCTGCGGTGAAGGGCGGGCTCCGCCTCGGACATGTGCTCGGCGTCCCCGTGTTCGTCTCCCCGTCGTGGCTGCTGTTCGCCGCGTTCGTCCTGGTCAGCTTCGGGCCGGCGCTGGCGGACGACTACGGCACCGGCCGCGGCTACTTCGCGGCGGGCGCCTTCGCGGTCCTGCTGCTGATCAGCGTCCTGCTGCACGAGATCGGCCACTGCGTCGTCGCGCGGGCCTTCGGGCTGCCGGTGCGCAGCATCACCGTCACCTTCCTCGCCGGGCTGACCGAGATCACCGAGCCCCCGCAGACGCCGTGGCGGGAGTACGCCGTAGCCGTCATCGGTCCGCTGGTCTCGCTGGTGCTCGGGGTCGTCGGCTGGCTGAGCCTGCCGCTGTTCGAGCGCGGTTCGCTGCCCTACCTGCTGGCGGGCATCGTGGCCATCTCCAACGGGCTGGTCGCCGCATTCAACCTGCTGCCCGGCCTGCCGCTCGACGGGGGCCGCGTCCTGCGGGCCGCCATCTGGAAGGTGACCGGTGATCCCGACCGGTCCACCCGCGCCGCCGCCTGGGCGGGACGCGGAGTGGCGGTCATCGTCGTACCCGCTCTGCTGATCGGAATCCTGCCGGCGGTCGGCCTGACCGATCTGACCGTGGGGACGGTGCTGTTCACCGGCCTGATCGCCGGTTTCATCTACGTCGGCGCGACTGCCACCCTGCAGCGGGCCCGGCTCGTCGAGCGGCTGCCGCAGGTGACCGTCGCAGCCCTCGCCCGGCCGGCCATCGGTGTTCCGGGCGACCTGCCGCTCGGCGAGGCGGTGCGCCGCGCCCAGGAGGCCGACGTCCGAGGTGTCGTCGTGGTCGACCGGACGGGGGAGCCGCAGGCGGTCGTCAACGAGGCGGCCGTGCTCGCCACCCCCGACGATCGCCGGCCCTGGGTGTCGGTGAGCACCGTTGCCCGCACGCTTGTCGACGGGATGGTTCTCGATGCCGCCCTCGCGGGCGACGCCCTGCTGCAGGCGATGCGTGAGGTGCCCGCGTCCGAGTACGTCGTGCACGACCGGGCGACAGGGGCGGTACGCGTGCTGCGCACCCAGGACGTCGTCGCCGTCGTGGCGCCGTAGCCTCGTCTGTTCGTGACCCCTGCCGATTCTTCCGCCACCGGGGCGGCCCGCCGCAGAGGGCCGCTGCGCGCCGGTGACCAGGTGCAGCTCACCGATCCCAAGGGCCGGATGCACACCATCACCCTCGAGCCCGGGCGGCAGTTCCACACCCACAAGGGGATCCTCGAGCACGACAGCCTTCTCGGCGGCCCCGAGGGCGTGGTCGTGACGATCGGCACCACGGCCTACCTGGCCCTGCGCCCGCTGCTGAGCGACTTCGTGCTGTCGATGCCGCGAGGCGCACAGGTGGTCTATCCCAAGGACGCCGGCCAGATCGTGCAGATGGCGGACATCTTCCCGGGCGCGCACGTCGTCGAGGCAGGCGTCGGCTCGGGGGCGCTGTCGATGTCGCTGCTGCGCGCCGTCGGTGACGGCGGACGGCTGTCGTCGTACGAGCGCCGGGCGGAGTTCGCCGAGATCGCGGTGCAGAACGTCGAGCGATACTTCGGCGCACCGCACCCGGCGTGGACCGTGACGGTCGGGGACCTCGCGACGACGCTGGACGAGACAGACGTCGACCGGGTCGTGCTGGACATGCTCGCGCCCTGGGAGGTGCTCGACGCCGTGTCGGCGGCGCTGCGCCCCGGCGGACTGGTCTGCTGCTACGTCGCGACCACCACCCAGCTGTCGAACACCGTCGAGACGCTGCGGGCGCACGGCACCTTCACCGAGCCGCAGTCCTGGGAGTCGATGGTGCGTGGCTGGCACGTCGAGGGTCTGGCGGTGCGGCCCGAGCACCGGATGGTCGGCCACACCGGATTCCTCTGCACCGCAAGGCGGCTGGCCGATGGAGTCGAGCCGCCCGTACGCCGTCGCAGGCCCAGCAAGGGGTCGGCCGACCAGCCGGGAGCCGAGCCGGCCGGCGACCAGCCGGCGCGTACCGAGCCGTTCCGCCCGGACCTGCCGTAGGCGGGCGCCCCTCGGGTGATCCACGCGGACTTCGAGGTGGATGAGGCGACACCGGCACCTCGAAGTCCGCGTAGATCAGCTGACGCGGGTGGTGAGGATCAGACCCGGTTGGGGCACTCCGCAGACTCCGCACCGGCCTGCTGCGGGTCGCGGCACTCGGACTTGCCCTGCCGGGTGAAGCGGTCGCTGTCGACGAGGGCGCCGGTCTCGTCGCGGATCTCGGCCGTGGTGAAGCCGCCCAGGGTGAGGTCCTGCGCGTTGCAGCCACCTGTCCCGCTGGCACCGACCTCGAAGGTGCAGATCACCTGGATGCCGGCCGGGCCGTTCACGGTGTACGTGTAGGTCCCGGGCTCGAGGTCACGGGCGCTGATGCCGGCGTTGAAGGTGCCCTGTCCTTCGCTGTAGTTGGCGATCGCCGTGCCGGCAGCGGCTCCGGTGAAGGTGGCGCGGTTGTTGCTGTTGTGGTCGGCGGACGCAGGTGCGGCCAGCGCGCCGACGGCGACGAAGGGGAACACAGCAAGGGCGAGGAGCTTCTTCACGTTCACGAGCCTCCAGGGTCAGGAGCCGTCCAGGTGACGGCCTCGGCTGTACCTACGGGCGCCGGGCCCCCAAAGTTCGAGCCGCTCGGATGAACATCGTCCGAACGATGCACAACCACCGCTCACCTCTGACCGATCTCGGTGCCACCAGTAAGCCCCCTCCGGCGCTGGTGGCACCGAGTTCGTCGGGAGGGGCGGGGCGGGCGGCGCGCCCGGCGTTCACGCGCAACAACCGGTGGACGACTTGCCACGTACATAGGATGCAGACAGCAGGTCGGTTCCTCGAGCCAGGGCGGTGAGGTACATGGCAGAAGCGCGCGGCGGCGCCTCGGGCGAGAGCGCCCGTGGCAAGAAGGCCGAGGAGCTGTCCGAGCTCACGGCGCAGGTCGGCTACCTCGAGCAGGAGGTCTCGGTGCTGCGGCGCAAGCTGGCCGACTCCCCGCGCAAGGTCCGGGCGCTCGAGGAGAGCCTCGCGCAGGCGCACGCCACGCTGGCCGGCGTGAGCGGGCAGAACGACCGTCTCGTCGGGACCCTGCGGGAGGCACGCGACCAGATCGTCGCGCTCAAGGAGGAGGTCGAGAAGCTCGCCCAGCCGCCGTGCGGTTTCGGCGTGTTCATGGCCCGGCACGAGGACGACACCATCGACATCTTCACCGGGGGACGCAAGCTGCGGGTGGCGGTCAGCCCGGCCGTCGAGCTCGACGAGCTCAAGCGTGGCCAGGAGGTCATGCTCAACGAGGCGCTCAACGTGGTGCTGGCGCTCGCCTACGAGCGGCAGGGCGAGGTCGTCATGCTCAAGGAGCTGCTCGAGGACGGCGAGCGGGCGCTGGTCATCGGGCAGACCGACCAGGAGCGGGTCGTGATGCTCGCCGAGTCCCTGGTGGACGAGCCGATCAGGGCCGGGGACTCGCTGCTGCTGGAGACCCGCAGCGGCTACGTCTACGAACGGATCCCCAAGAGCGAGGTCGAGGAGCTGGTCCTCGAGGAGGTGCCCGACATCGACTACGGCGACATCGGGGGTCTGTCCAGCCAGATCGAGGCGATCCGCGACGCCGTCGAGCTGCCCTTCCTGCACAAGGAGCTGTTCAAGGAGCACCAGCTGCGTCCCCCGAAGGGCGTGCTGCTCTACGGCCCGCCCGGGTGTGGCAAGACCCTGATCGCCAAGGCGGTCGCCAACAGCTTGGCCAAGAAGGTCGCCGAGGTGACCGGCAAGCCCGACGGCCGCGCGTTCTTCCTGAACATCAAGGGCCCGGAGCTGCTCAACAAGTACGTCGGTGAGACCGAGCGGCACATCCGGTTGATCTTCCAGCGGGCCCGCGAGAAGGCCTCCGAGGGCACCCCCGTGATCGTGTTCTTCGACGAGATGGACTCCATCTTCCGCACCCGCGGCTCGGGCATCTCGAGCGACGTCGAGACCACGATCGTCCCGCAGCTGCTGTCGGAGATCGACGGGGTCGAGACGCTCGAGAACGTCGTGGTCATCGGCGCCTCCAACCGAGAGGACATGATCGACCCGGCCATCCTGCGGCCCGGCCGGCTCGACGTGAAGATCAAGATCGAGCGGCCCGACGCCGAGGCCGCCAAGGACATCTTCGGCAAGTACCTGCGCACCGACCTGCCGCTGCACGAGGACGACCTCGCCGAGCACGACGGCTCTAGGGAGGCCACCGTCGCGGCGATGATCCAACGCACCGTCGAGCGCATCTACACCGAGCAGGAGGACAACCGGTTCCTCGAGGTCACCTACGCCAACGGTGACAAGGAGGTCCTCTACTTCAAGGACTTCAACTCCGGCGCCATGATCGAGAACATCGTCGCGCGAGCCAAGAAGACAGCGATCAAGGACTTCCTGGAGACCGGCGGCAAGGGTCTGCGGCTGCAGCACCTGATGACCGCCTGCATCGACGAGTTCAAGGAGAACGAGGACCTGCCCAACACCACGAACCCCGACGACTGGGCCCGCATCTCGGGCAAGAAGGGGGAGCGGATCGTCTACATCCGCACCCTGGTCACCAGCCAGAAGGGCTCAGAGAGCGGGCGCTCGATCGACACCGTCGCCAACACCGGCCAGTACCTCTAGGTCCGCTAGCTCAACCGCCGGACCTCTGGCCACAGGTCCGCCCAAGGGCGCAGTCGCTCGCGGCAGACGTGCACCGGTCGGCCCTGCTCCTCGTTTTCGACACCCACCCCGTTGTCGATGCGGGCCGACAGCTCGCACCGCCCGAACCACCGGTCGAGCTGCTCGCGCCGCAGGCCGACCGCGACCACCGGCAGGTCCCGCTCCGGCGGCGGCCCCCAGTCGGCGTAGCCGTTGTGGCCGCTGAAGGCCGCGGGAAGACCGGCCGCTGGGCCGAAGCGGTCGATCGCGCCGGCCTCGCCGTAGTTGAACGTCAGGACGACAGCCTCACCGCCGATCCCGTCGTAGACACCGGCGACCGTCCGCACCAGTGCCGGCCAGCCGACGGTCTCACCGACGTCCTCGTTGAGGGCGAGGACGGGCGATCCGCCTAGCCGGTCGACGGGCACCACCGGCAGCCCGATCGTGGCGGACACTGCTGCGGACAGAGCCAGACCTGCGACGAGCAGGGGCGTACGGGCGCGTGACCGCCGCACCCAGCGAACCGTGGGCGCGGCGCCCGCCGCCAGCAGCAGTGGATACAGCCCCGCCAGGTAGTACGGCTTGCCACCGGTCAGCAGAAAGACCGCCCCCAGCACGGGATAGACCAGCGCAAGGCAGCGCAAGCGCGGCTCGCCCCAGAGCCGATGCAGACCGGCCACCCAGATCGGGACGAGCACCGGACTCACGAGCAGGACCTGGAAGGGCAGGAACAACGCCGGGGGTTCCGAGCTGACCGAGTTGCCCTCGGCGACCGAGGACGCCACCTCGAGCGCCGGCCAGCCGGCACCGGCCTGCCACAGCAGGTGGGGCGTCCAGAGCGCCAGGGCGACCGCCGCCCCGGCCCACAACCAGCGGCTGCGCAGGACGTCGCGCGGGCCGACTGCCAGCACCCCGACCGCAACCCCCAGCAACAGGAAGGCCACCAGCTGCTTGTTGAGCAGTCCGACGCCGGCGACCGCCCCGACAACGAGCCACAGCCGCGGATCGCCGCCCTGCAGGACCCGGGTGAGCAGCAGGGTCAGGGCCGTCCACGCCAGCAGGTCGTACGTCGTCGTGCTGTGCAGGTGCCCTGTGATCACGAAGACCGATCCGACGGCGGTGCAGGCGGCGGCCAGCAGCTGGGCTGCCCGGCCGCCCCCGAGCTCCCGGGCGAGAAGCCCGGTCAGCACCACGGTGAGCCCCACCGCCAGCGCCGCGGGCAGGCGCAGGGCGACGATCGAGTCGGGCGCCAACGTGTCCATGACCCGGGCGATCAGCGGGGTGAGCGGCGGCTGATCCGGATAGCCCCAGGCGAGGTCGCGTCCCGCACGCAGGAAGTACAACTCGTCGCGGTGGTAGCCGTACCGCCTGCTGACGGCGACCAGGACTGCGCTCAGAGTCCCGGCCACAGCGAGGATCGGGCCCCAGGCGACGGGTTGCCGGTCGACGGTCATCGGCTGACCCTAGGACGCGCCGATGTTCCACGACCTACGCTACGACCATGACCACGCGTCGCGTCATGGGCATCGAGACCGAGTACGGCGTGTCCGTCCCGGGTCAGCCCGCGAGCGGGGCGATGGCCGCCTCCAGCCAGGTGGTCAACGGCTACGCGAGCGGGATGGCCGACGGGCCGGCGCCGTCCTCACGGCGCACGCGGTGGGACTTCGAGGAGGAGAACCCGCTGCGCGACGCGCGGGGCTTCGACGCCGGTCCCAGCTACTCCGAGCACGTGACGGGTGAGCCCCCGGACGAGTTGGGCCTTGCCAACGTCATCCTCACCAACGGGGCCCGGCTCTACGTCGACCACGCCCACCCGGAGTACTCCTCGCCGGAGGTCACCGGTCCGCGCGACGCCGTGCTGTGGGACAAGGCGGGGGAGCGGGTCATGGCGCGCGCTGCGGAGCGTGCGCTGCAGGTGCCGGGGACGGCGCGAATCCTGCTGTACAAGAACAACATCGACAACAAGGGTGCGTCCTACGGCACCCACGAGAACTACCTGATGGCGCGCAAGACACCGTTCGCGGACATCGTGCGCCACCTGACGCCATTCTTCGTCAGCCGCCAGGTCGTCACCGGCGCCGGCCGCGTCGGCATCGGTGCGGACGGCCGCGGGGAGGGGTTCCAGCTCAGCCAGCGGGCCGACTACTTCGAGGTCGAGGTCGGCCTCGAGACGACCCTCAAGCGGCCGATCATCAACACCCGGGACGAGCCGCACGCCGATCCGGACAAGTACCGCCGGCTGCACGTCATCCTGGGCGATGCGAACCTGTCCGAGGTGTCGACCTACCTCAAGGTCGGCACCACCGCGCTGGTGCTGTCGATGATCGAGGACGGCTGGTTCACCTCGAACGGCATCGACCTCACCGTCCGTGCCCCGGTGGCGGCCTTGCAGGCGGTGTCGCACGACCCGACGCTGCGCGCGCAGGTGGAGCTGCGGGACGGCCGGCGGCTGACCGCGGTGCAGCTGCAGATGGAGTATCTCGAGCAGGCCCGCAAGCACGTCGAGGACCGGCTCGGGGCGGACGCCGACGCGCAGACCGTCGACGTCCTCCTGCGGTGGGAGTCGGTGCTGGACCGGCTGTCCACCGATCCGATGTCGCTGTCCGGTCAGCTGGACTGGGTGGCCAAGCTGGAGCTGCTCGAGGGGTTCCGGCAGCGCGAGAGTCTCGGCTGGGACGCAGCCAAGCTGCACCTCGTCGACCTGCAGTACGCCGATGTGCGGCCGGACAAGGGGCTCTACAACCGGCTGGTCTCCCGCGGCCGGATGGAGCTGCTGGTGTCCGAGGACGAGGTGCTGCGCGCCGTCGAGAACCCGCCCGAGGACACCCGTGCGTACTTCCGTGGGCAGTGCCTGTCGCGCTATCCGGGTGAGGTCGCTGCGGCGTCGTGGGACTCGGTCATCTTCGACGTCGGCCGCGAGTCGCTGCAGCGGGTGCCGACGCTGGAGCCACTGCGCGGCACGAAGGCCCATGTCGGGGAGCTGCTCGAGGCGTCGGCGACCGCGGTCGAGCTGGTCGAGAGCCTGTCGCGGGGGCGTTAGGCCAGGCGCAGCGGAAGTCGCGCCTCGACCCGTCCGCCGTCGGCCGTCGGGCCTGTGACGGCGCCGCCGCCGACCTCGTCACAGCGCGCCTTGATCGAGGCCAGACCCGTGCCGGCGGTCCACGGCCCGGGCGTGACGCCGTCGTCCTGGACCGTCACCACGAGCTCATCACCCGCTCCGGCGCGGGCGATGCCGATCGTGACATGCAGAACCGATCCGTCCGCTCGGGGGCAGGCGTGCCGCACAGCGTTCGTGAGCCCCTCGACGGCGACCCGGTAGGCGACCACCTCGACCGCAGCGGGCAGCCGCCCAGGGGAGTCAGCAGCCGGCTCGGAGCAGTGCACGTCGACCTGGACGGCGCCGTCATAGCGCAGCGCGTGCTGCCGGAGCGCCCCGGCCAGGCCGACCTCGTCGAGCGCGGGTGGCCGCAGCCCTTGCACGATGCGCCGGATCTCGGCGATGGCGTCGGTCGTGTCCCCCCTCAGCTGCCCGAGCAGTGCGGTCGCGCGGTCGGTGTCCGACAGCAGCAGGTTGGCCGCCGCATCGGCGGTGTAGGCGACCCCGGTCAGCAAGGGCCCGAGGCCGTCGTGCAGGTCCCGGCGCAGCCGCCGCCGCTCTTCTTCGCGGGCCTGCACCACCCGGCCCCGTGAGGCGTGCAGCTCATCGGCCAGGCGTACCGCCTGCAGCGCGCGGGCCAGCGGAGCCGCGACGAGATCGAGCACCGCGCGGGTGCTGCGCGGCAGCCGGGACGCTGAGTTCGGCAGCGTGACGATCAGATCCCCGACGTGCTCCCCGCCGGCCCGCAGGGCGGTCGTCCTGCTGACGCCGGTCCCGTCGCCGGCCGCAGCCAGCAGCGCACCCGCGACCCGCAGCTCGACGCGGGGCACGACCAGGGCCGAGCGCAGGGCCGCCACCCAGGCGTCTGGGGAGCTGTCGGCACCGAGCTCGGCGCCGAGCCGCGACATCGCATCCAGCGGGTCAGTGGAGCCGCCGAACAGCACCTCCTCGATCGTGCGGCGGACCCGGACGAGGACCGGCCCGAAGGCAACTGCGCAGGCGGTGGCCACGAGGGCCGCGACTCCCTTGGGTGCCGGTGCCCCGGCCACGAGGGCGAAGCCCGCGAGACTGCCGGCGACCACGCCGATGGTGAGATCGACCATCACCACCGAGACGGTGAACCCGCTGATGAGCCGGCGCACGTCGTACACGCCCGGGGCCAGCAACCCGACCGCCACGGACGCCGGGACGAGCAGGCCGAGGACGAGTCCTGGGACCACGACCAGCGGTTCGGGCAACGATGCGGCCACGCCCGCGAACTCGAGATGACCGAGCAGCAGGCCCGCACCGAACGTCCCCAGGACCGGCCACAGCATCGCGACCCGGGTCTTGGCTTCGGCGTGCTCGCCGCGCCACCACCAGGCGGCGAAGAGCACGGCCACCGACGTGATGCCCAACATGCCTCGAAGGGATCCCGTGTCGAGGGTGGGAGAGCGGAACAGGTCCGTGGGGTTCACGCCGATCAATCCGAGCACCAGCAACAGGCCCGCAGTCAGCCGGTCGACTCGTGTCGCTGGTCGAGCGTGGGGATAGCCGACGAGGGCAGGCGGCAGCAGCACCGCCAGAGCGATCCACGCAACGTCCGAGAAGCGGCTCAGGGTCGAGCCGGCCGGTAGCAACCAGGACGCGCCGAGCAGACAGAAGCCGGTCGCCAACAACAAGGATCTCATCCAGGGGCCCGCACCGGGAACGGAGGATCGGCGCGCTGCCTCAGCCACGCCGCACCAGGCCAATCCCTGTGTCAACGCCGCCACCTGCCACAGGGTTGTTCCGGCCTTGGTTTCCGGTGCCCACCACAGTCCGACGACCGCCAACGCGGCGAGCACCGCGAGTGCCCCTGCGGCCCAGCGAGCTCCGTGCTTCGGGACCAGGCGGCGCGTGACCGCGGCGATCACGTTGACAGAGTGGGATGGGGAGGCTGCGGTGGCCCCCGTCATGAAGCTCCCCCCTTCCCCAGTCCGTGCTCCCGTCCGAGGACCACCGCCTCGGCGCGGCTGGCCACGCCCAGCTTGGCGAACACGCTTGACACATGGTTGCTGACGGTCTTGACGGACAGGCCGAGCGATTGGGCAACGGCGGTGTTGCTGCGTCCCGCAGCAACACCGTCGAGCACCTGCCGCTCGCGGATGGTCAACATGGGCAGCGGCACCGGCGCCGATTGCGGGCCGCCGCCGCGGCGGACGAGCCGAGCGGCCACGGAAGGCTCCAGCACGACCTGCCCGGCCGCCACTGCCTGCAGCGCCCGTGCGATCTCGTCCTGACCCGCTCCCTTGAGCAGGTAGCCGCGGGCCCCCGCCTCCAGCACTGTCACGACCGACTCGTCGGTCTCGAACATCGACAGCACCAGCACTGCACATCCAGGCGCGGCAGCGAGGATCCGCCGGGTGGCCTGGATGCCGTCCATCCCCGGCATCTGGATGTCCATGAGCACCACGTCCGGGGCGAGGATCTGTGCCTCGCGCACCGCCTGCTCGCCGTCCCCGGCCTCGCCCACGACCTCGACCCCCTCCAGGGAGGACAGCAGCGCGTGAAGTCCGCGGCGGACGACCGGGTGATCGTCGACGAGAAGCACCCGAATCACCGCCATGCCCTGATGATGGCCCGGAAGCCGGGTGCCGACCAGGAGGCAGCACCCGGATCAGCCGGGTGATTGCCCGGTGCGTCGGGACTGCGACCTCGCGCGCCGGGGGCCCCGGGACGGCAAGGTGGCCTCGTCAGCACAGCCCATCGTCATCAGGAGAACGCCATGAGCTCCACCGTCAGCGAAGCGGTCCCGGGGACCACAACCCTTACCACCCGCAATCGGGTCGGGGTCGTGCTGGCCGTACTGCTCGGCCTGGCCGACATCGGCGGGCTGGCCCTGCTCGGCGCAACTCCGGCTCCGGGTGAGCAGGGTCCACCTGACGCCGTCCTCGTCTTCGGCGCTGTCATGGGCGTCATCACCATCGCCGGTGCGGTCTACGCCTGGTCCCGCCGCTCTCGGGTAGGCCTGCGGGTCGCGGCAGCCAGTCGGGTCCTGTCCGTCATCGGCTCGTTGCCGGCGTTCTTCGTCGACGGTGTCCCGAACGCCGTTGTGGTGCTGTCAGCAGTCTTTCTCCTGGTGAGCCTCACCACCGTCGCACTGCTCGTGAGCCGCCGGTAGGCGCATGTCCGGGGGGCCGGGGGGCCGGGCGGGGAGGGCGGAAACGTCCTTCCCGCCCGTAGGCGTGTGCGGGTCAGCTTCTCCGCAGCCGGTCGAGCTCGCGTCGGGCGGCTTCGGCGTCCTTTTGTGTCTCGACCACCGCTTTCTGGGCGGTACGCACGATCTCGGCCGCGCGCTCGGCTTCCCGCTCGGCGCGATCAGCCTGCTTGCCCGCCCTGCGGAGCTCGGCCGTCAGGCGCTCGACTTCCGCCGTGGCGGTGCGAGCCGCCTCCGCGGCTGTGGCCTGCACCCGTTCGGCCCGCTCGCAGCCGCGGACGGCATCATCCAGCGTCCCGGCCGCGCGATGTGCCGCCGCTTCTGCCCGCTCGACCTGCTTGCGGTCGGGAGCCTGAGCTGCCGGCTTGCCGCTCGTACGCGCCGCCACCGCCACCGCGTCGCTGAGGTCGACGCCGCCGAACCCGGCGTAGGACAGGCTCCGGACCAGACGTCCGGACCGTACGGCGTCGGCGCTCGCCGGATCGGCGAGCGCAGCCTCGAGGGTGCTGGCGACCTCGTCGCGGACCGCTGCGCTGACGGTCCGCCCGGCGTCGGCGGCCGCAGCGTCGGTGACCGCCGCGACCAGGTCCCGTCGCTGCTGACCGAGCGCCCGCAGGTCGTCCGCGTGACCAGCCGACTGCGCCTCGGCAAGCGCCGGACCGAGCGCGAGCAGCTGGTCCAGCAGCGGTCGCTGCTGCGTGGCGAGGCGGTTCACCAACCAGGCGGCGACCGAGGGCTTGCGCAAGCTTTTGAGCTGCTTCGCCAGCCCCGGGTCGCCGCCGGCCTTGGCCTGCTTGGCGGCGAGGTCGCGGGCGGCTGTGAAGTCCTCAGGGGCCAAGGCGTACAGCTCATCTGCGTCCACGGACCCATCCTGCCGCGCGGCCCGTTGAGGCGCGAAACGTCGTACCCCGGGGTTAGTCTCGTTGCAGGACGCAGTCGAGAGCAGCACTGGAAGCAGGGAGCGCAAGATGGCGACGAAGGACACCGGCGGGCAGGACCGGGCTAGTCGGCGCCGCGAGGAGGTCGAGGAGGTCCCGGTTGAGGACACTAGCGACGTCCAGGAAAGGGTGGGGAAGCTCACCGACGACGTTGATTCTTTATTGGATGATATTGATGATGTCCTCGAGGCAAACGCTGAGGACTTTGTTCGTGCATTTGTCCAGAAGGGGGGCCAATGAAATTGAAAAGGTGTCCTGACTGCGGATTCAATAAGGCACAGGAAGAATTCGGCAGCAACCGCACCCATAGGGATGGACTTGCGTCCTACTGCAGAGTTTGTTTCCGAGCCAGATCGAATGCTGCGTACCGGCGAAAGCGCGCACGCCAAGGAACGCCGGTTCGTGAGCGGGTCGCCGTACCGGAAGGACATAAGCATTGCTCGGCATGCCGGCAGATCAAGCCGTTGGAGGGGTTCTCTCTTGCCCCGTACCAACGCGACGGCCGGAACAGTCACTGCAAGACGTGCATCAGCAGCCGTCAGCGCGACGCCCGCTTCCTGCGCGTTTACGGACTGACCCCCGAGGCATTGACTGCGTTGATAGAGGCGCAGGACGGCCTGTGCGCGATCTGCATCGAGCGACCTGCAAAGCATGTGGACCATGACCACGTCACAGGGGAGATCCGCGGTGTGGTGTGCTTCCGCTGCAACGTCGGCATCGGGCACTTCAGCGATCGGAGCGACCTGTTGCAGCGCGCGAGCGCTTACCTCGAGAGGACCACATGGCAGCGGACGCAGGTCTGCAAGGGCGTCTACCGCCTCACTTCACCACGCCCGGCAGCTCATCCTTCACCGAGTTCCTCGGCCATGCAGCACCTGATCTCCTCCCGTCGCACCGCGAGCTCCCCAGCGGAGTGATCGACGCCCCGCACGGCACGACGATCGTGGCGGTCGTCCACGCCAGCGGGGTGATCATGGCGGGGGACCGGCGGGCGACGATCGGCAACTTCATCGCCCAGCGCGACATCGAGAAGGTCTTCCCTGCCGACGACTACTCCGTGGTCGGGATCGCCGGCACCGCGGGGCTCGCGGTGGAGATGGTGCGGCTCTTCCAGGTCGAGCTCGAGCACTACGAGAAGATGGAAGGCCACGTGCTGTCCCTGGACGGCAAGGCCAATCGGCTGTCGACGATGATCCGCAACAACCTCGCCATGGCGATGCAGGGCCTCGCCGTGGTCCCGCTGTTCGCCGGCTTCGACCTCGACAGCGGCGTCGGGCGGATCTTCGGCTACGACATCACCGGGGGGCGTTACGAGGAGCACTCCTTCCACTCGGTCGGCTCGGGCAGCACCTTCGCCCGCAGCGCACTGAAGAAGCGCTACCGCAACGGAGTCAGCGAGGCCGAGGCCGTCAAGCTCACCGTCGATGCCCTCTACGACGCCGCCGACGACGACTCCGCGACCGGCGGGCCGGACCTCACCCGGGGCATCTGGCCGGTGGTCATGAGCGTCACCGATGACGGAGCCCGGCGGCTGCCCGATGACGAGGTCGGCGCGGTCGTCGCGACCGTGGTCGGCGAACGGATGACCAACCCCGGCGGCTGACCGCCTACCCCCGGACCAGCCCCCGCCCCGTACCGCCCCAAGGAGCTCCGCATGACGCAGCCGTTCTACGTCTCGCCCGAACAGCTGATGAAGGACAAGAGCGACTTCGCCCGCAAGGGCATCGCCCGCGGGCGCTCGGTCCTGACCCTGGCCTACGACGACGGCATCCTGTTCGTCGGTGAGAACCCCAGCAATGCCTTGCACAAGATCAGCGAGATCTACGACCGGATCGCGTTCGCCGCCGTCGGCAAGTACAACGAGTTCGAGAACCTGCGGACAGCCGGGGTGCGCTACGCCGACCTGCGCGGGTTTCAGTACGACCGGCGGGATGTCACCAGCCGGGGGCTTGCCAACGCCTACGCCCAGACGCTCGGCACCATCTTCACCGAGTCCGGCAAGCCGTACGAAGTGGAGATCGTCGTGGCCGAGGTGGGTGACAAGCAGGCCGACGACCAGCTCTACCGCCTCACCTACGACGGCTCGGTCGCCGAGGAGCACGCGTTCGTCGTGATGGGCGGCAACAGCGAACCGATCGGCACCTTCGTGAAGGAGCACCACGACCCGACCGCTTCGCTGGAGGTGGCGTTGCAGCTCGGCGTGAAGGCCCTGTCCCGGTCACCGGACGGTGCCACCCGTACCCTGACCGCCGACGACCTCGAGGCCGCTGTCCTTGACCGCACCCGCCCCCGCCGCGCCTTCGCCCGACTGCTCGGCCCCCGACTCGAGCGGCTGCTCGGCCAGGAGAGCCCCACCACATGACCCGTCGCGCCACCGCCCTCGGCCTCGTCCTCGCCGGCGCCCTCACGGCCTGTGGTGGCGGGGCCGCCGACACCGCCGCCTCGTCAAGCGTCGCGCCCAGCGCCTCCCCGCTCGTCTGCCCGACCACGGCGGTCGAGGTAGAACCGCCGCCCGGCGCCTCGACCGACCTGTCGACCAAGCCGGTGATCGCACCCGCGACGGCGCCACCACCGACCGAGCTGCAGTACGCCGATCTCGTCGTGGGCGATGGCGCCGAGGCCTCGACCGGCAGCAAGGTCGAGGTGAAGTACGTCGGCGCGTTCTACGAGACCGGTGCGGAGTTCGACTCCTCCTGGAGCCGCGGCCCGGACGAGACGCTTCCCTTCAGCATCTGCCGGCCGCAGGTCATCACAGGCTTCTCGGTCGGTCCGACCGGGATGAAGGTCGGTGGCCGCCGGCAGATCACCATCCCGAGCAAGTTCGGCTACAAGGAGGCTGGGCAGCCACCCAAGATCCCGGGCAACGCGACGCTGGTCTTCGTGGTCGACCTGGTCAAGGTGGGGTAGGACCGGCGCGAGCCGAGGAGGATCGATGCCGAAGACCACCAAGGGTGGCAAGGCCAAGCAGGACGAGCTGCCGGCAACACTGAAGCGGTCGCCGGCCAAGGCGCAACGCACCTTCACCAAGGTCCACGATGCGGCGGCCGAGTCCTACGGGGAGGGCGAGCGGGCGCACCGTACGGCCTTGGCTGCCGTCAAGCACTCCTTCGAGAAGGTCGGCGACCACTGGGAGCCCAAGGATGGCAAGGGTCCCAGCGACGCCCGGAGCGCGATGCGCGGCAAGGCGGCCCGCGACAGCCGCATCCCTACCGCCGGCGGCGTCGACGCCAACGCGAGCAAGAAGCACCTGTACGAGCTGGCGAAGCGCCTGGACGTCCCGGGCCGGTCGTCGATGAGCAAGCACGAGCTGGTCGCGGCCCTCGGCAAGGCCAACGACCGCGCCAGCGCGCAGGCCCGCCGGGACTGAGCGTCTAGCGCCAGGCCCGCACCGTGCGCAGGATGTCCGCCTCGTCACTGATGACACCGGTCACCCCGCGGGACAGCACCTCCTCCAGCGCCGCCGGATCGTTCACCGGCCAGGTCAACACCAGATCGACCCGCTCGTGCAGCTCGGCGACCAGTGCCGCCGTGAGCAGTGACCGGTGGATGCTGACGCCGTACGGCGCCCGCGGCCCGCGCACCCGGCGACGCAGCCGGTGCAGCTCACCCCGGTTGCGTGCCGACAGCAGCGGCCGGGCCCACGGCCGCCCGGCGAAGGCGTCGACACCGGGCCACCAGCGCGAGCAGACCAGGACCGGCTGTTCCGGCAGCCGTTGGTGCAGGGCGTCCGCGACCCTCTCACCGACCCCGCCCGGCCCCTTGAGGTCGAGCATCAGGGTCGAGCGCCCGTCCAAGGCGGCGATCAGCTCGCGCAGCTGGAGCTGCAGGACGGACGTCGAGGTGAGCTCCCACTTGTCCCAGAGCCAGGGCAGCGGCCCGAGCGACTTGGAGTGCCGTACCTCGAGCCGACCTCGATAGGCGTGCACATCCGCCTCGAGGACGTCCGCCTCCAGATCGGCGGCGAGGTGCAGCCCGGCCAGCGAGTTGCCGGCGCGATGTGCGACGGCCAGCACCGTCACCGGCGCTCGCAGCGTCGGCGGGCATGCGGCTCGGACGCGGAGAGCTCGGTCGCGGCCGGTTCACCGAAGCTGGCGGACGGCTCCGGATCGCTGGGACAGCGCTGCCCCGGAAGCACCAACCGGTCGGCGGCCGCGGGGGTGCCGGGGCCGGCGCGGTTCTCGATCCGCAACGCGATCATCCAACCGGCCAGCCCGAAAGCCGCGCCGGCGAGCACGTCGAGGATGTAGTGGTTCGCGGTCAGCACGGTCGCAGCAGCCATGAGAAGCGGCATCAGCCGGCCGACGAACCGCAGCAGCCAGGTGCTCGCGGCGGCGACGAGGGCGAGGCCGACGAGCAGATCCCAGCCGACGTGCAGGCTCGGCATCGCGGCGTACTGGTTGACAAAGGCTGGCGGCTGCAGGACCCGGTAGGAGTTCGAGGTCTCGGTGATCGTGTCGCGGAACCCGATGCCGGCCAGGCGCGGGGGGGCGACCGGGTAGGTCGTGTAGACGCACAGCCCCAGCGCGCCGGAGGCGAGCATCGCGTTGCGCAGCCGGCGGAACACGATGCGGTTGTGCAGAGCCAGCCAGATCAGGATGGCCGCGATCGCCGGCCAGTGTCCCCAGATGTAGATCCAGTTCGCGAATGTCACGAGGGGGTCGACCTCGACAAAGGCTGCCTGGATGCCCTTTTCGACATCGAGGCCGAGGGTCTTCTCCAGCGCGAGGATGTCGAGGGCGTGGCTGCGCGCGGTCTCGGGCGAACCGGCCGTCAGTCCCCGCACCCCGAAGTAGAAGACGATGCCGACGACGACCGCGATCGCGTCGACAACGACTGTGCGCAGCCCGGTGCGCACCCGGTGTTCCGCGTCCGTGGCGTCGGTCTCCATGGGCCACCCCCAGCAGCCCCACCAGTGTGGACCCTCTGCGGACAGATGAACAGCGGTTTCAGGCAGCGACCATGACGTTGTGCTGAGGCTGATGGGACGCGGCGAAGCGGCGGGCGACGAGCAGGCTCACGCCGCCGAGCAGCAGTGCGGGCAGCCAGGCCAGCGTGGCCTTGAGCGCCACGGCGCCGATCGCCGCCTGCCAGGGCAGGCCGAGGCCGGCCAGCGCCACGACCAGGGCGCCGTCGCGGGGGCTCGCACCGTTCGGTCCGGGAACTGCCCCGGCCAGCTGGCTGGCACCGAATGCCCCGAGCAGCGCCAGCGGGCCGAGCGAGTGCCCCGTTGCCACAACCGCGCCGAGCAGCAGCAGGCAGATGGAAAGCTGGTAGGCCGCGGACAGTGCGACACCGAGCGCGACCTTGCGTGGTGCCGGCAGCCGCCGCCGGGGCATCAGGTCGGGGCGACGCCGGCCGACGATCACGGCCACCACGATGGCCACGAGGGCGAGGCCGATTGCCGACAGCAGCATGCGGGCCGGTAGGGCCACCGCCGAGAAGCCGACGAAGGCCGCGAGGCCGATCGCGCCGACCAGACGGTCCAGGCCGGCTTCGGCCACCGCGTCAGGTGTCGTCATGCCGGTACGGGTGAGTCGCCGCACCCGCCAGGCGTCTGCCCCGACGTGGCCCGGCGTCAACAGCCCGCAGAGCTCGGACTC
>JBBSKF010000065.1:0-18380 GCA_038256525.1 Mycobacteriales bacterium | reverse complement strand
GGGGAAGCTCTCGCCGCCTTGCGCGCGTACGAAAACGGGCTGGACGTAGAGCAACCCGCCTCCGACCGGCAGGGTGAGCAGGTTGCCGAAGGTGAGGTTGGTGCCGTTGCGGCGCAGCGCCAGGAGCGACTCAGCCACCTGTGGGTTGGTGAGGAACTGGTTCGCCACCTGACCCGGACCGGGCACGTCGTTGGCGTCCAGGTTCAGGACGCGAATGGTTCCGTAGTCCTCGGGGTCTGAGGAGACCGACGCGAATGCGGTGAGATTCGGTCGCCCGAGGGCCACGAACGAGGTCGACAGCGAGAACCGCGAGGCCGACTGCCCGGGGAACTGCAGCAGGGCATAGTAAGGCGGCTGCGGCTGGCTCTGGGCGACCTCCTGGACGAGATTGCCCGCAGCGGGCGCCGCCGGTGCGGCCGCATCACCGGCGTTGGCGGCACGGTTCACGGCGTCGGCCGGGTCACGTGGCACTGCCCAGAAGTCCTCCTTGTTGTAGAAGGCCTCCGGGTCGAGCTCGTGATATTGCGCGAGCAGTTCGCGCTGCAGCTTGAACAGGTCCTCGGGATAGCGCAGGTGTGAGCGCAGCTCGTCCGAGATCTCACTCTCGGGCTGCAGGATGCCCTCGAACGCCTTGCTCCACGTCTCGAGCACCGGGTCGAACTCGCCGAAACGGTAGAGGGTGACCTCACCCGAGTAGGCGTCGACGGTCGCCTTCACCGAGTTGCGGATGTAGTTGACCTCCTCCTGCGGCAGCCGCCGGGTGCTCCGGCTGTCCGCCGTCGCGTTCCCGAGCACGGTGCGTTGGGCGTACGGGTAGCCGGCGCTGGTCGTGTAACCGTCCAGGATCCAAAGGATCTTGCCGTCGACGACCGCCGGGTAGGGGTCGCTGTCGAGCTCGAGGAACGGCGCGACCTTCTGTACCCGCTCGCGCGGTTCCCGGGTGTAGAGGATCCGGGAGTCGGACTGGATGGCACCGGACAGGAGCAGGTTTGGCTCACGGAACTTCGCCGCGAAGGCCAGCTTTGTCCCGAAGCCTGCCAGCCGTACACCTCCCTCGCCGTCGTAGTTGAACGTCTGCTGCTCCCCGCCCGCCTCGGGTCCGTCGATCTCACCCTGCTCGGTGTTGACCACGGAATACACCGGGGAGGACTCACCGAAGTAGATCCGCGGCTGGTCGATCCGGATGGGCGACGGGCCGCCGTTCGGACCCCGCACCGGCACGCCGCCGACGGCGAAGACCGGCTGGCCGTCATCGTCCACCTCGTTGGCGGCTGCGGCGATGAAGCCGTTCCCATGGGTGTAGATGAGATGTTCGTTGATCCAGTTGCGCTGCTGGCCGGTCAGGTTGGTCTGGTCGACCTCGCGCGCAGCGACGATGTAGTCCTGCACCTCGCCGTCGATCGTGTAGCGATCGACATCGAGCGCGTTGACGCCGAAATAGGTGCGGATGCGTTGCAGCTGCTCGAACGTCGGCGGCAGCACATTGGGGTCGAGCAGGCGGGCATTCGGGATGGTGCCCTCGTCCGCCCGCAGTTCCGCGGCGGTGGCGCTCTGCTCACCCGCGTAGTCCGTGACGACGGTGTCCTCGATGCCGTACGCAAGGCGGGTCGCCTCGATGTTGCGGCCGATGAACTCCGCCTCGCGCTGCACCTCGTTGGGCTTGACGCGGAACTGCTGGGTGTAGGCCGGGTAGATGCCGCCGATCAGCACCGAGCTCACGACCAGCAGCCCGAGTCCGCCGGCCGGCAGCAGGATGTTGCGTACGACGATGTTGGCGAAGAACAGCAGGGCACAGACGATCGCGATGCCGATGAGGATGTTCTTGGCCGGCAGGACCGCGTTGACATCGGTGTACGAGGCGCCCTGCACCACGCCCCGCTCGGAGAAGGCGAGCCCGAACCGGTCGAGGTAGTAGGCGTAGGACTTGAGCAGGATGACGATGCCCAACAGCACCGACAGGTGGGCCCGCGCGGCCGGGCTGACCTTCTCCCCGGGCGTCTGCAGGCGCACGCCGCCGAACAGGTAGTGCGTGGCGGCGGCGGCGATCAGCGCGAGGATGACGGCGGTGAGCAGGAACCCCAGCACGAACCGCTCGAACGGATAGGTGAAGGCGAAGTAGGAGATGTCGCGACCGAACTGGGCATCGACCTGCCCGAACGGCGTCCCGTTGCGCCACAGCAGCCAGGTCTCCCAACGGGCCGCAGCCGACAGGCCGGCGAACAGCCCGAACACGCCGCTGCCGAGGAGCAGCACGGTGCGCAGGAACGGCTCCACCGCGACCCGGTAGCGCTCGAGGTTCTGCTGCTCCAGTGACATCGGGCGAAACGGCGGGCGCATCCGGTAGGCGATCGCGATGTTGGCACCGACGAGCACCGCCATCAGCAGGCCGAACAGCACGAACAGCAGCAGCTTGGTGGTGATCACGGTGGTGAAGACGGTGGTGAAGTCGACGCTGCGGAACCACAGCAGGTCCGTGTAGAGCGACACGCCGACCCCGCTGACCAGCAGCAGGAACCCCAGCACCGCGAGCACGGGACCGAGCAGTCGGGGGCGGGCAGGCAGGCCCGCCCCCGGAGTGCGGACGGCCACTTCCACCTTCTTTCGCGTGACGGGACGTTACGTCTGTCCAACCCAACCACAAGCCGGCCGGTTCCCTGCGCGCCGTCTCACCGGCGAGGATGGACGCCATGACAGTTCCCCCCAGCCCGCTCCAGTCGGTCGTCGGCGAGGTGGAGGGCCATGTGCACGAGGCCGGCTGGGACCAGGCGCCTTCGCTGTTCGCCCTGGTCCAGACCGAGCAGCTGCTTGCCGCCGAGCCACAGCTCGCCCGAACGATGGGCCTGGTCGCCGGCGATCCCGCGTCATTGACCCCGATCGCGCAGGAACCGCTCGGCGACGGTCCCCTCGACGAGCAGCTCGCCTCGCTCGTGTTCGGCGCCGAGGTGCTCGGTGTGGTGCTCGTGCACGAGGTCCTCGTCCTGCCCCCCTCGGCCGAGGCCGCGCTCGACGGCGTCGATGACCCGGCCGCGGTCGCGGCCGGACATCCGGAGCGGCGCGAGGTCCGGATGAGCGTCGCGGTCACCCGCGGCGGGGGCTCGGCCTGCGTCCTGCGGCTGCGTGGGCCGGGCGACGGTCCGGACGAGCTGGTCACCGGCCCCGATCTCGCTCCGGCCCTGGCCGCGGCACTGCTGGCCACGCTGGAGGAGGCCTGACCATCGGCTCAGCGCGACAGCCGCGCCTTGGTCGGGCGCCGGGTGGGTGGCGGTGCAGGTGACTCGGCGATCGGCAGGTCCAGGGCGAACTCCGCGCCCTTGCCGAGCGCGGAGGTGACGGTGAGCGGCAGTCCCGTGTCCTGAGCCAGCCGGCGGACGAAGGACAGCCCGAGGCCCATGCCGCCGACCCGCCGCGTGGCCGAGCCGTCGACCTGCTCGAAGTCGGTGAACACCGAGTCCAGCATGTCGGGATCGATGCCGTGACCTGCGTCGCGCACCGCCACACGGACCCGTCGCCGGTCCTCGGTCAGGGCGGCGGTCAAGGTGATGGATGTCCCGGGATCGGTGAACTTCACGGCGTTGACCACCAGTTCGTCCAGTGCCTTCTTGAGCCACTCGGGATCCACGAAGACGTCGGGCAGGCGCGTGGCCACCCGTCGCTTGAGGTCCTCGGCGCGCGCCGGGGCCCGCTTGCGCCAGTCCGCCAGGAGCGCGTCCACCAGCGCGGCCGGCGCCACGGCACCCGGCCGAAGGCTCACCCGACCCGCCTCGATCGACGCGACGTCGACGAGCAGGTTCACGACCCGCTGCATCCGGATGCTGGCGTCGTAGATCTCTCTGGTCATGAACTGGACCGTGTCCGGGGACAGGTGGGCCTTGGTCACGAGCCGGTCGGCGTACGCGACGATCGGCGTCAGCGGGGTGCGCAGCTCGTGGCTGACATTGGACAGGAACTCGGTCTTCATCCGCTCGACCTCCCGCTCCTGGGTGGTGTCGCGCAGGACGAGCACGACGCCCCGGCCGTCGTCGAGCGGCGCCAGCGCGGCGCGTACGGGCACCGTCCTGCCGTCGCCACGGCGGATGACGGCATCGACGTCAGGGCGGTCGCGGGCGTCCAGCACCAGGGGCTCGGCGCCGACGCACACGTCCAGCACCTCGGCGAACGGGTGGCCGAGCGCGTCGTCGGCGGTGTCCAACCCGGCCATGGCAAGAGCCGCGCGGTTGATGCTCGTCACCCGCCCCCCGGCGTCCGTGGCGACCAACCCGTCCGACATCGACGACAGCACCGTCTCGAGCCGGGCAGCCGAGGCGCGCAGGTCGCCGGTCAGCTGGGACACCGAGCCGCTCATGGCGTCGAAGGTGCGTGACAGGGTGCCGACCTCGTCCCGGCCGCCGACCCCGGTCGTGGCGCTGAGGTCACCGGCCGCCATCCGGCGCGCGGCGAGCGTGAGCCGGCGGACCGGCTCGACGGTGCGCCGGCCGAGCAGCAGCGCGAGGCCGCCCACCAGCGCCGTGGTGATGAGCGCGGTGACGAGCAGGGCTTTGAGGGCTCCCTGCTGCGCATCGAGGGCTGCCCGCGCCTCGCGCGACAGGGCCAGCGTGCCCACCGGGGCGCCTTCGAGATCCTGGACGGTCCGGAAGTGCACGGTCGGGCTGCTGCCCTCGGCCGGCACGGTGATGCCGTCGTCCGGGATGCCGTTCGCGACGCGGGCAAGGGCGGCGATGCGCTCCAGCTGCAGGCGCTCGCGCTCGAACAGATTGGAGGAGACGATCCGGCCGTCGACCAGCAGGGAGAAGCCGAAGTCCTGGGACCGGAAGTCGCGGTCGGCGTAGCGCTGATCCAGTCGCACGCCGTAGACGAACGCGGAAGTCGGGTCGGACTCCGGAGTCACCCGGCCCGAGGGCACGACGACGATCAGCGCGATACCCGGCTCTTTGCCGACGAGGCGGACCTTGGTCGGGAAACCCTCGTCGGGCACCTGCCCCAGCCGTCCGTCGAGCGCGGTCATGACGGCCGAGCCGGAGGACAGGGCGACGACCTGCGCGGGGTCCAGCGGCGCGCTGCCGCCGAGCGACTGAGCTGTGCCATCCACCGGCACCCGCACGGCGAACGTGGACAGCGCCTCCGGCGAGAGCTGCTCCAGGATGGCGGTGCAGGAGTTGGGCCGCTGGTTGCACGCCTCGGCCGCGAGGGCGGCCACGACCTTGGCGTTGTCGAGCGTCTGGTCGAGCAGGTCGACGCGGCCCGTCGCGGCCTCGCTCACCAGGCTGGCCTGCTCCCGGTCGTAGCCGCTGGCCACCACGGTGCCGACCACGCCGACGGCCGCGGTGGCCATCGCGAGGACACCGGCGAGGATCGCTGCCACCACCTTGCCCAGCAGGCTGGCCTGAGAGAACACGACCAGCGCCGCCATCAGCAGCAGCGCCGACCCACCGCGCAGCAGGACGACGAACAGGGCGCCGGTCTCCCCGTCGGCCACCGGGGCCAGCCCGGCGGCGGCCGCGGCGAGCAGCAGACCGGCGGCGAGCAGCAGGCCTGGTCCGTCGCGTCGGCGGCGCAGGGTCGCGGCGACGGCGAGCAACCCCGCCGCTGCCGCGAGCACCGCCGGTCCGGGGGCCGCGGCCAGCGGCACCACCACCCCGGCGACGGGGGGTGGCGTCGCGGCGCGCAGCAGCATGGGCTCGGCCTTGTTCGCGTCATCTGCCGACCCGGCGGCCTCATGTCGCGACAGGGCTCCGGCAAACAACCCGTAGGCGAGCAGCAGCAGCCCTCCACCGCGGGCCAGCAGCAGCAGATCGGAGGACGACTGCCGAAAGCGGGTGGCGGTGACGATCTCGACCAGGGCCAGCACCAGCGCCCCGACGGTGAGGACCCACGCCGCACCACGCGCGTCGGTCCGCAGGCGTGAACGCGCGAGTGCAGCGGCGGCCAGGCCGACCCATGCGGCGACCGCGAGCAGCACCACGCCGCCCAGAAGCGCGAAGGGGACCCCGGGCTCCATGGCGGAAGTCTAGGGAGCCCGGTGCCGCATGCGGCACCTTCGGGGAATGTCGCCCAACGTGGGACAGCACGAAAAGCATGGATGTTGCGACATTTCGGGCTGCGACATCCGTGGTGGTTTCCGGTCAGGTGGTGCAGAGCACCGGCGGGCGACCGGCCCGCAGGGCGTCGAGGCCGGCCAGGGCGTCGCCCAGCGTCGCCACCCGGATCAGCGGCAGGTCGGGCGGCGGTCGGCGGCCCGCCTCGGCGCAGTTGCCGGCGGGCACCAGGAACGCCACCGCACCCTTGGCCTTAGCCGCGGTCAGCTTCTGGACGATGCCTCCGATCGATCCGACCGTGCCGTCCGCCGAGATCTCACCGGTGCCGGCGATGTACTTGCCGGCCGTGAGCGAGGGCTCGTCGAGCTTGTCGAGGATGCCCAACGTGAACATCAACCCGGCGCTCGGGCCGCCGACCTCCTCCAGGGTGATGTCCACCGTGAAGGGGGCATCGACGGGCTTCTCCTGCGTGACGACGCCGATCACCGGACGCAGCGGGCCGTCCCCGCTGGACTGACCGGTGGCGATCACGGCCGTGTCCGATCGCCCGGCCCGCGTGAAGCCGATCCGCACGCTGTCGCCGACCTGCCGGGCGCCGATGAGCGAACGCAGCTCGGCCGCGTCGCGCAGCTGGGTGTCGTCGACCGAGGTCAGGATGTCGCCGATCTCGAGCCGGCCGGCTGCCGGGGCGCCCGGGGTGATCTCGGTGACGCTGACCTCCGCCACGCGCAGACCCAGCTGGCGGGCGGCGGCGCTGACCGCGCTGCCCTGGGACTGCTTCATCAGCTCGGCGTTCTTCTCCTGGACCTGTTCGTCGGTGCGGCCCGGCGGGTAGACGACCTCACGCGGCACGACGGCCAGGTCGCGGTCGAACCAGCCACGCAGCGCGGTGACCAGGGTCAGCCGGGACTGCACGCCCACCGTGGTCAGGTCCAGGTTCCCCTCGGTCGGGAAGCTCTGGCGGCCCTCGATGACCAGGACCGGCCGGCCGTCCGCCTCGCCGAGGGTGTTGTACGTCGGGCCAGGGCCCAACGCGACGTAGGGCACCCGCGCGTTGGCGGCGCCGGCGGTCAGGGCAGCGGCGAGCAGGCTGGCGAGCAGCAGGGTCAGGGTGCGCCGGGACACCCGGTCAGCCTAGGCGTCAGCCGTGCGTACCCGCCTGACGCCGGACCTGTGTGGCTCCGGACTCAGGCAAAAAAGCCCAGGCTGACCGGACCGTCCCGATGACTGTCGCCGACTGCGACGGCCTGGTCGGGATCCCCGCCCTGCATCGGCATCTCGACCAGGGCCAGTGCCGGAGCCGGCTCGGGCTCGGGCTCGATCACCTCGGCCGGTGGCTCGAGCGGGGCGGCCATGACCGGGGGTGCAGGTTCGACGGCCGGAGCCGGGACCTCCCAGACCTGCGGCACCTCGACCCGGTAGTAGGCGCGAAAGGCGAGGGGGACCTCGGTGAGAGCGTGCAGGCTCACCGACTCGACGCCCTCGACGTTGCGCAGGTGCTCGACGAGGCGGACGGCCTCCTCGACGGAGGGCAGCCGACGGAACGCCGCCGTCCCGTCGGAGGAGGGGAAGAAGACGACGTGCTCCACGGAAGTGCCCTTCGCCTGGAGGGGGCCCGGACGCCCACCTGCATCCCCGTCGTTCTCGGCAGGCAACCGCACCGACCTGAAGCCCGGCGCGCCGACACGCTCAGCGGCGCCGCTGCCCACCGGGTGGGTGGCGCACCGGAGCGGCGAGCGCCGCCCGGAAGCGTTCGTGCTCCCGCATGGACTCGACCGGCTGCTGCGGGCCGCGCGTCCGGGAGGTCCAGGACGCCCAGCCGATCGCGGCGCAGGTGGCCAGCGGGACGGGCAGCAACCAGAGCAGCCAGTCGGGCAGGGGCACCGGCCCATCCTAGGGACCGCGTGGTCCTTCGAGCCGCACCGTCAGGTCACGGCGTGCCGACCCACTCCTGCTCGCCGTCGTCGAACACCTGGCGCTTCCAGACGGGCACGCTCGCCTTGAGGTCGTCGATGAGCCGTCGGGCGGCTTCGAAGGCCTGCCCCCGGTGGGCCGCGGACGCGGCCACCACCACCGCGACGTCCCCGACCGCGAGCAGACCGGTGCGGTGGATGGCGGCGAGTCCGTGTACGGGCAGGTCGGCGGCAACGGACTCGGCCACCGACCGCAGCGCCGCGAGGGCGTTCGGATGGGCGGTGTACTCCAGCTCGCGCACGCCCCGCCCGCCGTCGTGGTCGCGCACCAGACCGGAGAAGGACACGACGCCACCGGCCGCCGGGTCGGCGACGGCCGCGAGCACCTCCGCGACGTCCAGCGGTGTGTCGCGCAGGGCCAGCAACCGGATCGCGCTCATCCCCGGACGGTACGTCGACCGGGCGTAGCGTGGACGCCATGGCACAGAGCTGTGGCACAGCCCGGGGCGTGCGCCCGTGACCCGCCCACCGTTCGGGTTCGGCCCCCCCGACCGCCCGGACGACCCGGCCGGCGGCGAAGGCGGCGGCAACGATCCGTTCGGCCTTTCGGCGATGTTCGGTGGCGCGGGCGGGCCCTTCGCCGGCGGGATGGGCGAGGTCTTCGCCCAGATGCAGAAGCTGATGAGCTGGCGCGGCGGACCGGTCAACTGGGACCTGGCCGGTGAGGTCGCGACCGGCGCGACCCGCCCCGACGACGTCCCGGTCACCCCCCAGCAGACCCGCGAGGTGGTCGACGCCTGCCGGCTGGCCGACGTGTGGCTCGATCCCGTCACGACGCTGCCCGCGAGCGGGGCGCAGGCGCAGGCGTGGACCCGTACCGGTTGGGTGAGCTCGACGACACCGGCTTGGCGCCTGCTGGTCGACCCGGTCGCCGGCCGGGTCGTCGGCGCCATGGGCAAAGCGCTGGAGCAGGGTCTCGGCGAAGGGATGGGCGGGGCCGTCGAGGGCGTCCCACCCGAGATTGCCGGCCTGCTCGGCGGCGCCGGCGGCCTCGGCCCGCTGCGCGGCGTGATGGATCAGGTGGGCGGCTTCGTGTTCGGCGCGCAGGTCGGCCAGGCACTCGGGGCGCTCGCCTCGGAGGTGCTGTCCTCCTCCGAGATCGGGCTGCCGCTGACCCCGGCCGGTCAGCCGGCCCTGCTGCCGGCCAACCTCGCGGCGTTCAGCGCCGGGCTCGAGGTCCCGGCGGAGGAGGTCCGGCTCTACATCGCCCTGCGCGAGCAGGCGCACCAGCGGCTGTTCGCCTCGGTGCCCTGGTTGAGGGCCCATCTGTACGACGCGGTCGACGCCTATGCGCGAGGGATCGAGCTGGACGCCGGTGCGGTCGAGCGGGCGGTGGGCTCGATCGACCCCTCCGACCCGGAGTCGATGCAGCGGGCGATGGGTGAGGGTCTGTTCGAGATCGAGCCGACGCCTGCCCAGCAGGCGGCCCTCGCAAGGCTCGAGACGGCGCTCGCCCTGGTCGAGGGGTGGGTGGACGCGGTGGTGGACGCCGCCGCACGTGGCCCGCTGCCGTCGGCCGGTGCGCTCCGCGAGACGGTGCGCCGCCGCCGGGCGTCTGGCGGGCCGGCCGAGCAGACCTTCGCCACGCTGGTCGGGCTGCAACTGCGTCCGCGCCGGTTGCGCGAGGCCGCCGCTCTGTGGGTGGAGGTGGCCGAGCGCGGTGGCATCGCGGCCCGGGACGCGCTCTGGGCGCACCCGGACCTGCTGCCCTCGGCCGCGGACCTCGACGACCCGACGACCTTCCTCACCCGTACCGGCGAAGACGCAGCGCAGCCCGCCGCGGAGGTCGACTGGGACGCGGGTCTACGGGACCTGGACAAGGACCTGGACGGCACGCTCGACGACGACGCGACCGGCGGCCCCGCGGACCCCGCGTCGAGCTGAGGATTTCTTGCCTCCACAGCCTGGCAGCGGCGTCCGCGCTGGTCACCGCAGAAGTGGACAAACCGGCGTCCCCAGGCCGGTCCCCGGCCGTCCACAGCGACACGCCTAGCGGTCCCCACCTCGTCCACAGGCTTGTCCACAGGCTGTGGGAGATGACGTTGACGGCGCTCGTACGCGGCTCGTAGCGTTGCCGCCGACGGAGCCCTTCGGGAGCCCCGGGCCCGTTCGCAAGGGGAAGGCGAACGACTCCGGAGCCCGGGGGGCTCCGTGACGTCGTCAGCGGCCGCGGAAGCTCGGCGCGCGCTTGGCTGCTCGGGCGGCAAGGCCCTCCTGCAGGTCCTCGGTCGCGAGCGTCACCGGCTGGGCCAGCGCCTCCCAGCGCAGCGCGTCCTCGAAGCTCGCGTGCCCTCCGTCGGCCAGTGCGATCTTGTGCAGCCGCTGCGCTACCGGCGCGCCGGCGGCGACCTGGGCCGCGCGTTCGAGGGTCTGCCCGAGCAGGGCGGCATCGTCGTACACCGCACTGGCCAGCCCGAGCCGCAGCATCTCCGGGGCGTGCACCACCCGCCCGGTCAGCAGCAGCTCACGGGCGGCAGCCAGCCCGACCACCTCGGGCAGCAGCCAGGTGGTGGCCATCCCCGCCGCCATGCCGAGGTGGGCGAACGGGACGCTGAACCGGGCGGAGGCCCCGGCGTAGCGGACGTCGCAGGACAGCGCGAGCGCTGCGCCCGCCCCCACGGCCGGACCGTTGACCGCCGCGATGGACGGGACGTCGAGGGCGCGCAGCGACAGCCATGTCCGGTAGAACGGGAGCATCCGGTCCCGCAGCTCGGCAGGGCTTGCCCCGGGCTCGGCGGCCAGCCAGCCGACGTCCCCGCCGGCGCAGAACGCCTGGCCCTGTCCCGTCACGACGACGCACCGCACGCTGCGGTCACCGTGCAGCCCCGCGACTGCCTCGGCCCACTCGGCGGTCAGCTCCGCCGTCATGGCGTTGCGCCGGTCGGGCAGGGCGAGGGTGAGGGACACCACGCCGCCGTCGTGCCGGTCGACCAGCAGGGTCTGTGGCACAGCCGGCTCCAATCTGGACGTCGAGTGCTGGTACGCGGGCAGCGCAGGCTACGACGGGTGGCCCCGTCCCTGCTTTGGTGATCCACGCGCCGCCCTCTGGTGATCCACGCGCCCGTTGAGGTGGATCGCCGGACCAGATCCACCTCAAAGTCCCCGTGGATCACACTTTGCGTCCGGAGATGGTCCGGCTTTGCGAGGTGGGCGCGCCCGAACCACCCGAACGGGTGGCCACGTCCACCATGGGGACGCCGATCTCTGCTCAATGATGGCCACCTTCGCGCTGCCGACCGCACGCCGCTTCGTGGTCGCCGGCGCGGTGGCCGTGGCGCTGACGGTCCTGGCCGGTGCATCGACTCCGGCCGCGGGAGCCCGGTCGACCGCGCCCAGTCCCCTGGTCCGCGTAGTGGTCACGTCGGCGACGGGCTGGTCGGCCGCTGCGGCAGCAGTGATCGCCGCCGGCGGGACCGTCCTGGACCGGTTCCCCCTCGTCGGCGGCGTCGGCGCCGACCTGCCGCTGGACGCGGTGCTCGCGCCGTCCTACGTCGTCGCCCCCGACCGGCCCATGACGCCGGTGCAGGCAGACGTCCCCAGCGGGGCAGTGTCCACGGTGCGCGAGACGCTCGGGCTCGGCCCGGCCGACGACGAACCGGACGGGGGCGGCGTCACGATCGCGGTCGTCGACACCGGCGTGGCCGATGTCCCAGACCTGGCCGGCCGGGTGACCCACCTCGACGTCACCGGCGAGGGCCGGGGCGATGGCTACGGACACGGCACGCTGGTCGCCGGACTGATCGCCGGAGACGGCTCACTGTCCGGGGGTGCCTACACGGGTGTCGCGCCCGGCGCGCAGGTGCTCGACGTCCGCGTGGCCGGGGACGACGGCTCCAGCAGCCTTCTGCGCGTCCTGCGCGGTCTGCAGGCCGTGGCGAACCGGTCCGAGGTCGACGTCGTCAATCTGTCCCTGACCTCCGGCAGCCCGTTGCCGTACCAGCTCGACCCGCTCACCCGGGCCCTCGAACAGCTCTGGCGGCAGGGCATGGTCGTCGTCGTTCCGGCCGGCAACGGCGGGGCCATCGGCTCCCCCGGTCTCGACCCGGTCCTGCTGACCGTCGGTGGTCTGGTCGAGAACGGCACGGCCGGGCGTACGGACGACACCGTCGCCGCCTGGTCCGCCCGCGGCCCGGCAGCGCAGGGCGTGGCCAAGCCGGATCTGGTCGCGCCGGGCGCGAGCCTGATCGGGACCTCGGCACCGGGCAGCGTTGCCGAGGCTGCTCAGTGGCGCACCGACGTGCCGAGCGGCTACGCCGCGGCCTCCGGAACGTCGTTCGCCACCGCTGTGACGTCCGGCGCGGCGGCCGTCCTGCTCGGGGAGAGGGACCTGACGCCCGACCAGGTCAAGCAGCTCGTCACGGGGACCGCCTACCGCAGCGCGGCGCTCGCGGACCGCGACGCCGCCGGCTGGGGCGGTCTGGACCTTGCCGCCGCGCTGGCGGCGGCTGCGCCCGTCGCCTCCGGACCGGCGTCGGCTGTCGGGCCGCCCGGTCAGCGTCAGCGCATGGGGGCCGGGGCAGCTCGCCCGCAGTGGGCGGCCAGCAACTGGGCGGCCAGCAACTGGGCGGCCAGCAACTGGGCGGCGTCCAACTGGGCCGCGTCCAACTGGGCCGCCTCGAACTGGGCGGCCAGCAACTGGGCCGCCTCGAACTGGGGTTGAGCCGCGCGATGAGCGCGCCGCTGCACAGGGTGATCCGCGACACCGCCCTGCTCGGCGTGCTGCTGCCGGTCGCCGCCGTGTTTGCCCTCGCCGACGAGGGACCAGTCCTGCCGCTGCCGGGGGCCTCGACGCTCGCCTTGATCGCGCTGCTGCTGGTCGTCACCATGGCGGCCAACCTGATCGCCGTCCCGGTCCGCCGGGGCGAACAGGTCGAGGAGCTGACCCTGCTCGAGGCGGCGGTGATCGTCGACGTGCTGCTGCTTCCGGCGCGGCACGCGTTGTGGCTCCCGGTCGCGGCGGTCGTGCTGACCTGCCTGCTGGCCCGGCGCGACCCGGTCAAGTCGCTGTTCAACGCCGGGAACCTCGCCGCCTCCAGCGCCGCACTGGTCGCCGTCGTGCACCTGATCTCAGGTCCGGGCGAGGGGCTTTCGGTGCGTACCGTCATCGCCTTGCTCGCAGGTCTGGCCGTGTTCACGGCGGTCAACCTGCTGAACCTGACCCGCGTGCTCGTCGCGGCGCGCGAGCTGCAGGCGCGCGCCGTGCTGGCCGACGGGTGGCGGCTGGCCGCGCTCACCCTGCCCGGGCACCTGTCGATCGCCGGCAGCGCCGGGCTCGCGGCGGCAACAGCCCCTGCCTTGCTGCCCTTCGCCTTCCTGCCTGCGGTCGCGCTGGTGTTCGCCTTCCGCGCCCGGGCGGACGGGGTGGAGGAACGGGAGCGCTCGTCGCGCCTGCTGAGCCTGTCGCACGCCCTTGCGGTTCGGCGGGACCCGGAAGACCTGCTGCCGACCTTCCTTCGGCTGTGCCGCACCGCCTTCGGCGCCGACGCGGCGATGGCCGTGCTCGAGCCGGGTGACCCGGAGGCCGTCGCGCAGACGATCTGGGCCGACGCGCACGGCGAGTCGCGCCGGCGCGCCGACGACCGGGAGCTGCGCCTGCTCCAGCGTCCGGCCGGGGAGGGAGGCCGGCTGCTCGACCAGGAGCTGCGCCACGACGACCGTGGCCTGGTGGCGCCACTGGAGGCGGACGGTCGCCGCCTCGGCGTCATCGTGCTCGTCACGGCCGGCCGTCGTACCCGGTTGAACCAGCGTGAGCTGGTCCTGCTCACCCCGCTCGCCAGCGCGCTGGCCGCCGCGCTGCAGGGCGCCGAGCACCTGCGCAGCCTCACCGAGGTGACCAGCAACCTGCAGACCGTCGTGGACCAGTCCTCCGACGGCATCCTCGTGCTCGACGGAGCAGGCACCGTGGAGCTGTGGAGCCCGGCGCTCGCCGCGCTGACGGGACACGGGCAGGACGAGGCACTGGGCCAGCCGCTTCGCGCCCTGATCCGCACCCTCGGCACGGACGGGACGGCCTGCGATCCGTTCCAGGCCGGCCGGGTGCTCCTGACCCCCCGCGCGCCGCACGCGTCGGTGGACCTGACCCTGCTTCGGGACGACGGCGAGCAGCGGGTCCTGCGCTGCGCCCATGCGGCGGTCTTCGCCGACGGCGTCCTCACCCGCGACGTCGTGCTCGTGCACGACATCACCCGCGAGCGCCAGGTCGAGCGGCTCAAGGCCGACTTCATCGCCACGGTGTCGCACGAGCTGCGTACGCCCCTGACTCCCATCAAGGGCTACGCCGACCTGCTGCGCCGGCGCGGCGCGTCGCTGAGCCCCGAACGACGCGACGAGTGCCTCGCGGTCATCAGCGACCGCTGCGAGCACCTGGCCCGGCTGGTCGAGGACCTGCTGCTGGCCTCACGCATCTCGGCCACCGAGGGTTCGGCGCCGGCGCAGGTCGAGATGGGCAGCGAGGACCTGTGCACCCTCGTCCGCCGAGCCGCGAGCGACTTCGGGCTCGAGGGCCAGCGGGTGCGCCTGTCGATGGCCGACGAGGCGATCCACGTGGCCTGCGACCCGATGCGCGTCATCCAGGTGCTGAGCAACGTGCTGAGCAACGCCCTGAAGTACTCCTCGCCGGGATCGCCGGTCGAGGTGCTCATCGGCCGGGACGAGGACGAGGCGTACGTCGATGTCGTCGACGAGGGCCGCGGCATCCCGGCAGACCAGCTGGAACGGGTCTTCGACAAGTTCCACCGGGTCGAGGACCCGATCCGCATGACGACCGGCGGCACCGGGCTCGGGCTCTACATCGCGCGCCAGCTCGCCGCTGCCATGGGCGGGCAGCTCGGCTGCACCTCGACCCTCGGGGTGGGATCGGTCTTCCGCCTCACCCTGCCTCGGGTGACCCCGGAGGCCGTTCCCACGCCACGCGGCGGCGCCGCTGGGCAGCGGCAGGCAGCCTCGGCGCTACGCTGACGCCTGAGACCCGCGCGCCAGTCGGCCGCGGACCTGCTGGGGCACGGCCCCGTCTACCCGAGTGGAGGACAACGTGGCCGAGAGCTACAACGGATACTGCGTGAAGTGCAAGGAGAAGCGCGACTTCGACGGCGAGGTCAAGGTCAGCGAGTCCGGGCGCCGGATGGCCCAGGGCCCGTGCCCCGTGTGCGGCACCAAGATGAACCGGATTCTCGGCAAGGCCTGATCCTTCGCGGCGCCTGTGGACAGCGGGTCCGGCTGTGGACGGCCACGGTCGTACGCCGGGAACCGTGCCAGCCTGGCGGCCTCACCCGCTGCCGGCCCCCGGATGTGCTTCGTGCGCCCTGTTCTGACCCCTGCCGCCCGCCGGCTGTGGCGTGACCCGGTCACCCTCCAGCTGGGCCACGACACGGCGCGGGCCACCGTCCTGTCCGGTGTGGACGCGGGGATCCGAGCCGCGCTGGCCCTGCTCGACGGCACCCGCGACCGGGCGCAGCTGATGACCGCCACCGCGTCGCTCGGCTGCCCGCCCGCGCGGATGGCGGCGCTGCTGGACCTGCTCGGCGAGGCCGGCCTGCTGGATGACGCCGGTGACGACCGTTCCGTGCTGCAGGAGCTCGGCCCTGCCGAGCGGGACCGGCTCGGCGCCGACCTGGGTTCGCTCGCTCTGGTGCGCGGCGACGGCGGGCTGCCGGCGGCCCGCCACCGGCGCTCGACCCGGGTGCTCGTCGTCGGCGCCGGGCGGGTGGGTGCGCCGCTCGCGGCCATGCTCGGCACCGCCGGGATCGGGGCGGTGGATGTCGTGGACGACAGCATCACCCGGCCGGAGGACACGGGCGTGGGCGGCCTGGAGCTGGCAGATGTCGGGCGCAGCCGTGGGGAGGCGGCGCGCGAGCGGCTCCGCCGAGCATCTCCCTCGTCGAGCGGGAGCCGCTCCGCCGGGGTGGACCTGGTCGTGCTCGCACCGGGCTGCGTCGGGCAGCTGGAGGACGCGCGCCGGCTGGTCGGTCACGGCGTCCCGCACCTGCTGGCCCAGGTCCGCGGCACCGTCGGCGTCGTCGGCCCGCTGGTCCTTCCCGGGTTGAGCGCCTGCCTGACCTGCCTCGACCTGACCCGGACCGACCTCGACCCGCAGTGGCCGTCGGTGGCCGCGCAGCTGGCCGGCCCGAGCCGCTGTCGCGATGTGTGTGACGGCCCGCTCGCGGTGATGGTCGCCGCGCAAGCGGTGGCGCAGGTGCTCCTGCTCGTCGACGGCACGGTGGATCCGGTCTCGGTCGGCGGGACGCTGGAGCTGGCGTTGCCCGACTGGCGCTGGCGGCGGCGCAGCTGGCCGGTCCATCCGGCCTGCCGCTGCACCCTGTCGGCCGCCGGCTGAGCGATCGCCGGCCGCCTGGGGTCGGCCACCTGCGCCCGGACGCCGTTGCCAGCACACTGTGGCGGTGAGCGACATCCCCCGGCGCGCGGTGACCCGGTCGGCCAAGCTGGCCGGCCTGCCCCTCGGCATCGCCGGCCGCGCGACGATCGGGCTCGGAAAGCGCCTCGGCGGCCGCCCAGCAGAGATCGTCGCCGCGGAGATGCAGGCGCGAACGGCCGAGCAGCTGTTTCAGGTGCTCGGTCAGCTCAAGGGCGGCGCCATGAAGTTCGGCCAGGCGATGTCGATCTTCGAGGCGGCCCTGCCGGAGGAGGTTGCCGCCCCGTACCGCGCCGCACTCACCCGACTGCAGGAGGCGGCGCCGGCGCTGCCCGCGGCCACCGTGCACAAGGTGCTCGCCGCCGAGCTCGGCCCGCAGTGGCGCGCGCTGTTCCTGTGCTTCGACGACGCGCCGACGGCAGCGGCCAGCATCGGCCAGGTGCACAAGGCAGTCTGGTCCGACGGCCGTGACGTCGCCGTCAAGATCCAGTATCCGGGAGCCGGCGCTGCCCTGCTGGGCGACTTTCGCCAGCTGAGCCGACTGGCCCGGGTGTTCTCCAGCTTCTCCCCCGGACTCGATGTCAAGCCGCTGCTGGTCGAGCTCGAGAAGCGGGTCACCGAGGAGCTGGACTACGGCCTCGAGGCCACGTCGCAGGCGAGCTTCGCCGCCGCGTACGACGGTGACGACGACATCCTCGTGCCGGGCGTCGTCGCGGGCAGCGAACGGGTGCTGGTCACCGAGTGGCTGGAAGGGGTACCGCTGTCGAGGATCATCACCGACGGCACGCCGCTCGAGCGGGACCGGGCCTCGCTGCTGCTGGCACGCTTTTTGTTCTCGGGTCCGGTGCTGGCCGGGCTGCTGCACGCCGACCCCCACCCGGGCAACTTCCGGCTGCTGCCGGACGGCCGGCTCGGTGTCATCGACTTCGGCGCGGTCGACCACCTGCCCGACGGCGCCCCCGAGCCGATCGGGCGGCTGTTCCGCATGGCCCTCGCCGGGGACGCCGACGCCGTCCTGCAGGAGCTACGCCGAGAGGGCTTCGTCAAGGACAAGTTCGACCTCGATCCGCAGGAGGTGCTCGACTACCTGCGCCCGATGCTCGACCCGGTGGCGACCCACTCGTTCCGCTTCAGCCGGCCCTGGCTGCGCAGCCAGGCCGCGCGCATCGGCGACCCGCGCTCCCCCGCTGCCGCCCTCGGGCGCCAGCTCAACCTGCCGCCGGCGTACATGCTGATCCATCGCGCGACGATCGGGATGATCGGTGTGCTCAGCCAACTCGGTGGGGAGGCGGACTATCGCGCTGAGATGGAGCGCTGGCAGCCGGGTTTCGCGGTGGCGGGGGACTGACGTCGGAGCTGGTGCACGGCAGGACCAGGTCGCCCAAACTGGTGGGGCTGCTGCAGGCAATCTCTGGCCGCCGCATGGCACGCGGGACTCACGCGGCCCGGGATCTCGCGCCTCAGAACGGTGGCAGCTGGGGCAGCTGCGGTCCCGCTTCAGGCTCCCCGTCGTTGTCGGTCGGTACGGGCGGCGCGGGTTCGGGGGCGGTGACCCATCGGGGTGGGTTCGCGACCGGTGGGGGTCGGAGTGGTGGTGGTTCGGCGTCGCGGGGCACTGGCGGTGGCGGTCGGTGGGGGCTGGGCCGGTGGTAGGTGCGGCCCAGTGGGCTGGTCCAGGTGGTGCTGCCGTCGGGGTGCCGCACGAGGGTCCAGCCGTGGTGTTTGGCGGCGTGGCAGCGCGCGGACAACCGTCCGAGGTTCCAGGCGGCGGTCGGTCCGTGCGGGTAGGGCTCCAGGTGGTCACGGTCGGTGCGGGTGGAGCCGCAGCCGGGGCCGGCGCAGCGCACGTCCCGCAGGTCGATCAGGCGGGACAGCCGGGCGGACGGGTCGTGCTGCGGTTCGGCGCGGTCGGTGACCACCTCCGGCCGGAGCATGGCAAGGAGCTGCTCGCGGGCGGCCTCGGGCTCGGCGGCGACCCGGCTGGTCTGGTCATCGACCGCGACCGGC
>JBBSKF010000064.1:0-18489 GCA_038256525.1 Mycobacteriales bacterium | reverse complement strand
TCACCGAGCGGGGTGAGGCCATCGGTCTGCTCGAGATCGATTTGCCGCAGGAGCCGTCCGAGGATGTCGTCTCTGCGGTGCGGCGGACCGCCCATGTGCTCGGGTACGTGGTCATCGCGAGCCGGCGCCACACCGACCTGTTCGAGTGGGGGCAGCGCAGCACCCCGTTCAGCCTCTCGGCCGAGATCCAACGGCGGCTGCTGCCAGCCGCCTACACCTGCGAGGCCGGGTCGTTCACCCTCGCGGCCTGGCTCGAGCCGGCTGAGACGATCGGCGGGGACACCTTCGACTACAGCCTGGGGCGCGACCACCTGCACCTGTCGGTCACCGACGCGGTCGGCCACGGCGTGGGCAGCTCGCTGACGGCGACGCTCTGCGTCGGCAGCCTGCGTAACACGCGCCGACTCGGTGCAACCCTGCTCGAGCAGGCAGCTACCACCAACGAGGCCCTGCTCGAGCACGGCTGCGGCGTTGCGGGGGAGAGCTTCGCCACCGCGCTGCTGGGCCGCCTTGACCTGCGCACCGGCGACCTGGGGTTCGTCAACGCCGGCCACACAGCGCCTTACCTGGCCCGCGACGGACAGGTCACCGCGCTCGAGCTGCCCGCCGACCTGCCGCTGGGCTTGTTCTCCGGAAGCACCTACCGCAGCACGACCGTGCCCTTGATCGCCGGCGATCGGATCGTCATCGTCACGGACGGGATGCTCGAGCGGGCAGCAGCGAGCCTCGACCTCGAAGCGCACGTCCGGCAGACCCGCGAGCTGCACCCGCGCGAGGCCACCCGCGCCCTCGCCGACCTCGTCATCGGCGCGAGCGGTGGGGTGCTCGCCGACGACGCCGCCCTTCTCGTGATCGACTGGCACGGCGACCACGGCTCCCCCCGGCAGACTGTGGGCGGGGCGGACACCGGACCACCGCGAAGCTGAGCGCTACCACGCTCCGGTTCGCAGCGCCGGCTTGGCTGTTCCCGGATGGTCGGCGGGTCAGCGGCTGGCAGCCCGCTTGTACTGCCGGGTGGCCAGCGGCATGAAGACGGCGAGGATGATCACCACCCACAGCAGCGTGTAGGGGATCGGGTGCTGCAGCGCCCACACGTCGGGCACGGTCGCATTCGGTCCCAGGTTGCCGAACAGCTCGCGCGAGGCCTGGGTCACCGCGGACACAGGGTTCCACTCGGCGACGACCCGCAGGACACCCGGCAGCCCCTCGGTCGGGACGAAGGTGTTCGCGATGAAGGTCAGGGGGAAGATCACCATGAACGAGGCGTTGTTGACCACCTCGGGGCTCGGCACCAGGAGCCCGACGAGTGCGAAGACCCATGAGATGGCGTACGCGAACAGCAGCAGCAACAGGAACGCGGCAAGCGCCTCCAGCACCGAGGTGCGGATCCGCCAGCCCACGACAAGGCCGGTCAAGGACATGACCGCGATGGTGAGCACGTTGTTGACGATGTCGCTGCCGGTGCGGCCGACCAGCACCGCCATCCGGGACATCGGCAAGGAAAGGAAGCGGTCGATGATGCCCTTCTGCATGTCCTCGGCGAGTCCGGCGCCGGTGATCGTCGCCCCGAAGATGACCGTCTGCGCGAAGATCCCGGCGATGAGGAACTCGCGGTAGTTGCCGCCGCCCGGCACCTCGATCGCGCTGCCGAAGACGTAGGCGAACAGCAGGATGAACATGATCGGTGACAGGAGCGTGAAGACGAGCAGGTCCGGCACCCGCTTGATCTTGATGAGGTTGCGCTTCGCGACCACGGCGCTGTCGGCGAACATCTGCGGCACGGCACTCATCAGGCCACCTCCGCCGTCGCCAGGCCCGCGCCGGGCTGCTCGGCGGACTCGGCCGGCTGCCCGGTCAGGCTGAGGAAGACGTCGTCAAGGGTCGGCCGGCGCAGCCCGACATCCAGGATCGCGACGCCCGCTGCGTCGAGTTGGCGCAGCGCCTCCAACAGGACTCCGGCGCCGCCGCTGACGGGGGCGACCAGGCGGCGGCTGCCCTGCTCGACCTGCACGTCGCCCACCGACAGCCCGGCGAGCACCTGGCGGGCCGGCAACAGCTCGGCGTCGCTCGCCACCACGAGCTCGACGCGCTCGCCGCCGACCTTGGCCTTGAGCTGGTCGGCGGTGCCCTGCGCGATGATCCGCCCGTGGTCGATGACGACGATGTCGTCGGCCAGCCGGTCGGCCTCCTCGAGGTATTGCGTGGTGAGCAGCAGCGTGGTGCCACTCGCGACCAGCTCCCGGATGACCTCCCACATGTCGGTGCGGCTGCGCGGGTCGAGGCCGGTCGTCGGCTCGTCGAGGAACAGCACCTGCGGGGCGGCGACCAGCGAGCCGGCCAGGTCCAGACGGCGGCGCATCCCGCCGGAGTAGGTCTTGACCGGCCGATCGGCCGCATCCTCGAGGTCGAAGCGCCCGAGCAACTCCCGGGCCCGCTCGCGGCTGCGCTTGCGGCCGAGCCGGTAGAGCCGGCCGATCATGTCCAGGTTCTCGAACCCGGTGAGGTATTCGTCGACGGCTGCGTATTGCCCGGACAGCCCGATCCGCTCCCGGACCCGCTGCGGATCGGTGCGGACGTCGATGCCGGCGACCTGCGCGGTGCCCTCGTCGGCGTCGAGCAGCGTGGTCAGGATCCGCACGGCGGTGGTCTTGCCGGCGCCATTGGGCCCGAGCAGCCCGAGGATCGTGCCCTCCGGGACCGTGAGGTCGAGGCCGTCGAGGGCGGTCACCGACCCGTATCGCTTCACGAGCCCGCTGGCCCGGATCACATCTGGCATTGCGCTCCCTCGTGGTGCCGCCTGACCGTCCCGACAGTAGGCGGACCCTCCGACAAGCGATTTCTCATCGGTCCGGTCCCTGCCAGGGGAGATCAGTCGCCGGTGAGGGAGAAGTGCATCCAGTCCTTGCTGCTGCGCCAGGTGCCGCCCCAGGTCCACCCGATCGCGCGGAAGGCCCGCACCGCCGGGCCGCGGTCGACGTGCATGCCGGGCCGCACATCGGAGCGGTCGGTGTAGGCGCTCGCCAGCTCCGGGATCACCAGGTCGCGCTTGGCCAGCGGGTTGTGGAACGGGTTGATGTCGACGGCTGTGCCGTACGCGTGCTGCGAGAACTTCGTCTGCCCCCGGGCGGTACGGCAGACGTACGCCGCGGTGTTGTTCCCGTCCCCGGTCGGCGCGGCCGACAGATCGGCGGTCGTCGGCAGCCGCATCTCCTCGATCTGCAGCCCGGCCTCGTACAGGGCACCGAACACCCCGACGATGTCGTCGGCCACGGACGCGGCCACCACCAGCTCTCCGGTGTGCGGCCGGCCGTCGAAGCCGCGGAAGGACACCGTCAGGTAGCGCAGGTCCGCCAGCGCCACCGGGCAGGCCGGCGACCACGACTCACCCATCCGCGCCCGGACTTGGCCGGTCACCGGGCCGACGGTGCCGGCGAAGCGCCCCTCGGCCGGAGGTGGCAGCAGGTCGAGCGTCGGCAGCCGCCGGTCGCGAAGGACAGCCGGCGTGGGCAGCACCTGGCCGAATCCGTCCGGGCGCAGCGGCAGCGGGGAGGCGCCGACGACCCACGCGGGGGCGACAGCGGTCGGTGCCGGCGGGGCGGGGGGCGGCGGGAGCGGCCCGGCGGGCGGGACCGGTGCGGCAGCGGGCGCCTGCGGGTCGGAGCCGACCGGCGGGTCGGCGGGCACCGTCTCGGACGCGCCGGCCGCCGGTGCACCATCGCCCCGGGCGACGACCTGGTCGGAGGAGGCCGAGCTGCAGGCGGCGATCGCCCCCGTGAGCAGAACACCCAGCAGAAGTCGGGCGGGCCGGGTCATGGCCACCAGACTCGCACAGGGACAAGGTCGGCGGGCCCTAACGGGCCAGACCCTCCAGCTCGCTGCGCAGCGCGGCGACGGCCATCGAGGCGGGGTCCAGATGCTCGAAGTGACCACCCTCGACGCGTACCAGCCGGCTGTCGTCCCCCGCCGCCGTGGCGGCCGCCACGTAGCGCTCGCTCTGGTCGATCGGGACCAGGTCGTCGCCCGGCGCGTGCACGAGCACGCTGGGCACGCCGGTCGGGAGCAGGGCCACCGGGTCGGCGGCCGCGTAGCGGTCGGGCACCCGCTCCGGCGACCCCCCGAGCAGCGCGGTCACCGCTCCCCCACCGAGCCCCTGGCCGGCGCCGTCGGCGAGGGCGGCGACCGGCGCCTGGGCGACGACCAGGCGGGGCGCCGGCCCCGTACGCCCGGAACCCGGGGCACCCGGCGGCAGCCGGTCGCGCGAGGCGAGCCAGAGCGCGAGGTGCCCGCCGGCCGAGTGCCCGACCACCGCCACCCGGCCCGGGTCCACCCGATCGGCATGGCGGCCGGTGGCCAGCAGGTCGTACGCCGCCGCGACGTCCGACAACGTCGCCGGCCAGGGGTCGCTGGACGACCGGTAGTCGAGATTCCAGACCAGGAACCCCCGGGCCGACAGATCCGCCGCCACAGCGTCTTCGAGGCTTCGGTCGAAGCCGGCCCGCCAGTAGCCGCCGTGCACCAGCACCACGGTCGGCAACGGACCTGCGGCCGGCGGCAGCCACCACTCCCCCTGCTGCAACGGCAGGTCCCCGTAGGGCTCCACGAGCCTGGTGGTGCCGGCGGCGACCTTCGGGCGCGGCGCGGGGCTGCCCAGGTTGCGGGCCGCGGCGATCAGGCCGGCCGCACCGGCGCCGACCGCACCGAAGACGCCGAGCGCCCGGCGACGCGTCATCCGATCCGTCACCCGCGCCAGCCTAGATGCCCCACTGTCCCCTCCCTGATCATCTGGCGCTGATCATGGCGCTTTCAGGGCGGTTTCGCGCCAGATGATCAGGGAGGGCCCGGGGGGTGGGATGTCCGGGGGGTGGGAGGGCCCGGGGGGAGGGGCTCAGGGCCCGGGGGGTTGCCGCTCGGCGCGCTCCAGGTCGACCGCCTTGCGCATCGCCCGCCGACCACGCCGCGGGTCACGCGCCTCGCCGTAGGCCGCGGCCAACCGCCACCAGGCACGCCAGTCCTGCGGTGCCGCCTCGACCTCCCGGCGGCGCACCTCGAAGGCCTCGTCGGCGACGTCCTTGTCGAGCCGGCCGCTCGCCCGCCGGGTCACCCCGGGCAGGTCGTACGGCAGGCCGCCTTCGGCGTCGAGCCGTTCGGCCAGGCGCTGGCTGGCGGCGCCGAGGCGTACCTCGCCGATCACCAACACGATCCCCACGAGGACCAGGAGCAGCACCCCGACGCCGACGCCGGCCTGCACGAGATCGCCGCTGGTGAGCAGGCTGACGCCGGTCACCGCCATGGCCGAGCTGACGAGCGCCATGACGACGACCGTGAACAGCGCGCCGGCCCGGCCCGTCACCGGTCGAGCCCGCTCACAGGTCCAGCAGGGCCTCGAGCCCGACGGTGAGCCCCGGCCGATCGGCGATCGAGCGCACCCCAAGCAGGACCCCCGGCACAAAAGAGGACCGGTGGTAGGTGTCGTGCCGGATCGTCAGGCTCTCACCCGGGCCGCCGAGCAGGACCTCCTGGTGGGCGACCAGCCCGGCGAGCCGGACGGCGTGCACGCGCACCCCGTCGACGTCGGCCCCGCGGGCACCGGACAGGGCGGTCGATGTCGCGTCGGGCATCGGCGCGGCCCCCACCTCCCGCCGGGCAGCCGCGACGAGCTCGGCGGTCCGGCGCGCCGTGCCGGAGGGGGCGTCGGCCTTGCCCGGGTGGTGCAGCTCGACGATCTCCACGGAGTCGAAGAAGCGGGCGGCCTGCGCGGCGAAGCGCATCATCAGCACCGCCGCGACCCCGAAGTTGGGGGCGACCAGCACCCCGACCCCCGGTGCGGACTTGAGCCAGCCGCGCAGCTCATCCAGGCGCCCCTCGTCGAAGCCGGTCGTGCCGACGACCGCATGCACGCCCGCGTCGACGCAGGCCCGCAGGTTGTCCATCACCGCGGACGGCGAGGTGAAGTCGACCGCGACATCGGCTCCCGTCAGGTCGCGCGTGTCACCGACGTCGTACGCGCCGGCCAGCACGAGGTCGTCGGCCCCCTCGACCGCGCGCACCACCTCGACGCCCACGCGTCCGCGGGCGCCCAGCACGGCGACCCGGATCATCGGACCTGCCGGTTCATGCGATTGCCGCTTCCAGGTCGGCCCGGCCGGTTCGGCCGAGGACCGCGAGCGACAGCGGTCGGGTGAGCACGTCGGCCGCGACGGCGCGTACGTCGTCGGGGGTGACCGCGTCGATGCGGGCCAGGAGCTGCTCGATCGTGAGCACCTCGCCGTGGACGAGCTCGGCCTTGCCGAGCCGGCTCATCCGGTCGCCGGTGTCCTCCAGGCCCAGGACCAGTGAACCGCGCACGGCGCCCTTGCCCCGGCGCACCTCCTCGTCGCCGACGCCGTTCGACGCCACCGACGCGAGCTCGGAGCGCACCAGGTCCAGCACCGAGGCGACCTTGCCCGGCGCGCACCCGGCATAGACGCCGAACAACCCGGTGTCGGCGTGGCTCGCGGCATAGGAGTAGACGGAGTAGGCGAGCCCCCGCTGCTCGCGCACGCTCTGGAACAGCCGGCTCGACATCCCACCGCCGAGCGCCACGGACAGCACCTCGAGCGCGAACCGCCGCGGGTCGTCCCGGCGCAGTCCGGTCGTGCCGAGCACCAGGTTGGTCTGCCCGGCCCGGTCCCGGGCCACCACCGTGCTGGCCGCCGCCGGCGCCGGCGCGACGGCCCGCAGACCGGTGGGTGAGGCGATCCCGCCCAGGAGGGGCTCGAACGCTGCGCTCACCAGGCGTACGAGATGGTCGTGCTCCACCCCGCCGGCGGCCGACACGACCAGGTGGGGCAGGGTGTAGCGGCGCCGGTAGAAGCCCGCGATCGCCGACCGGGACAGGCCCGCGATGCTGGCGACGGTGCCGATCACCGGCCGGCCGAGCGGTGAGTCGCCGAACACCGCAGCCGCGAACGCGTCGTGCACCGCGTCGCCGGGATCGTCGTCGTGCATGGCGATCTCCTCGAGGATGACCTCCCGCTCCACCTCGACGTCAGCGCTGGTCACCAGCGAGCCGGTCACCAGGTCACTCACGACGTCGACCGCGAGCGGCAGGTCCTCGTCCAGCACACGCGCGTAGTAGCAGGTGTACTCCTTGGCGGTGAAGGCGTTCATCTCACCGCCGACCGCGTCCATCGCGGAGGCGATCTCGAGCGCGTCCCGGCGCTTGGTCCCCTTGAACAGCAGGTGCTCGAGGAAGTGCGACGCGCCGTGCAGCGTGGGCCGCTCGTCCCGGCTGCCGACATCGACCCAGATGCCGAAGGCGACCGAGCGGGCGCCCGTCACCTGCTCGGAGACGACACGGAGCCCGCCCGGAAGGACCGAGCGGCGGACGGCGTCCGCCCCTGTGTCCGACGACGCGGACCGGGCGGGACCGGCGGGGCGGCGGGCAGGCAGCAGGACCTCCGAGGCAGGGCGGGTGCCCAGCCTAGGCGCGCGAGCCGGCTCCGCCGCCCGGCCCTACCGCGAGGACGTCGCCGGGAATCGTGACCGGGCCGCCGGCGACCGGGAAGGGCAGTCGTCCGGCGACCACAGCGACGCCGAGCAGCAAGACGACGTAGGCGCCCGGGATCGGTGGGAACGCGAGCACCGCGCCAATCCCGAGCAGCGCGGCGGCGCGGCCGCTCGCGACACCGGCGCGGTGCGCCGCGACCGCGGTCAGCAGCCACCCGAGCGCGAGCAGGGCGAAGGACACGACGACAACTGCGAGGAAGAAGCCCTGCGGGTCGCCGAGCTCCGCGGGCGCGAGCGGCAGCGCGAACGCCTCCTTGGCGAGGTCGCCGATGACCAGCGCCGTGCCGAGCAGGGCGAGGAGCCCACCGATCCGGCCGAGCCGCCCGGCCCTGTCGCGTTGGGCGAGCACGATGCCCGCGAGGGCCAGCATCAGCAGCGTGAAGGCGAGCACGAGCGCGATGCCATGCAGCCGGAAAGCGACCGACTGGGAGGCCGCGGCGCGGCTCTCGATGGTGAAGTGGAACAGGTCGGCCGGGATGCCGACGGCGGCGGCGGCGAGCCCAGCACGGGTGGCGGAGCGGTGAAGCTGGTCGAGCGTCATCGGGAGTCCCCTCGGAGTGCGGTGCGGTCGAGCCAGCAGGCTGGCGCACGAGACGACCCGTCGTCGTCGGCCGCCAGAACGACTTCCGGCGTCCTCCCCGAGGAGGACGCCGGCAGAGCGGCAAGCCGCTACCGTCCGACGCATGCCCTCGTCCCGGGAGCTCGCTCTCGCGTTCGCCGCCGTGGTCGCGCTGCAGTTCGACGTCTGGCTGCTCGAGCCGACCGACGCATCGCGCACCGGCACGGCGGTCGCAGCGGCCGGACTCGGACTCTTGCTGCTGCTGCGCCGGTCCTTCCCCGTCGTGCTGGCCGGCGCCACCAGCGCCCTGCTCTTGGCGCAGGCCGCCACAGGAGCACAGCTGACCTCGATGCTCACGAGCGCGATCGTCGTGATGGTCATTACCTTCTCGGTGTCGCTGCACCTCCCGCGCCGAGCGGCGCTGGGCGCCGGATCGGTGCTGCTGCTCGGAACGTGGGCGGACCTGCTATTGCAGCCCGGCCAGGAGTACTCAGTCGCCTCGGAGCTCGTGTTCACGGGCGTGGTCGTGGTCGGCCTGCCGTGGGTCGCGGGGCAGGCAGTGCGGCGCTATCGGGAGCGGGTGCTGGAGCTGGAGCAGCTCACCCGCGAGCTGGCCGAGGAGCGCGAGCAGCGGGCAGGCCTCGCGGTGCTCGACGAGCGGCACCGGATTGCGCGCGAGATGCACGACGTGGTTGCGCACAGCGTCAGCCTGATGGTCGTCCAGGCGGGTGGCGCGCGTCGGATGCTCGACAGCGACCTTGCCGCCTCGCGCGAGGCGCTGCTAGCGGTCGAGGACGTCGGTCGGGAGGCGCTTGCCGAGCTGCGGCGGGTGCTCGGACTGCTGCGCGGCACATCGGAGCCGCTGGGTCTGCGTCCGCAGCCGGGGACGGCCGAGCTCGCCGGGCTCGTCGCTGGTGCCCGCGGCTCGGGCCTCGCGGTCGACCTCACCGTGGAGGGCGTGCCCCGGCCGCTGCAGGCGGGCGCCGACCTCGTCGTCTATCGCGTGGTGCAGGAGGCGCTGACCAACGCCGTGAAGCACGCACACGCGACGCGCGCGGCCGTCCGCCTGGTCTGGCAGCCGGGGACGCTCGAGGTCGAGGTGCTCGACGACGGGCACGGCCCGCTCGTCCCGGCGCAGGGTGGCCACGGTCTGGTGGGCATGCGCGAGCGCCTGGCCGCGTACGGAGGCGAGCTCGCGACCGGGCCGGGCGCCGGCGGCGGCTTCGCGGTGCGAGCCCGGATCCCGCTCGAGCAGGTGGTCGCATGACGCTGCGGGTCGTGCTCGTCGACGACCAGGCCCTCGTCCGAGCCGGCTTGCGGATGATCCTGCGGGCCGAGTCCGACCTCAACGTCGTGGCCGAGGCCAGCAACGGACGGGAGGCCGTCGAGGTCGTGGCCGGCGCCGGGCCCGACGTCGTCCTCATGGACGTGCGGATGCCCGAGATGGACGGCATCGAGGCGACCCGGCTGATCACGGCGGCGCCGGACGCGCCTCGGGTGCTCATGCTCACGACATTCGACCTGGACGCGCTGGTCTACGACGCGCTGCGCGCCGGCGCAAGCGGGTTCCTGCTCAAGGAAGCTCCTCCGGAGCAGATCGTCGCAGGGGTGCGCACCGTCGCCGCGGGGGAGCAGCTGCTCGCGCCGTCGGTGACCCGCCGCCTCATCGAGCGGTTCACCCTGCAGGCGCCTCCCGCGACGGCGTCCGTCGCCGAGCAGCTGACCCCGCGGGAGCTCGAGGTCCTGCAGCTCGTCGCGCGGGCGATGACCAACGCCGAGATCGCGGCCCACCTGTTCGTGAGCGAGACGACGGTGAAGACCCACGTCGCGCGCATCCTCATGAAGCTCGGCCTGCGCGACCGGGTGCAGGCGGTGGTGCTGGCGTACGAGCGCGGGCTCGTGCAAGCCTCGGCGTCCTGACCCGTACCCGCGACGGCCGCGCACCGGGAGGTGCGCGGCCGACGAGCTGTACGGGCTACCTACTCGACCGGAGCGGTCTCGGCGACCTCGCCCTGAGGCACCGGGATCAGGCTGATCTTGCCCCGCTGGTCGATCTCCTGGATCTCGACCTGCAGCTTGTCGCCGACGTTGACGACGTCCTCGACCTTGCCGATGCGCTTGCCGTTGCCGAGCTTGGAGATGTGCACCAGGCCGTCCTTGCCGGGCAGCAGGCTGACGAACGCCCCGAACGCCGCGGTCTTGACGACCGTCCCGAGGAAGCGCTCCCCGATCTTGGGCATCGTCGGGTTGGCGATCATGTTGATGGTCGCCATCGCCGCCTCGGCTGACGGGCCGTCGGTCGCGCCGATGTAGATCGTGCCGTCGTCCTCGACGCTGATGTCGGCGCCGGTGTCGGCCTGGATCTGGTTGATCATCTTGCCCTTCGGGCCGATGACCTCGCCGATCTTGTCGACCGGGATCTTGACCGAGAGCACCCGCGGGGCGAACGGCGACATCTCGTCCGGCCCGTCGATGGCCTCGCCCATGACCTCGAGGATCGCGAGCCGGGCGGTGCGGGCCTGCTGCAGGGCGCCGGCGAGCACCGAGCTCGGGATGCCGTCCAGCTTGGTGTCGAGCTGCAGGGCCGTCACGAACTCCTTGGTGCCGGCGACCTTGAAGTCCATGTCGCCGAAGGCGTCCTCGGCGCCGAGGATGTCGGTGAGGGTGGCGTATTCCCCGCCCTCGAAGACCAGGCCCATGGCGATCCCGGCGACGGGCGCCTTGAGCGGTACGCCGGCGTTGAGCAGCGACATGGTGGACGCACAGACCGAACCCATCGAGGTGGAGCCGTTGGAACCCAGCGCCTCGGAGACCTGACGGATGGCGTACGGGAAGTCGGCCCGGCTCGGCAGCACCGGCAGCAGGGCCCGCTCGGCGAGCGCTCCGTGGCCGATCTCGCGGCGCTTGGGTGAGCCCACCCGGCCGGTCTCGCCGGTGGAGTAGGGCGGGAAGTTGTAGTGGTGCATGTAGCGCTTGCGGGCCTCGGGGTTGAGCGTGTCGACCATCTGCTCCATGCGCAGCATGTTCAGCGTGGTGACGCCCATGATCTGGGTCTCCCCGCGCTCGAACAGCGCGCTGCCGTGGACCCGGGGCAGGACCTCGACCTCGGCGGCGAGCTGGCGGATGTCGGCCAGGCCGCGGCCGTCGATGCGGGCCTTGTCCTGCACGATCCGGCGGCGGACGACGGTCTTGGTCAGGCTGCGGAAGGCCGCGGACAGCTCTTTCTCGCGGCCCTCGAACTGCGCACCGAGCTCGGCCAGGACCTTCTTCTTGGCGGCATCGGTCGCGGCATCGCGCTCCTGCTTGCCGGCGATCTTCATCGCGGCGGACAGCTCGCCCTCACCGGCAGCGGTGACGGCCGCGAGCACGTCGTCCTCGTAGTCGAGGAAGACCGGGAACTCGAGCGGCTCCTTCGGCGACTTGGCCTTCAGCTCGAGCTGGGCCCGGCAGACCGCGGCGATGGCCGGCTTGGCTGCCTCGAGTCCCTCGGCGACGACCTCCTCGGTCGGGGCCTTGCCACCGCCGGCGATGATCTCGACCGCCTCGCGGGTGGCCTCGGCCTCGACCATCATGATCGCGATGTCACCGTCGTCGAGCAGGCGACCGGCGACCACCATGTCGAAGGTCGCCCCCTCGAGCTCCTCGGTGGTCGGGAAGGCGATCCACTGACCGGCGACACAGGCGACGCGGGTGGCGCCGACCGGGCCGGTGAACGGCAGGCCGGACAGCAGCACCGAGCAGGCCGCCGAGTTGATGGCGAGCACGTCGTACAGATGGGTGGGGTTCAGGGACAGGATCGTCGAGACGATCTGGATCTCGTTGCGCAGCCCCTTCTTGAAGCTCGGACGCAGCGGTCGGTCGGTGAGCCGGCACGTCAGGATGGCGTCCTCGGACGGGCGTCCCTCGCGGCGGAAGAACGAGCCGGGGATGCGGCCCGCGGCGTACATCCGCTCCTCGACGTCCACCGTCAACGGGAAGAAGTCCAGGTTGTCCTTCGGGCGCTTGGACGCCGTGCAGGCGGTCAGGATCATGGTGTCGTCGAGATAGACGGCGACCGAACCGGCCGCCTGCTGTGCCAGCCGGCCGGTCTCGAAGCGCAGCGTGCGCTTCGGTCCGGCGCTGCCGTTGTCGATGACGGCGTCGACGAACTCGCTGCCGTAGATGTTGCTCTCGCCCGTCATGGGCACTCCTCTTCACTGCGGGCCGGACGCGCTGGGGTGCGGCGGGGACTCGGCCATCAGTGGAGGTCGTCGGGGGCCTCCTTTCCGGAGGTTCCGGCAACCACTCCCGAGGACCGGGTCCGGGGTGCTGCTCCCGGTGCGTCCGGCTCGTGGCTGGTGTCGCGCGACGGTCGTCGCACGACAGTCCTTGCTGATGTGCGAAGGGGAGCGCCCGTGGCCGGGCACTCCCCTGTGGAACTGTCTAGCGGCGCAGACCGAGTCGCTCGATGAGCGCGCGGTAGCGGTTGATGTCGGTCTTCTCCAGGTACTTCAGGAGTCGGCGGCGACGTCCGACGAGGCCCAGCAGGCCGCGGCGGGTGTGATGGTCGTGCTTGTGCGTCTTGAGATGCTCGGTGAGGTCGGCGATCCGCTTGCTGAGCATCGCCACCTGCACCTCCGGCGAACCGGTGTCGGCCTCCACGGTGGCGTAGTCCGCCATGATGACCTTCTTCTGCTCCTGGGTCAGCGCCACAGGTCCTCCGGTTAGCCAGGTGTGCGCCAGGGTCTTCGTCACCCGGACAGAAAGACACACCGCCGGGCGAGCCGGCGTGGGTTCCACCCTAGCAGCGCGGGGTGCGGGCGGGCTCGGGTCAGGCGGTCGGGGCGCCGTCGAACAGGTGGTCCAGGTAGCGCAGCAGCTCGCAGGCGTCGAACGGCTTGGACAGGAAGTAGTCCACCCCGCCGCTCCACGCCTGCCAGGCCTGCGCGTCGTCGGCGGCCGCGGTGAGCATCACGACCGGCAGCGTCGCCCCGCCTTCCCGAGCCCGCAGCCGGGCCAGCACCGCGTGGCCGTCGAGCCCGGGCATCATCACGTCGAGCACGACGCAGTCGGGGCGGCGGACGTCGAGGCTGCGCAGCGCGGCGTAGCCGTCGGCGACGACCTCCACGCTGTGCCCCTCGCACTCGAGGACGTCCCGCACGAGGGCGCGGACGCTGGCGTCGTCGTCGACGACGAGGATGTGGGCCACAACCTCGCATCGACGGGCCGGCGCCCGGTGGCCATCACCCGTTCGGGTGACCGGCCAGCACCTCGCGGGTGCGCTCCACGTCGCGCCCCATCTGCTCGACGAGCGGGTCGACCGTCGCGAAGCGCAGCGTCTCCCGCAACCGCGCCGCGAAGGTGATCCCGACGTGCTCGCCGTAGAGGTCCAGGCCCGGCTCGGCGTCGACGACGAAGGCCTCGACCCGCCGCTCGCGCCCGGCGAAGGTCGGGTTGGTGCCGATGCTGATCGCCGCCGGCCGGCGTTCGCCGTTGGTACGCACGAGCCGCCCTGCGTAGATCCCGTCCGCCGGCACCGCGCTCCATGGCAGCGGCTCGAGATTGGCCGTCGGGTAGCCAATCTCCCGGCCCCGCTGGTCGCCCCGGACGATCACGCCGTCGACGCGGTGATCACGACCGAGCGCGTCGGCCGCCCCACCGACGTCGCCGGCGTCGACGCAGGAGCGGATGTAGGTCGACGACCAGGTCGTCTCGTCGCTGCCCTGCAGCGGTGCGCCCTCGACGGTGAAGCCGAATCGGCGCCCGGCCGCGGCGAGCGCGGCGACGTCGCCGTGCCCCCGGTGCCCGTAACGGAAGTTCTCCCCGACCACGACAGCGCTGGTGTGCAGGCGCTCGACCAGCACCTCGTGCACGAACTCGTCCGGGGTCAGCGTGCTGAACTGCTGCGTGAACGGCAGCACGCACATGACGCCCACCCCGAGCCCCTCGAGCAGTTCGGCCTTCAGCCGCGGACCGGTCAGCATCGGCGGGTGGCTGCCCGGCCGCAGCACCTCGAGCGGGTGCGGGTCGAAGGTCAGCACGACGGCCGGGACCCCGGCGGCGCGGGCACGTTCGACCGTACGCCCGATGGTCTTCTGGTGGCCGCGGTGCACGCCGTCGAACACCCCGATGGTGACCACGCACCGTCCCCAGCCGGACGGCGCGCTCTCCACCCCCCGCCAGCGCTGCACGCCACCACCCTGCCAGATGCTGTTTACAGGGACCGGCCTGTGGACGACGCTGACGGGCAGGAGCTCACAGGAGGTAGACCCATGACCACGATCGTGCTGGGGCCGCGCCCGCCGGAGATCGAGGCGTTCCTCGAGCGCCGTCGGCTGCTCGGCCAGGACAGTCACGACGAGGTCTGGGAGGGCAGCTACGTCGTGTCACCGTTCGCGCACAGCAACCACGGGGTCCTGCAGGCGGAGATCGCCGCCGCGCTGCGAACCCGCGGGAAACCGTTGGGGCTGGTCCCCACGGTCGGGTTCAACCTGGGCGAGCCGAAGAACTTCCGGGTCCCCGACGGCGGACTGCACCGCGGCGCCCCGGGAGTCCTGTACGTCGCGACCGCCGAGCTCGTCGTCGAGGTGCTCTCGCCGGACGACCAGAGCTTCGCCAAGCTCGACTTCTACACCGCCCGCGGGGTCCGCGAGCTGCTCGTGGCGGACTGGCAGACGCAGACCGTGCGGTGCTTCGCGCTGCAGGACGGGCAGCAGGAGCGGGATCGCAGCGAGGTCCTCGATATCGCGATGAGCGTGCTCGAAGCGGAGATCGACTGGCCCCCCACCGGCGAGTGACGGCTTCGCTGACGGGAAGGGCAGGAGCATGGCCTTCCCGGACGATGTGCTGTCCGAGGACCTGCTGAGGGAGTACGTCGACCTGCTCGTGCGCCTCGTGGAGGCGGCCGGTGCGCTGATCATCTTCATCGGGGCGGTGATCGCCGCCGTCCGGTTCGTCATGGCCGCGATCCGCCCGGGCAAGGACAGCGAGTTCACCCAGGTGCGGCTCAGCCTCGGGCGCTATCTGGTCCTGGGGCTCGAGTTCCAGCTCGCCAGCGACATCCTGAGCACGGCCATCGCGCCGACGTTCGAGGAGATCGGCCAGCTCGCGGCGATCGCGACCATCCGTACCGTCCTGAACTACTTCCTGCGCAAGGAGCTGAGCGCCGAGCGGATGGAGATCGCGGCACCGACCGGGAAAACGGCCAGCTAGGCCGGCGCGAACACCACCGTCGGCCGTGCCACCTCGCCGGCGTCTTCGAGCAGGGCGATGCAGCGGCCGTCCGGCGCGAAGGCGCCCAGCGTCTCCGGTCGCCCGCTCGCGGTGAGCTTCTTGCCGTACGACAGGGCGAGCGCCTCCTCGCTGTCGAGCTCGCGGCGGGGGAACGCCGCTGCGACGGCAGCCGACAGTGGCAGCACCTGCAGGTCGGCCTCCAGCTGGTCCAGCGTGCGGGCCTGAGCCAGCGTGAAAGGTCCGACCCGGGTGCGCCGCAGCGCGGTCAGGTGCCCGCCGACGCCGAGTGCGGCACCCAGGTCGCGGGCCAGCGCGCGTACGTAGGTGCCCGAGGTGCACTCGACGCTGACGTCGAGCTCGTTCCTCCGCCGCTCCAGCAGGGCGAAACGGGAGACGGTCACCGGGCGGGCCGTCAGGGTCACCGACTCCCCCGCCCGGACCCGGGCGTAGGACCGCACGCCGTCGACCTTGACCGCCGACACCGAGGACGGGACCTGCAGCAGCTCGCCGGTCAGCGCGGACATGGCCGCGGCGAGCTCGGAGTCGGTGACCCCACGGGCGTCCCGCCGCTCCACCACCTCGCCCTCCGCGTCGTCGGTCACCGTCGTCACGCCGAGCCCGATGGTGGCGTCGTAGGCCTTGTCGGTCAGCGACAGGTGACCGAGCAGCCGGGTGGCCCGCCCGATGCCGAGGACCAGCACGCCGGTCGCCATCGGGTCGAGGGTGCCGGCGTGGCCGACCTTCCGGGTCTGTGCCAACCGGCGCGTACGCCCGACGACGTCGTGCGAGGTCCAGCCGGCGGGCTTGTCGACGACGAGCAGACCGTCGACCGGATGCGCCTGGGCAGGCGGGGTCACGTCGGCAGGTGCGCGGCGGCGTCGAGCTCGACTCGGAGCCGGGCCAGTGTGGTGTCGGCGTCGTCGTAGGAGGTGTAGCCGGCCGCGAACAGGTGGCCGCCGCCCCCGAGCGCAGCGCAGACCGCACCCATGTCGATCGCCCCCTTGGACCGGGTCGAGACCTTCCAGCCACCTTCGACCGGGTCGGCCTTGACCACGACCGCGACCTCGGCTTCCTGCGCGACCCGCAGCACGTCGATGACGCCCTCGACGTCGGCGAGCCCGAGACCGCTGTCGACGAAGTCGCCTGCGTGCACGACCGTCCACACCAGGCCCAGGCCCATGACCGCCGCCGGGTCGAGCCGGGCCGCGGCGCAGGCGCGGCCCAGCAGCTCGATCCAGCCGAACGACGCCGTGTCGTAGATGGCCCGGCTGATCAGGTCGTGTCGGATGCCGGTGGCCAGCAGCCGGGCCGCCAGCTCGTGCACCGCTGGCGTCGCCGACGGGTAGCGGAAGGAGCCGGTGTCGGTGAGCAGCCCGGTGTAGAGGCCGGCGGCGATGTCCTGGCTCAGCTCGATGCCGAGCCGGTCGACCAGCTCGGCCACGAGCACGGCGGTCGCGGCGGCGTGGTCATCCACCAGGTGGACTCCGCCGTAGCGCGTGTTCGTCGCATGGTGGTCCACGACGATCGTGCACCCAGCGGTGGTGACCCGGTCGGCCAGGGTCCCGAGCCGATTCGGACTGCCACTGTCGAGCGTGACGAAGAGCTCCGGCTCGGCGGGAAAGCTCCCCGGCGGGACCAGCAGGTCCCGGCCGGGCAGGAACGCGTACGGCGCAGGCACCTCGAAGGGCGCGCTCCCCCACGACGCGACCACCTCGGTACCGCGCGAGCGAAGGGCCACACCGAGGGCGAGCATCGAGCCCAGCGCATCCCCGTCCGGTGCCACGTGACAGGCGAGCGCCACCCGGTCGGCGCCGGTCAGGAGCTCCACCGCCTGCTGCCACTGCGCCTCGGCAGGAAAGCTCACGTGTCGTCCTCCACCGCGCGTGGTGCGCGGTAGGGGTCGGGGTCTCCCGCCGGCGAGGCCCGCTCGGCGATCGCGTGCACCTGCGCGTCTGCGAGCCGGGCCTGGGCGAGCAGCTCTTCGATCTTGCCGGCCGTCTCCGGCACGACGTCCGCGATGAACGTCAGCGACGGTGTGTAGCGGGTGCCCATCTGCCTGCCGACCGCGCTGCGCAGGACCCCCTTCGCGCTCTCGAGCGCCGCCGCGCTGCTCGTCCGCTCAGCCTCGTCGCCGTACACGGTGTAGTAGAGCGTCGCCTCCCGCAGATCCGGGGTGACCTTCGCGTCGGTGATCGTCACCATCCCGAGCCGGGGGTCCTTGACCTGCAGCTCCAGGGTCATCGACACCACCTCACGGATCCGTACGGCGAGCTTGCGCGCCCGCGCCACGTCGACCATGTCAGTCGTCCCCTTCCTTGAACAGTGAGGTGTGGGCCGCGAGGATCTCTACCTCGGGGCGCTGGGCCACGAGACCTTCGCACGCCTGGAGCACCTCGCGGCAATGGGCCGCATCGGCCGCCACGACGGCCACGCCGATCAGAGCCCGCCGGTGCAGGTCGAGCGACCCCGCCTCGGCGGCGCTGACCCCGAACCGCCGCGAGAGCTCGGCCACGATCGGCCGGACGACGGACCGCTTCTGCTTGAGCGAGTGCACGTCCCCGAGCAGCAGATCGAGCGCGAGAGTCCCGGTGAACACGCCCGCTCCTTCCCTTGCAGCCTCCCGCCCCCGCCCCCGCCCGGAACCTGAACCTCGCGCTGATCATGGAGTTGCTGCACACCCCGCAGGCTCAGCGTGCGGGCAACAACTCCATGATCGGCGGAGACTGGGCGGCGACCGGTGGTCAGGACCGCGGGATCTCCCGCATCTCCCAGGTCTCGATGACGTCCTCGGGCTTGATGTCGTTGAACTTCCCGAGCCCGATACCGCACTCGTAGCCCTCCCGCACCTCTGTCGCGTCGTCCTTGAAGCGGCGTAGCGACTCGACGGTCAGGTCGTCCTTGACGACCACGCCGTCGCGCAGCAGGCGGGCCTTGGTGTTGCGCCGGATCAGGCCGGTACGCACGATCGAGCCCGCGATGTTGCCGATCTTCGGGACCCGGAACACCTCGCGGACCTCGGCCGTGCCGAGCGAGACCTCCTCGAACTCCGGCTTGAGCATCCCGGTGAGGGCAGCTTCCACATCCTCGATCGCGGCGTAGATGACCGAGTAGTAGCGGACGTCCACCCGCTCCCGGTCGGCGAGCTCGCGGGCGTTGCCCTCGGCCCGGAC
>JBBSKF010000063.1:0-18521 GCA_038256525.1 Mycobacteriales bacterium | reverse complement strand
CTCCCGACCGCAGAAGGAGCAGCGTGGCCACGAGCACGGCCGCGGACGGGGGACGTCCGCTTCGCATCGCTCTGCTCAGCTACCGGAGCAAGCCGCACTGCGGCGGACAGGGCGGCTACGTCCGGGCCCTGTCGCGCGAGCTCGTCGCGTTGGGGCACCACGTGGAGGTGCTCAGCGGCCCTCCGTACCCGGATCTGGACCACGGGCCGGTCCTGACACGAGTCCCCAGCCTGGACCTGTACCGCGAGCCGGACCCGTTCCGGGTTCCCCGCCTACGCGAGTTCCGCTCACCCGTCGATGTTCTCGAGTTCCTGCTGATGTGCACGGCCGCGTTCCCGGAGCCGCTGACGTTCAGCCTGCGGGCCGCGAGGTTGCTGCGCGGCCGCGAGCACGAGTTCGACCTGGTGCACGACAACCAGAGCCTGGGCTACGGCCTGCTGCGGCTGCAACGGGCCGGCCTGCCCGTGGTCGCCACCGTGCACCACCCGATCACCGAGGACCGGCGGCACGACCTGCGCGCGGCGGTCGGGCGCAAGAAGATGAGCACCCACCGCTGGTACTCCTTCCTGCGCATGCAGCGCCGGGTGGTCCGGCGCCTGCCGGCCGTCCTGACCGTCTCGCGGAGCAGCCGTCGCGACATCGTCCGCGACTTCGCGGTGCCGGCCGAGCGGCTCACCGTGGTCCCGGTCGGGGTGGACGTCGATCTCTTCCGGCCACCGACCGGCCCGAGGGTGCCCGGCCGGATCGTGGCGACGGCCAGCGCGGACGTGCCGGTGAAGGGGCTTGCGCCACTGCTGGAGGCCGTGGCGAAGCTGCGGACCGAGCGGGACGTCGAGCTCGTGGTCGTCGGGCGGCCCAGGCCTGGCGGCGCCGCCGCGGCCACCATCGAACGGCTCGGCCTCGCGGGCGCCGTGCGCTTCGTCTCCGGCGTCAGCGAGTCGGTGCTGGTCGAGCTCTTCGGCTCTGCCGAGGTTGCCGTCGTTCCGAGCCTGTACGAAGGGTTCAGCCTGCCCGCGATCGAGACCCTCGCGTGTGCCACCCCGCTGGTCGCGACCACCGCCGGGGCGCTCCCGGAGGTCGTCGGACCGGACGGCGTCAGCGCGCTGCACGTCCCGCCCGGTGACCCGGAGGCGCTGGCGGCGGCCATCGGCCGGCTGCTGGATGACCCCGAGCTCGCCGCCCGGCTCGGAGCCGCGGGACGCGCCCGGGTCGTCGACCTCTACACCTGGCGGGCTGTCGCCCAGCAGACTGTCGCGTGGTACCGCACGGTTCTTGCCACCCGGGTCCATGCCGAGGCCGCCCCGTGCTGACCGTCGACTTCGACCGCTTCCCGATAGGCAGCGGCGACCGGGTCCTCGACATGGGCTGTGGGGCCGGCCGGCACGCCTTCGCGCTCTACCGTCGGGGGGCGCACGTCGTCGCGCTGGATCGCGACGAGGCGGAGCTGAAGGACGTCGCCGGCATGTTCGCCGCGATGCGCGGGGCCGGCGAGGTGCCGATGGGCGCCACCGCGACGGCGCTGCGGGGCGACGCCTACGCCCTGCCGTTCGCAGCCGCCAGCTTCGACCGGGTCATCGCCGCGGAGGTCCTCGAGCACCTGCCCGAAGACGGCCGGGCGATGGCCGAGCTGTTCCGGGTCGTTCGGCCGGGCGGCCTGGTCGCGGTCACCGTGCCGCGCTGGGGCCCGGAGCTGGTGTGCTGGGCGCTGTCGAGCGCCTACCACGAGGTGGCCGGTGGGCACGTCCGCATCTACCGGGGCGCCGAGCTGCGCCGCCGGCTGGCGGCCGCCGGGCTCGACCCCGTGGGCGGCCATCACACGCATGCGCTGCACGCGCCGTACTGGTGGCTGAAGTGCGCGGTCGGTGTCGACAACGCCGCACACCCGCTGGTCGCGGCCTACCACCGGCTGCTGGTGTGGGACATCATGGCGGCGCCCCGGCTGACCCGGCTCACCGAGCGGCTGCTCGCGCCGGTGATCGGCAAGAGCCTCGTGGTCTACCTGCGCCGGCCGGAGGCGACCCATGTGGTTGCGTGACCTGCCCGGCATCCTGACCCGCGACGACCTCGCCCGCACCGTCGCGGCCGTCGCCGCCATGCAGCAGCCGACCGGCGCGCTGCCCTGGCCGGACGGGCACACCGATCCGTGGGACCACGTCGAGTGCGCCATGGCGCTGACGCTCGGCGGCCACCTCGACGCGGCCCGCGCCGCGTACACCTGGTTGCGGCGCACGCAGGCGGCGGACGGCAGCTGGTGCTGCAAGTACGCCGGCGAGCGGGTCGTGTCCGCCGACGTCGACACCAACCAGTGCGCCTACGTCGCCGTCGGCATCTGGCAGTGGTGGACGGTCACCGGCGACCGCGCGCTGGTCGAGCTGATGTGGCCGCACGTCCGGCGGGCGCTCGACTTCGTGCTCGACCTGCAGAACCCCGGCGGCGAGCTGTCCTGGTGCCGCCGGGCCGACGGCTCGCGTGATCACGACGCGCTGGTCACCGGATCGGCGTCGGCCTATCACGCGTTCCGCTGCGGCATCGCGCTCGCCGACCTGGTCGGCGAGCCGCAGCCGGAGTGGGAGCTCGGGGCGGGGCTGCTGCAGCACGCCGTCGCCGAGCACCCCGAGGTCTTCCTGGACAAGGGCCGCTTCTCGATGGACTGGTACTACCCGGTGCTGGCCGGCGTGGTCCGCGGCGAGGCCGGCCGGATCCGGATCGATGCGCGGTGGTCGGACTTCCACGTCCCGGACGTCGGCATCCGCTGCGTGGCCGACCGCCCGTGGGTGACCGGCGCGGAGACCGCTGAGCTGGTGCTCACCCTCGCCGCAAGCGGCCAGCGGGAGCGAGGGCTCGGGGTCCTCACCGAGATGCAGCACCTGCGCCTCGACGACGGGTCGTACTGGACCGGCTTGGTCTTCGACGAAGGCGTCATCTGGCCGGCCGAGCGCTCCTCGTGGACCTCGTCCGCCGTCGTGCTGGCCGCCGACGCGCTGGCCGGCGGGCCAACCCTGACGCTGTTCGCGGGCGACGCACTGCCGACCGGGGTGCTGCTACCGCGGGACGCCTGCGAGCTGGAGGGCGCGCCCTGCGCGATCGACCGCTCCGAGGCCGCGGTCGACCGCGGCTGACTGCCGGGCCCCCGCGTCCCGCCCCCCGCCGATCCCGCCCCCCACTGATCCACGCCGGAATTCGAACGGTTCTCGTCCGGGGAAACCGTGCCAAGTGCCGCGTTGATCAAGGAGTTCGGCGCAGGACGCGCAGCGACCCGGTCGCGCCGACCACCTCGTACGCCCCGCTGTCCCGGGCGCGGCAGAAGACGTTCCACGGTGGCCGCCCGCCGTCCTCGGGTCGCTCGAAGACGTCGTGGATGAGCAGGAGCGCCCCGGGAAGCAGATGCGGGGCGAAGGCGGCGTAGTCGTGCTGCGCCACCGCCTCGGTGTGGTTGCCGTCCAGGAACAGCAGGGTCAGCGGCGTCGTCCACCATCTCGCCACCTGCTGCGTCGTGCCGACCACGACGCTGACCCCTTCGTCCAGACCGGCGTCCCACAGGGTGCGGCGCAGCGAGGGCAGCGTCTCGAGCCGACCGCTGTGGGGGTCGACCAGCGACGGGTCGTGCCACTGCCAGCCGGGTTGGTTCTCCTCGGAGCCCCGGTGGTGGTCAAGGGTCACGAGGTGCGCGCCGACCGACCGGGCCGCGGCACCCAGGTGAACCGTCGATTTCCCGCAGTACGTGCCGATCTCGAGCCACGTGCCCCTCGGAGCGGTGCGGGCGGCGTCGTGCAGCGCTGCTGCCTCGTCGGCGGGTAGGAAGCCCTTGGTCGCAGCTGCCACGGCGGCCAGCGCTGGGTCCATCGAGGGCACCGGGCGAGTATCCCCGACCGTTCGGGGGAGCCGTTACCGTCCCGGCATGAGCAATCCGACGATGTGGCTGCAGATGCTGGCCTCGCAGGACGAGGTCCGGCGCTGGCGTCCGTTGCTGCCGGTGCTCGATCCTGGCGGGCGGCCGCCGGTTGTGGAACAGGGGCTGCAGGTGTGGCGCGGCATCGATGACATCCGGGGTCACCTGGCGTGGCAGCGCTGGACGGGCGTTGCCTACGTGGACGAGCAGCCCGCCTGGGTGCCGGGGGCCGAGAACCTTCCGCCCCCCAGCGGGCCCCCGAGCCGACGCCTCCGGTTGGATGACGAGGCGGTCGCGCTGGACGCGCTGTTCACCGTGACTCAACTGGACTGGGACCAGGTGGCTGAGATCATCGGTGGGCCCGAGCCGCCAGCGCACCGGGCCGCCCCCGAGGACTGCGAGGTCTGGGTCGCCCGGCGGCTGTCACCGGTGGCGGTGCTGCTGCTCGGGCTGGGCTGGGAGCGGGCCCGGCTACTGCCCGGTGTCGCCGGTCTCTACCTGCTCGGTGCGGACGAGGCCAGGGAAACCCTTGCGGGCGTGGAGACGGCGTTCGATCTGAGCATCGAGGAGCGGGAGGACGTGCTGTCGAGGATGGCGCTGTGGCGCGAGGCGGGGGACGAGCCGGACCTGGAGCTCGACCGTCTGCTGGTGGCCGGGCCGCGTCTCCATCGCCGCGCCGTGGCCCGCGGATTGGGCATCCTGAGCTGCACCACGGTGACCTGCTGACTGCGGGGCAGGCCGAACCTCGGGCTACCAGCCGCGGGCGCGCCAGTCGGAAAGCGACGGCCGTTCCGAGGCGAGGGTCGTGTCGCTGCCGTGTCCCGGGTAGACCCACGTCTGGTCCGGCAGCGGCCCGAAGACCTTTCGCTCCAGGTCGTCCATCAGCCGCCCGAACCTGTCGGCGTCCTGGTCGGTCTTGCCGGGGCCGCCGGGGAACAGGCTGTCGCCGCTCCACAGGTGCGGCCGCTCAGGGTCGCCTTCGTAGAGCAGCGCGATGCTGCCGGGTGTGTGGCCGTCGAGGTGGATCACGGACAGTTCGCACCGGCCCACCGTCACCCGGTCGCCGTCCTGCACCAGCCGGTCGGCCGGGACCGGCAGGTCGCCAGCGTCGGCCGGGTGCACCATGACGGGCGCCCCGGAGGCGGCCTGGACCTCGGCGAGCGCCTGGACGTGATCCCAGTGGCCGTGCGTCTCGACGATCCCGACCAGGCGTCCGTCGCCGGCCAGGTCCAGCAGCCGAGGGGCGTCGCCGGCTGCGTCGACCAGCACGGTGTCGCCGGTGGCCGTGCAGCGCAGCAGGTAGCAGTTGTTGTCGAATGGTGGCGTCGCCACCTTGGTGATCCGCAGGTGCGGGGTCTCGCGCACGTCAGCATCGCCGCCGACAGTCACCTGGCCGGTGTAGCTCACAGAGTCCCTCCGGGGGCTGGAGCCGCCCACGTTAGCTGCCACGCCCAGTCCCAAGACCTTCGGGGAGGTCACAGGGTCAGCGTCCTGTGAACTCCCCCGAAGATCTTGCTGGCGTCCCGTCAGGTCCAGGCGGGGATCTCGGGCAGTGCCCGCCCGGCCACGTCCAGCGGCCCGCCGTCCCGGCCCATCAACCAGGCCGCGAGCGCCGCGGTCGACCCGCTGACCCGGGGCCCGGCACCGCTGCCGACCGGCCGCTCGACCCCCTCGGCGACGAGCAGCATCGGCGGCAGATCCGGCCGCGCGAGCAGCCCGGCGAGCAACCGGTCGGCGAAGGCGGCATCCCAGTCGACGGGCGTGTAGTCCACGCCGAGGTCGACGCGGTGCACCTCGACCTCCCGCCAGCGAGACCAGGCCAGCCCGTGGGCCGGCTGCGGCGCCATGTCACGCCGCCGGACGTGGCGATCCCAGTGCTCGGGCGCCATCGCGGCCCAGCGGGCGTCCAGCTCGGCGCAGGCCTCGCGATGTGCGGCGACGAGCGTCCCCCGCCCGGCGGCGAGCGCCTCGATCTCTGCCGCCCGCCCGTCCTCGGCGCCGGGATACTGCGCAACGACCTCGCCGGCAAGGCAACCGTCCAGCATCCGGACATGGCTGCGGGCGTTGCCGGTCAGATGGGCGACCACGTGGGCGCGCGACCAGCCGGGCAGCAGCGACGGCGCGGTCAGCTCGTCCAGGCGGTCGAGGTGCTCCAGCAGTCCAGCCGTGGCAGCCCGGGCTCCGGCCACCTCGTCTTCCACCGACACGCTCGACCCTCTCGGCCCGGTCCCGCACAGACGCGCGGAGGGTTCCGTCGCAGGATGACGTTAACGGTCCTGGTTGTCCCGCCGTAGATCTTCGCGGAGTGCACAGGGCGCCGACCCTGTGAACTCCCCGAAGATCATGCCGAGGGCCGGTCCGGGCGCCAGATGATCAGGGAGGGGCCGGTCCGGCGCCAGATGATCAGGGAGGGCCACCGGGGGCGAGCGACCCCCTGGGGCCGCCCCCCGCGCCGTACACGGAAGTGCTTCTGTCGGAGGGCGACGTTAGCCTGAAGGACGGCCTCCGACGTGGCCGGACCGACTCCCGTAAGGACCTGATGGCTGACCGCCTGATCGTGCGCGGCGCGCGCGAGCACAACCTCAAGAACGTCTCCGTCGACCTGCCCCGCGACGCCCTGATCGTGTTCACCGGGCTGTCCGGCTCGGGCAAGTCGAGCCTGGCCTTCGACACGATCTTCGCCGAGGGGCAGCGCCGCTACGTCGAGTCCCTGTCGGCCTATGCCCGCCAGTTCCTCGGCCAGATGGACAAGCCCGACGTCGACTTCATCGAGGGACTGTCGCCGGCGGTCTCGATCGACCAGAAGTCCACGAGCCGCAACCCGCGCTCGACGGTCGGCACCATCACCGAGGTCTACGACTACCTGCGCCTGCTCTACGCCAGGGCCGGCATCCCGCACTGCCCGAAGTGCGGCCAGGTGATCGCCCGGCAGCAGCCCTCCCAGATCGTCGACCGGGTCCTCGAGCTGGAGGAGGGCACCCGCTTCCAGGTCCTCGCGCCGGTGATCCGCGGCCGCAAGGGCGAATACGTCGATCTGTTCGCCGACCTGCAGACCAAGGGATACTCGCGGGCGCGCATCGACGGCGTGGTGCACTCCCTCGCCGAGCCGCCGACGCTCAAGAAGCAGGAGAAGCACACGATCGAGGTGGTCGTCGACCGGCTGACCGTCAAGGCCTCCGCCAAGCGCCGGCTCACCGACTCGGTCGAGACCGCGCTCGGCCTCGGCGGCGGCCTGGTCGTCCTCGAGTTCGTCGACAAGGCCGACGACGACCCGGAGCGCGAGCGCACCTTCTCCGAGCACCTGGCCTGCCTGGTCGACGACCTGTCCTTCGAGGAGCTGGAGCCGCGCAGCTTCTCGTTCAACAGCCCGTTCGGCGCCTGCCCGCAGTGCCACGGCCTCGGCGTCAAGAAGGAGGTCGACCCGGAGCTCGTCATCACCGACGAGGAGGCCAGCTTCGAGCAGGGCGTGATCGCGCCGTGGTCCTCGGGCCACAACATCGAGTACTTCGGCCGGCTCGTCCAGGCGCTCGGCGACGCGCTCGGCTTCACCCTGAAGACCCGCTGGAAGAAGCTGACCGCCGCGCAGCAGAAGGCCGTGCTTTACGGCCACCCGACCGAGGTGCACGTGCGCTACCGCAACCGCTACGGCCGCGAGCGCAGCTACTACACCGCGTACGAAGGGGTGATCCCCTTCCTGGAGCGCCGCCACGGCGAGGCCGAGAGCGACACCAGCCGCGAGCGCTTCGAGGGCTACATGCGCGAGGTGCCGTGCGGGGTGTGCGGTGGTGCCCGGCTCAAGCCCGAGGTGCTGGCGGTCACTCTGGGGGACAGGTCGATTGCCGAGGTTGCGGCGCTGTCGATCGGCGACTGCGCGGCGTTCCTGCGCGACCTCGAGCTGACCGACCGGCAGCAGGTCATCGCCGAGCGGGTCGTCAAGGAGGTCAACGCCCGGCTGGGCTTCCTGCTCGACGTCGGCCTGGACTACCTGTCGCTCGACCGGGCGGCCGGGACGCTCGCCGGTGGCGAGGCGCAGCGGATCCGGCTCGCGACGCAGATCGGCTCCGGCCTGGTCGGCGTCCTCTATGTGCTCGACGAGCCGTCCATCGGCCTGCACCAGCGCGACAACCGCCGACTGATCGACACCCTGCTCCGGCTCAAGTCGCTCGGCAACACCCTCATCGTGGTCGAGCACGACGAGGACACCATCTCGACGGCCGACTGGGTGGTGGACATCGGCCCGGGCGCCGGCGAGCACGGCGGGGAGATCGTCGTCTCCGGCTCGGTCGCCGACCTGCTCGCCAGCGAGCGGTCGATCACCGGGCAGTACCTCAGCGGCCGCCGGTCGATCCCCACCCCGGAGCAGCGCCGCCCCCGTACCAAAGGTCGTGCGCTCACCGTCGTCGGCGCCCGCGAGCACAACCTGCGCGACGTGACGGTGTCCTTCCCGCTCGGCCAGCTCGTCGCGGTGACGGGGGTGTCCGGCTCCGGCAAGTCGACGCTGGTCAACGACATCCTCGCCGCGGTGCTGGTCAAGCAGCTCAACGGCAACCGCGAGGTCCCGGGGCGGCACACCCGGGTCACCGGTCTCGAGCACCTCGACAAGGTGGTGCGGGTCGACCAGTCGCCGATCGGCCGCACCCCGCGCTCCAACCCGGCGACCTACACCGGCGTGTTCGACCACATGCGCAAGCTGTTCGCCGAGACCACCGAGGCGAAGGTGCGTGGCTACCTGCCCGGACGCTTCTCCTTCAACGTCAAGGGCGGGCGCTGCGAGGCCTGCTCCGGTGACGGCACGATCAAGATCGAGATGAACTTCCTTCCGGACGTGTACGTGCCGTGCGAGGTCTGCGGCGGCGCGCGCTACAACCGCGAGACGCTCGAGGTGCACTTCAAGGGCAAGACCATCTCCGAGGTGCTCGACATGCCGATTGAGCAGGCGGCCGAGTTCTTCGAGGCGGTCCCGGCGATCCGCCGCCACCTGACGACGCTGGTCGACGTCGGGCTGGGCTACGTGCGGCTGGGCCAGCCGGCGCCGACGCTGTCCGGCGGGGAGGCCCAGCGGGTCAAGCTGGCCGCCGAGCTGCAGAAGCGGCAGACCGGGCGGACGATCTACGTCCTCGACGAGCCGACGACCGGGTTGCACTTCGAGGACATCTCCAAGCTGCTCGGCGTGCTCGGCCGGCTCGTCGACCAGGGCAACTCGGTGATCGTCATCGAGCACAACCTCGATGTCATCAAGACCGCCGACTGGGTCATCGACATGGGCCCGGAGGGCGGCTCGGGTGGTGGCCACGTCGTCGCCGAGGGCACCCCCGAGCACGTCGCGACGGTGGACGCCTCACACACCGGGCGGTTCCTCGCCGAGATCCTCGCCGGCCGCGGGAGCCGCCACCTGGCGCCGCCTGGGGAGCCGCCGCCGCCCGGTCAGGCGGGGCCGGCCGGTGCCTCCCGGCCGCCGCCGGCCAAGGCGCGCGGCCGCAGCAAGGTGGCCGCGCGCCGCTGACCGGGTGCGGGAACCCGGTGAGCGGTTGGGTGAGGTCCAGGACGGGCATAACACAGCGTCACTGCCTCGCAGGCTTGACGACGTCGAAGTGCTCAAGAGGACCTGGACATGACAGGTCCCCGACCCGGAGGTTGCCCGTGCCCTCTCGCCCCCGTCTGCGCCGCTCCGCCCCCGCCGTGCTATTCGCGGCGACCGCCGTGCTCGTGGCTTCCAGCGGCGCCGTTGCCGCCCTGTCCGGCCTCGACAGCACCGAGGGAGCCGGCTCGACAAAGGCGCAGGTGCTCGAGGGGCTCACTGCCGAGCGGGCGGCGATGCAGGCGGCCATCGACGGCAGTGCCAACGGCAGCGGCCCCGGCTACTACGCCTCGGACAACGTCACCTTCCGCAAGAACATCCGCGAGGCCGCCGACGGGGTCGGGGGACGGGTGGTCGGCAACAAGCTCTACGTCACGACGACCAAGGACCTGCAGATCTACGACATCACCGACCCCGTCAACCCGGTCCGCCAGGGGCTGACGACGGTCGACGTGGAGTTCGAGAACGAGCAGGTGCCGACCGACGGCAAGATCCTCGGCATCTCCGCTCAGACGAGCAGCGTCACGACGCAGGCCGCCCCGTGCGTCGCCGATCTCGAGGCGAGCCGCGGCTGCCTGTTGCTGTTCGACGTCCGCGACGCCACCGCCCCCAAGTTGGTGCAGAGCATCAAGAGCGCCGGCGACCACACCTCCACCTGCCTCGCCGTGGCGGGCCAGACGTGCGCCTTCATGTACGGCTCGTCGGGCAGCATCACCGACATCCGCACTGCCCTGCAACCAGGCGCCGTCCCGATCACCGAGTCGAGGACCAACTGGATCACCACCCTGCACGGCCAGCTCCGCGCACAGGGCTGGACCGGCGCGCTGCCGACCCGTACCCACCACCAGACCGAGGTCCGGCCCGGCCAGCTGCTCACCGCCTCGGTGCCGCAGATGCTGATCACGGTCAACGCGACCGAGGGCGGGTCGCCGGAGGCTCCCAAGCTGCTGGCCTACGCCAGCCACCTCGCCGCACCCGACAACCAGACCCGCTTCACGCACAGCGTCGAGTGGCCGCAGGCGGCTGGCAGCAAGATCATGCTCTCCGGTGGGGAGACGAACTTCGAGCCGCAGTGCGGGCCGGACAACGGTGCCTTCTCCACCTTCACCGTGAAGGACGGCAACAGCAACGCCCCGGTCTTCCGTTACGCCGACCAGTACAAGCTGAAGGAGGGCACCTACACCGACGGCAACACGCCCGCGGGAGGCTTCAAGCTGGGCTGCTCGGTGCACTGGTTCGAACAGCACCCGAGCTTCAAGGACGGCGGCCTGGTTGCCCTGTCGGCGTACGAGAGCGGCACCCGCTTCCTCGACATCGGCTCCGACGGAGCGATCACCGAGAAGGGCTTCTTCCTCCCGGTCGACAGCAGCGCCTCCGCCCCGCACTGGGCGCCGGACGGCAAGACGCTGTACGTCATCGACTACCTGCGCGGGATCGACGTCCTCACCTTCGACGTCGGCGTCGCCAAGGGTGGTCCGGCCAAGCTCCAGCGGTAGCCCCGGACGTAGGCTCCTCGGCGTGGCAGACCCGTCGTCCTACCGGCCGGCGCCCGGGTCGGTGCCCGATGCCCCGGGGGTCTATCTCTTTCGTGACGCCACCGGCCGGGTGGCTTACGTGGGCAAGGCCAAGAGCCTGCGAAGCCGGCTCGGCAGCTACTTCCAGGACGTCGGCGCCCTGCACCCCCGCACCCGGCAGATGGTCACCACCGCGGCGTCGGTCGAGTGGACGGTCGTCGCGACCGAGGTCGAGGCGCTGCAGCTGGAGTACTCCTGGATCAAGGAGTACGACCCCCGCTTCAACGTGAAGTACCGCGACGACAAGAGCTATCCGTCGCTGGCCGTCACCCTGGCGGACGAGGTCCCGCGGCTCCAGGTCATGCGTGGACCGAAGAAGAAGGGGGTGCGCTACTTCGGGCCGTACGCCCACGCCTGGGCGATCCGCGAGACCCTCGACCTGCTGCTGCGCGTCTTCCCGGCGCGCACCTGCTCGAACGGGGTGTTCCGGCGGGCGACACAGGTCGGTCGCCCCTGCCTGCTGGGGTACATCGACAAGTGCTCCGCGCCCTGCGTCGGGCGGGTCACCCCGGAGCAGCACCGGGCGATCGTTGACGACTTCTGCGACTTCATGGCGGGCGGGGCGACGCGCTACGTCAAGCGGCTCGAGAAGTCGATGGCGGCGGCGGCGCAGGCCGAGCAGTACGAGCGGGCGGCCCGGCTGCGCGACGACATCGGGGCGCTGAAGCGGGCTCTGGAGAAGCAGACCGTGGTGCTCGCCGACGGCACCGACGCCGATGTCGTCGCGATCGCCGAGGACCAGCTCGAGGCGGCTGTGCAGGTCTTCCACGTCCGCGGCGGGCGGGTCCGTGGGCAGCGCGGCTACGTCGTCGACAAGGTGGAGCCGCTCACGACCGGGGAGCTGGTCGGCCAGTTTCTCGCCCAGGCCTACGGCGACGAGCCCGGCGGTGGCTGGGGGGACGACCTGGAGGTCGACCGGCGGATGACGCCCGGCGCGGGGGTCACGCTGCGACAGGGGAGGTCCGACGACGTGCCCCGCGAGGTCCTCGTCCCGGCCATGCCGCCCGACGCCGAGGTGCTGCAGTCCTGGCTGTGCGAGCTGCGCGGCACCAACGTGGCCCTTCGGGTGCCGCAGCGCGGCGACAAGCGGGCGCTGCTCGAGACGGTGGAGCGCAACGCCAAGCAGGCGTTCGCGCTGCACAAGACCAAGCGGGCCGGTGACCTCACCGCCCGGTCGCTGGCGCTCGCCGAGTTGCAGGAGGCGCTCGGTCTCCCGCAGGCCCCGCTCCGGATCGAGTGCTTCGACGTCTCGCACGTGCAGGGCACCAACGTGGTCGCCTCGATGGTGGTCTTCGAGGACGGGCTGGCCCGCAAGAGCGAATACCGGCGCTTCGCCGTGCGCGGGGACGACGGTGTGGACGACACCGCCTCGATGCGGGAGGTCGTACGCCGCCGCTTCGCCCGCCACCTCGAGGACCCCCGCCATCTCCAGGATCAAGGGCCGGCGACGACGCCGCACACCGACCCGGAGACCGGCCGGCCGCGCCGGTTCGCCTACCCGCCCCAGCTCGTGGTCGTCGACGGCGGGATCCCGCAGGTCGCGGCGGCGCAGGCGGCGCTCGACGAGCTGGGCATCGACGACGTCGCGCTCGTCGGCCTCGCCAAGCGGCTCGAGGAGGTCTGGCTGCCGGGGCAGGACGACCCGGTCATCCTGCCCCGGACCAGCGAGGGCCTCTACCTGCTGCAGCGGGTCCGGGACGAGGCCCACCGGTTCGCGCTCGCCTACCACCGGCAGAAGCGGTCCAAGGCGATGACCTCGTCCGCCCTGGACGGCGTCGCCGGTCTGGGCGAGACGCGCCGCAAGGCTCTGCTACGCCACTTCGGCTCGCTCCAGCGGATCGAAGGGGCCACCGTCGAGCAGGTGCAGGAGGTGCCGGGCATCGGACGACGTACGGCCGAGGCGGTCCTTGCCGCGCTCGGCGCGGGAGCAGGCCAGCCGGCCCGGCCGGCCTTCGACCCGGTCACCGGGGAGGTGGTGTCATGACCACCCCCACCCCCGCGCTGCAGCTGGTCGTGCTCACCGGGATGTCCGGCGCCGGCCGGTCGACCGCCGCCAAGTCCCTCGAGGACCTGGGCTGGTTCGTCGTGGACAACCTGCCGCCGGCGCTGCTGCCGACGATGGTCGAGTTGAGCTCGCGCTCGCAGGGTGCCGTCGGCAAGATCGCCGTGGTCGTGGACGTACGCTCGCGCGCTTTCTCCTCCGACCTGCGCACCAGCCTGGACGAGATCGGCCGGCTCGGCTACCAACCGCAGGTGCTCTTCCTGGAGGCGGCCGACGACGTGCTGGTACGTCGATTCGACGGCGTGCGCCGGCCGCACCCGCTCCAGGGCGACGGCCGGCTCATCGACGGCATCGTGCGGGAGCGCGGGCTGCTCCAGGACCTGCGGGGCAGCGCCGACATCGTGCTGGACACCACCGGTCTGAACGTCCACGAGCTGCGCAGCAAGGTCACCGCAGCGTTCGGCGCGTCGCAGCTGGACGCCCTGCAGCTGACGGTGCTGTCCTTCGGCTTCAAGTACGGCGTGCCGGTCGACGCCGACCTCGTGGCCGACGTGCGCTTCCTGCCCAACCCCCACTGGCTGCCCGACCTGCGGCCGCTGTCCGGCCGCGACGAGGCCGTCCGCGAGTACGTGCTCGGCCGGGACGGGGCCCGGGAGTTCCTCGACCGCTACGAGGGGTTGCTGCGCCTGGTCTTCACGGGCTATCGCCGGGAGGGCAAGCACTACGCCCTCGTGGCGCTGGGCTGCACCGGCGGCAAGCACCGCAGCGTGGCGATGGCCGAGCAGCTCGCCGCCCAGCTCGGGCGCGGTCCGGGCGTCGACACGCTCGAGGTGCGGGTCGTGCACCGCGACCTGGGGCGCGAGTGAGCGGGCCCGCGGGAGGGTCCGCCCCGCGCCGGTCCGGGAGGCAGCCGCCCGCCGACGGCCCGCGGGTGGTCGCCCTCGGTGGCGGTCATGGCCTCGCGGCATCGCTGCAGGCCCTGCGCCAGGTCACGCCCCACCTGACCGCCGTCGTCACCGTGGCCGACGACGGCGGCTCCAGTGGGCGGCTGCGGGACGAGCTCGGCGTCCTGCCGCCCGGTGACCTCCGGATGGCGCTCGCGGCCCTCGCCGGCGAGGACGACTGGGGCCGGACCTGGGAGGAGCTGCTCCAGCACCGCTTCGCTGGGGACGGCCCGCTGGCCGGTCACGCCGTGGGCAACCTGGTGCTCGCCGGCCTCACCGGCAGCACCGGTGACGCCGTTCGGGCGCTGGACCTGACCGGACAGCTTGTCGGCGCGGTCGGACGGGTGCTGCCGATGAGCCGTATCCCGCTGGAGATCGTCGCCGAGGTCATCGGGGCTGACCCGTGCCACCCGATGGGCTTTCGGGAGGTGGTCGGGCAGGTGGCGGTCGCGACGACGGACGGCACGGTGGCCGCGGTGTCGCTTCGCCCCGCCGATCCGCCTGCGTGCGCGGAGTCGGTGGAGGCTGTACGCCGCGCCGACTGGGTCGTGCTCGGACCGGGATCGTGGTTCACCAGCGTCCTGCCGCACCTGCTCGTCCCCGACCTGCATGCCGCGCTGGTCGAGACCTCCGCCCGCATCCTGGTCTGCCTCAACCTGGCCGAGCAGGCGGGCGAGACCGCCGGCTTCTCGCCGGAGGCCCATCTGGACGTGCTGGCCACGTACGCGCCGGAGCTCGCTCTCGACGTGGTGCTCGCCGACGAGCAGGCGGTCGCGGACCCGCATGGTCTGATGGCCGTCGTGCGCGCGGCGGGTGCGCGCCTCGTGCTGGCACCGGTCGCGCGCGGCGACGGAACTGCCCGACACCATCCCGACCGCCTGGCCGAGGCTCTCGCCCTCGTGCTCGACGAACAGCCCACAGCAGGACGCGGCACCCCGGAGGCACAGGCATGGCGATGACCTCAGCGGTCAAGGACGAGCTCTCCCGGCTGACCGTGACCCGTCCCTGCTGCCGCAAGGCCGAGATCTCCGCACTGCTGCGCTTCGCCGGCGGGCTGCACCTGGTCGGGGTGGGAGACGGGCGTGGCCCGGGCGGCAACAAGATCGTCGTGGAGGCCGAGCTGGACACCGGCTCGACGGCACGACGGCTGCGCAAGGAGCTCGCCGAGGTCTACGGGCACGCCAGCGACGTACACGTGGTCGCCGCCGGCGGGCTGCGCAAGGGCAACCGCTACGTCGTACGCGTCTCCAAGGACGGCAGCGGCCTGGCCCGCCAGTCCGGCCTGCTCGACGGCCACGGCCGGCCGGTGCGCGGACTGCCGCCGCAGGTCGTGAGCGGCGGCACCTGCGACGCCGCCGCAGCCTGGCGGGGAGCCTTCCTCGCGCACGGGTCGCTCACCGAACCGGGCCGATCCTGCTCCCTCGAGATCACTTGCCCCGGTCCGGAGGCCGCCCTCGCCCTGGTCGGTGCCGCTCGCCGGATCGGGGTGGCCGCCAAGGCCCGTGAGGTGCGTGGCGTCGACCGCGTGGTGGTGCGGGACGGCGACGCGATCGGCGTGCTGCTGACCCGGCTCGGCGCCCACGAGGCAGTGCTCGCCTGGGAGGACCGCCGGATGCGGCGGGAGGTGCGGGCCACCGCGAACCGGCTGGCCAACTTCGACGACGCCAACCTGCGACGCTCGGCCAGGGCGGCGGTCGCCGCCGGAGCGCGGGTGGAGCGGGCGCTCGCCATCCTCGGCGACGACGCCCCTGCGCATCTGCTCGTCGCCGGCCGGCTGCGTCGCTCGCACGCCAACGCCTCGCTCGAGGAGCTCGGGGCGCTTGCCGACCCGCCGATGACCAAGGATGCGGTCGCCGGGCGGATCCGCCGGCTGCTGGCGATGGCCGACAAGCGGGCTGCCGATCTCGGCGTACCGGACACCGAGGCCAGCGTCACCCCGGAGATGCTCGCTGACTCCTGACCCCGCCCGCGCAGCCGCCCGCGCCGCACGGTTGTCGCGACCACCCGGCACGGCTCCGACGATCGCGACCGCCGGTGAGCTGGACCCCGCCCCGCTGCGCGCGGCCGGCTGGCGGCTGCGTGGCGTGCTGTCGAACCTGCCGTACGCCGATCGCGCCGACGCCACGACCTATGCGGGCCCGGACGACCTGCTCGCCGATGCCCAACTGGACGCGGTCGCTGTCGACGGCGAGGACCGGGAGCTGGCCCGGCTGTTGCCCGAGCTGCGGGGGAGCGGCCTGCTCCTGCTGCTGCCGACGGCGGCTCCGCAGGACCTCGACCTGGTGCGGCAGGCCCGCGCGGTGCCGGAGGCGGCCGAGGCCTGCGTGGGGCTGCTGCGCCGCTGGGAGCCCTGGACCCGGACCGTGGCGGCCGCCCTGCCGCTGGCCGCAGGACCGCCCGTGCAGCTGACGGTGCGCGGCTGGCCGCGTGGCCGGCAGGCCGCGGCCGAGCTGGTCGACCTCGTCGCGGCGTGGTGCGGCGAGGTCGTGGCGGTCGTGGCGGCGCCGGCCCCGCTGCCGGCGGACGAGCTGCCGGGCGGTGCGGCGGTCGCCTGGGCCCTGCTGACCGGATCGGGGGCCACCGCGCTGGTGTCCCACGAGGGCGGTCCGGAGCAGGTGCGGCTGTCTTTCGCCTCCGCCCGGCTGGACGCCGGCTCTGCCGGGGTGCGCTGGGAGGACGGCGCGGAGCTGCCGCTGCTGCGTCCCTCCGACCGACCGCCGTCACCTCCCGGTGTCGACCCGGGCCTGGTCGCCACCGCTGCCGCGCTGGCCCGGGCCGTCGGCGGCGGCGACGTCCCGACGGGGCAGTGGCCGTGGGCGGCCGACCTCGGCGACCTGCTGGTTGTCGCGCGGGTGCTCGAGGCGCTGCGCACCTCCGCCCGGACGCAGATGCTGGTCCCGGTGGCCTGACCGGGGTCGACCCCGCGGCCCCGCGGGCCTGCCCGCTCCGCTATGTTCTCGCCCACCTGGTCCATCGTCGTACCGAGGAGCGCCCATGACCGTACGCGTCGGCATCAACGGCTTCGGCCGCATCGGCCGCAACTTCTTCCGGGCCGTGCAGGCCAGCAGCAAGGACGTCGAGATCGTGGCGTTCAACGACCTCGGCGACGTGAAGACGATGGCCCACCTGCTGAAGTACGACTCGGTGTTGGGTCGCTACCCGGGTGAGGTCTCTCTCGTCGGCGAGGGACTGTCCGTGGACGGTCGGACGATCAAGGTCCTGGCCGAGCGGGACCCCGGCGCCCTGCCGTGGGGCGACCTCGGGGTCGACGTGGTCGTCGAGTCCACCGGCTTCTTCACCAAGGCCGCCGACGCCCGCAAGCACGTCGACCAGGGCGGGGCCAAGAAGGTCATCATCTCGGCGCCGGCCGACGACGAGGACCTCACCGTCGTCATGGGCGTCAACGACGACCAGTACGACGGCAGCCAGGTCGTGATCTCCAACGCCTCCTGCACGACCAACTGCGTCGCGCCGATGGTCAAGGTGCTGCTCGACTCGTTCGGCATCGAGCAGGGGCTCATGACGACGATCCACGCCTACACCGCGGACCAGCAGCTGCAGGACATGCCCCACAAGGACCTGCGCCGCTCGCGCGCGGCCGCCCTGAACATCATCCCGACAAGCACCGGCGCCGCCAAGGCGACCTCGCTGGTCATCCCGAGCGTCAAGGGCAAGCTCGACGGCATCGCGCTGCGCGTGCCGGTCCCGACCGGCTCGGTCACCGACCTGGTGGTGACGCTCACCAGGAGCGCAACCGTCGAGGAGGTGAACGCCGCCTACAAGGCGGCGGCCGACGGCCCGCTGAAGGGCTACCTCGTCTACACCGAGGACCCGATCGTCTCCTCCGACATCGTCCAGTCGCCGGCCTCCTGCACGCTCGACTCCCAGCTCACGATGTCCTCGGGCAACCAGGTCAAGGTCGTCGGTTGGTACGACAACGAGTGGGGCTACTCCAACCGGCTCGTCGACCTGGTCAGCCTCGTCGGCGCGAGTCTCTAACGGTGCGTACGGCCGCCGATCTCGACGTCAAGGACAAGCGGGTCCTGGTCCGCTGCGACCTGAACGTGCCGATCGAGGACGGCAAGGTCGGTGACGACGGCCGCATCCGGGCCAGCGTCCCGCTGCTGAAGGACCTGGTCGACCGCGGCGCCAAGGTGATCGTGCTGGCCCACCTGGGCCGGCCCAAGGGTGAGCCCGACCCGAAATACTCGCTCGCGCCGGTCGGCGCCCGGCTCGAGGAGCTGCTCGGCATCCCCGTGCGCCTGGCGCAGGACGTGGTGGGGGAGTCGGCCCGCGCGTGCGTCGACTCCGGGGACGACCCCGTCGTGCTGCTCGAGAACATCCGGTTCGACCCCCGCGAGACCTCCAAGGACGACGCCGAGCGGGCCGAGCTCGCCGACGAGCTCGCCGGCTTCGCCGACCTCTACGTCGATGACGCCTTCGGCGCGGTCCACCGCAAGCACGCCAGCGTCTACGACATCGCCGAGCGGCTGCCGCACGCGGCCGGCCCGCTCGTCGCCGCCGAGGTCGAGGT
>JBBSKF010000062.1:0-18777 GCA_038256525.1 Mycobacteriales bacterium | reverse complement strand
GAAAGTCGTGCTCATGGCGGATGCCGACGTCGACGGGGCGCACATCCGCTGCCTGCTCGTCACGCTGTTCGCGCGCTACATGCGGCCGGTGATCGAGTCGGGACGGCTCTACGCCGCCGTACCCCCGCTGCACCGCATCGAAGTGGTCGGCGCGAAGGAGCCGCTCTACACCTACTCGGAGAAGCAGATGCAGGCCGAGCTGAAGAAGGTCGCCGCGCGCGGGGCGAAGGTCAAGGGGCAGATCCAGCGCTACAAGGGCCTGGGCGAGATGGACCCCGACCAGCTGGCCGAGACCACCATGCACCCGGCGTCCCGCACGCTGCGCCGGATCAATCCTGGCGAGGGCGAGGCGGCCGAGCGGGTGCTCGAGCTGCTCATGGGCAACGACGTGGCGCCCCGCCGCGACTTCATCGTCAACAGCGCCTCGCGGGTGAACCGCGAGCTGCTGGACACCTGATGCGGCGCCCACCCCCCGGGGGTCAGCCGTTCTCGGTGCCAGGTGCACGCTCAGCCCGGGCCCTGGTGGCACCGAGTTGGGAAGGGGGCGGCGGCTGATGGCGCGCAGGCGGCAGTCCTCCAGCAGCATCCCGCCCTTCGAGGGGGAGGGCACGATCGTCGACACCGATGTCGTCGCCGAGATCGAGTCCTCCTACCTCGACTACTCCTACTCCGTCATCTACTCGCGCGCACTGCCCGACGCCCGCGACGGACTCAAACCAGTGCACCGCCGGATCCTCTACTCGATGGCCGACTCCGGTCTGCGCCCCGACCGGCCGTACGTCAAGAGCGCCCGCGTGGTCGGGGACGTCATGGGCAAGTTCCACCCGCACGGTGACGGGGCGATCTACGACGCGATGGTGCGCCTCGCGCAGCCGTTCGCGATGCGGGTGCCGCTCATCGACGGGCATGGAAACTGGGGAAGTCCGGACGACTCCGCGGCTGCCAGCAGATACACCGAATGCCGTTTGACAGCAGCCGCTTTGACAATCACCGATGGTCTGGACGAGGAGACCGTCGACCTCGAGGACAACTACGACGGCTCGCTGACCCAGCCGTCGGTCCTGCCGGCCGCGATGCCCAACCTGCTGGTCAACGGCACCTCCGGCATCGCTGTCGGCATGGCGACCAACATGATCCCGCACAACCTGGTCGAGGTCGTCGATGCGGCGCGCCATCTGCTGGAGCATCCCGACGCGGACCTGGACGACCTGATGCGCTTCATCCCCGGACCGGACCTGCCGACCGGCGGCCAGCTACTGGGCATGACCGAGGTGCGCTCGGCGTACGAGACCGGGCGGGGCATCGTGCGCATGCGGGCCACCGCCGAGGTGGGACCGCTCCCCCGCGGCAAGAGCTCGATCACCGTGACGGAACTGCCGTACGGCGTCGGCGCCGAACGCGTCATTGCCAAGGTCAAAGAGCTCGTCACCAGCCGGCGACTGCAGGGCGTCGCCGACGTCAAGGACCTCACCGACCGGCAGCTCGGGACCTGCCTGGTGTTCGAGGTGAAGTCCGGCTTCTCCGGCCAGGCGGTGCTTGCCGAGCTCTACCGGCTGACACCGCTCGAGGAGAGCTTCGGCATCAACAACGTCGCGCTGGTGGACGGCCAGCCCCGCACGCTCGGGCTGAAGCCGCTGCTCGAGGTGTTCCTGCTGCACCGGGTCGACGTCGTCACCCGGCGTTCGCGCTTCCGGCTGCGCAAGGCGCGCGAGCGGGCCCACCTGGTCGAGGGGCTGCTGCTCGCGCTGAGCAACATCGACGAGGTGGTCCGGATCATCCGCGCGTCGCTGGACGTCGGCGAGGCGCGGGCCTCCCTCGTCGCGCTGATCGGACTGACCGATGTGCAGGCAGGTCACGTGCTCGACATGCAGCTGCGCCGGCTGGTCGCCCTCGAGGTCGCCAAGCTCGAGACCGAACTGGCATCGCTGGAGCAGACGATCGGCTATCTCGAGCTGCTGCTCTCGGATCCGCTGCGACTGCGGGGGGTGATCGGCGACGAGCTCGCCGAGGTGGCCGCCGAGCACGGGACACCCCGTCGTACCGTCCTGGTCGGCGGTGACCTCAAGGCGCTCGTGACCCAGCGGTCGGCGTCGCTGGAGGTGGCCGACGAGCCGTGCGACGTCGTGCTGTCGTCTGCCGGGCTGCTCGCACGGACCCCGCTGCACGCAGACCCGTCGGACAGCGGCGGGCGCCGGCGCACCGGGCGCAGCCGGCACGACGTCGTCGTGTCGGTCGCGCGCTCGACGACCCGTGGCGCCGTGGGCCTGCTCACCTCCGCCGGTCGCGCCCTGCGGCTCGATGTCGTCGACCTGCCCTCGGTGCCGGCCGTCACGACGGGCGCGCTGTCGCTGCGGGGCGGGGCGGCGGCGACCGAGTTCGCCTCGCTCGAGCGCGGCGAGCGGGTCCTTGCCCTGACCAGCCTGCGGGACGCCGGCCCCGGGCTGGCGCTCGCCACCCGACAGGGCGTCGTCAAACGGGTCACACCTGACTGGCCGGCGAAGTACGAGGCGGTGGACATCATCGCGCTGCGGCCCGGCGACGAGGTCATTGGCGCGGTCGAGCTGCTGACCGGTGAGGAGGAGCTGGTGCTGTTCGCCTCGACCGGCGACCTGCTGCGCTTCCCGGCATCAACCGTGCGGCCGCAGGGCCGCAGTGCCGGTGGGATGGCCGGAATGAAACTGGCTGCCGGGGCGACGCTGGTCGGCTTCAGCGCCGTCGACCTGGTGCCGCCGGAGGGGGTGTTCGAAGGGGTGGACGAACCGGTCGTCGTCACCGCCGGCGGGCTTCCCGCGGAGGGCCGAGGCCGTGGGGCCGGGGGCACGTCTTGTGTGCCCGGCGTGGCGTCCACTGTCAAGGTGACTCTCCTGTCGGAGTATCCGCGCAAGGGACGGGCCACCGGCGGGGTGCGCTGCCAGCGCCTGCTGACCGGTGAGGCGATGCTCGTGCTCGGCTGGGCCGGTCGCGGCCCCGCGTGGGCGGCGTCGCCGAGCGGTGACCCGGTCGAGCTGCCGGCGGCGTACGGCCGGCGTGACGGCTCCGGCACCCCTGTCACGGACAGGCCCCCGGCCGCGTTGGGACGCCCGCACCGCTGAGGCGACCCCTCAGCAGCCGACCAGCACGACGTCGCTGCCGGTGCGCGTCTTGCGCACCTGCACCTGCGCGGGGATGCGAGCCCGAAGCTCCGCCACGTGGCTGACGAGCCCGACGACGCGGCCACCCTCGCGCAGCCCGTCGAGCACGTCCATCACCTGCTCGAGGGTGTCCTCGTCCAGGGAGCCGAAGCCCTCGTCGATGAACAGCGCTTCGATGCGAGCCCCGCCCGCCTCGGCCGTGACGACGTCCGTGAGCCCCAGTGCGAGGGCGAGGCTGGCGAGGAAGGTCTCTCCGCCGGACAGCGTGCTGGTGTCGCGGTCCTGCCCCGTCCAGCCGTCGCGGGCGAGCAGGCCAAGACCCGAGCGTGCGCCCCCTCGGGCTGCGCCGTCGGTGTGGACCAGGGTGTAGCGGCCGTCGGTCATGCGCAGCAGCCGAACGCTGGCGGCGGCAGCGACCTGCTCGAGCCGCGCCGCGAGCACGAACGACGACAGGGTCATCTTCAGCTGGTTGGCGCCTGCGCCGTTGCAGAGGTCGGCGAGGGTGCGCGCCTGCCGGGCGCGGTCGACGGCAGGCGCGAGCTCGGCCAGGGCAGCAGCAAGTCGAGGGACCAGACCCTCCAACGCGTCGGCGCAGGACCGGGCAGCGGCGGCGCAGACGGTGGCTTCGTCGAGCGCGATGTCAGCCGCAGCCACGGCCGCCGACGTGCCGCTCACGTCGGCGGCGGGTGCGAGGGCGACCTGCACCTCGGCGCTCGCGAGCGCCGCGGTGTTGGCGGCCTGCGCGTCGTCGTGCTTGCGGACAGTCTGATCGCTGTCGGCGCGCCAGCCGGCCGGCCGAGCTGCCGCCACCGCTGCTGGGACATCCGGGAAGTCGGCGGCGGTCGCGGCCTGCTGGGCATCGAGCAGCGTCGCCGCCTGCTCGTGCTCGGCGCGCAGCAGCTCTGCCTCGGCGGCAAGGACACACTCGGCCCGCTCGCAGACGGCAGCCGCCGAAGCGAGTGCCGCCCCGAGATCGCGGGCCCCCTCGAGCTGGGCGGCCAGCTGCTCCCTGGCGCGACCCGCTCGCGAGGCCGCCTCCTCGGCCCGTCGGCCCGCCTCGCGGACGGCCACGTCGAGACCGGATCGGTGCTGCTCGAGCGACAGGTGCTCCGCGTCGAGCTCACGAAGGGCGCGCTCGTCCGCGGGAAGGCCGGCGACCAGCGGAGTGAGCACGATCAGCTCCCCGCGGGCGGCGTCCAGCTCGTGTCGCAGAGCGGCGCCCGAGCGGCCGGCCAGCCGGACCACCAGGCGGTCGCGTTCGACCTGCGTCGCCGACAGCCGGCTGTCGAGCTCACCCACCGCCCGGCGGGCGTCCTCGTAGGCGAGCCGGGCGGTGTCCTCGTCGTCGCGGGTCACCCGCTCGCCGCGCACCTGGCTCGGCTCGGGGTGGAAGGTCGCGCCGCACACCGCGCAGGGGTCCCCGGCCACGAGCATCGAGGCGAGCTCGAAGCGCACGTCGTCGAGCCGGGCCTCGCGCACGTCCGCAGCCTTGTCCCGCAACGCCACCGCTGACTCACGGGCCAGCAGGAGCTCCTCGCGCAGCTGCCCCAGGGTGGCCTCGAGCTCGGTCAGCGCCTGCTCGTCAGCGACCGCTTCGCGCAGACCCAGCTGCTCGGCGAGCGCGGCGGGACGTCGGACGGCGGCGGCCCGGCCAGCAGCCACCCGGTCGATCAGCTGCCGCCGCCGGACCGGCAGCGTCGTCAGCGACTCCACCAACCGGGCCTGCCGCCGGGCGCCGTCCGCGAGGTCGGCGCGAGCGGCTGCTTCGGTGCGCTCGTCGTCGACGAGCGCGGCCGCGACGGCGCGCAGCGCGTCGAGCCGGCCGATGCGACAGCGGGACTGCTCAGCGGCGACACGCAGCTCGGCCTCGGACAGGTCCCGGACGAGGCCGGTCGCGGGGAGCTGGTCCCGAGCGCCGGCCCGGGCGCGGGCTGCGTTCTCGACGGCCCGCTGCCGCCTGTCCATCTGCTCGAGGACCGCTGCAACCTGCGCGGCTCGTTCAGCCGCGGCGCATTCGGCACGCAACGTCGCGATGCCCGGCTCTTGCTCCACCAACTCCTGGGCCGTGCCCAGCAGGCTCGCCCGGCGGGCCTGGGCGCTCGCCAACGCAGCCGCCTGATCGGCGAGCTGCCGGGCGGTGTCACGTGCCTGCGCACACCGGTCGACGACCTGCTGGCCGACAGCCCGCCGGCGGCAGGCCTCGGCGAGCAGCGCCGGTGCCCATTCGGGCTCGATCGTCGCCGGCTCCACCATCCCGGCGGCCTGGGCGACGCGAGCGGCGACCAGGGCCACCTGCTCCCGGGCGGTCTCCACCTCGCGCGCAGTCACCAGGCGCCGCCCCGCGAGCCAGTCCTCGACGAAGCGGAAGCGCGCCGTCCCGAACAGCTTGTCGAGCAGCGCGCCGCGCTCTGTCGTCCCCGCCCGCAGGAAACCGGCGAAGGCCCCCTGTGGCAGCAGCACCACCTGGAAGAACTGCTCGGCCGACATGCCCATCAGATCGCGGATCTCGGCATCGGCCTCCCCCACCCGGGTGGAGATGGTCCGCCAGCCGGCCGGAGTCTGCTCCTCGAGCAGGACCTTCGCCGGTTCGGTCACCGTCCCGGTGCCGCGCTGCTTGGCTCGCTCCTGCTGGGGCGAGCGGGTGAGCCGGATCCGCCGTCCGCCCACGGTGGCCTCCAGGCAGACCTCGGTGCGGATCTGCGGTGCTGCGTGGTCCGAGCGCAGCCGGCCGGCCTTGCCCCGCTCGCCCGGCACCGAGCCGTAGAGGGCGAAGCCCATCGCGTCGAGCAGCGTGGTCTTGCCCGCACCGGTCTCGCCGTGGAGCAGGAACAGACCGCTGGCCCCGATCAGGTCGAGGTCCACCTCGACGATGCCCGCGAACGGCCCGAAGGCGTTGCAGCGCAGTCGGTGTGGCCGCATCAGGCGCTCGCCGCCGCGAGCCGACCGGCCTCGAGCGCCTGCTCGATCAGCAGCTGCTCGGCCGGCTCGAGAGGACTGCGCCGGACGTGCTCCACGAAGGCGCCGCCGATCTCCAGATCGCTGCGACCGGTGATGCGCGCACCATAAGAAAGGTCGTCGGCGGCGACGCCGACCGGTTCGTGGCGCAGGACGAGGATGTGCGGGAAGCGCGCCGACAGGCGCTCCATGGCGTTGTCCGGGCGGGCAGCGTCGGTGTAGACCACCGTCAGCCAGTCGGCCCGCCGGTTCTCAAGGGCGGCGGAGGTCAGCAGCTGGTCCAGGCTGCCTCGCACGGTGGACAGCCGGCGGGGGACGGGCGCCGGGACGTGCTCGACCCGCGCCAGGCCCGTGGCGTCGAGCTCGACCAGCCAGGAGCCCTTGACGTGCGCAGCCTCGGAGAAGGAGTAGGCAAGCGGCGATCCGCTGTAGCGAAGCCCGTCGGCCAGCACCTGTGGTCCGTGCAGATGGCCGAGCGCGGAGTAGGTGAAGCCGTCGAACAACGCGGCAGGCACCTGCGCGATACCGCCGACGGTGACATCGCGCTCACTGTCACTGGCCGCCCCGCCGGACACCCAGGCATGGGCGAGCACCACCGAGCGCCCGGTGGGCCGGGTAGCGAGGTCGGCGCGGACACAGGACAGCCCACGGCCGAGCACTCCCGGATGGCCACGCGGGAGCGCCCCGTCCGGGTCGGCCGGATCGGCCGGCAGCTCACCCCTCACCGCCTCCGGCTCCAGGTAGGGCACGCCGTAGACGGCGACCTCGCCGTGCGCATCGGCCAGCAGCACCGGGTCGGCGCAGTCCGCAGCCCTGGTCCGCAGGTGGACCCCCGCAGCGTCCACCAGCCGGCTGCCGAAACCAAGGCGCCGGGCGGAGTCGTGGTTCCCGCTGATCAGCACGATCCGTGCACCGGCCTCGCGCAGCCGCACCAGCGCCGACTCGCAGAGCTCGACGGCATCGACGGGTGGCACAGCGCGGTCGTAGACGTCGCCGGCCACCAGCACGGCATCCACCCGCTCGGCACGGACCACGGCCACCAGGGAGTCCAGGAAGTCCGCCTGGGCCGAACGCAGGTCGCACCGGTGCAGGGACCGGCCCAGGTGCCAGTCGGAGGTGTGCAACAGTCGCATGTGGCCACCGTAGGTCCGCCCCCCGACAGTCCCGCGCAGGACGCGTCACACACTTGTCACGTGCCCAGGCGTACGAACTAAGGCACCATCTGCTGACGGACCGGTGACCGGAGGTGCACATGTACGACACGGAACTGGCACGTCACACAGGCGAAGGCGCCTTCGCCCGTGAGCTCCGGCTCCGGCTGGCAGCGGCCCAGGAGTCCCTGCGCGCCGCCGAGGCGGACGACGACCCCCTGCTGGCCCAGATCGCGGAGTCCGATCTGGCCGATCTGCGCTCGCTGGCCGACCGCAACGACGTGACCTACCCCGCCTAGCGCCGCCGGGGCGGCCGGGTCAGCAGCGCGATGGCGACCGGAAGCATGCCGAGCGGCAGCAGCAGCGCCGCGACGAGCAAGGGCCCGTCGAGCAGGAGAACGGCAAGCGCCGGAACCCCTCCGCACAGCGCCCCCGCCCAGACATAGGGGAGCATCGCCCCCTGGCGAAAGCGCGGGCCGGGACCAGGCCCCAGCACGCCTTCGTCGAGTCCGCGTAGTGCGCGGAGCAGCCCCATGATCGGCAGCCTTCCGCAGGAGTGCGGCGCGCACAACGCTCTTGACATCGCCCCTTCCCAGGCGTCTACTGCAAACTAGTTTGTAAAACAAACCTCGGAGGTACGAGTGAGCAGCGACGACGCCCGACTCGCCGGATCAGGCGGAGCGACCGACCCCGCGACCGAGCAGGACCTCGCCCCGGCCGAGCTGCTCGCCCTGGTCGAAGCAGAGCAGGCTCGCACCAGCGCCGCCCTCGAACCTGACGCCCGGCTGATCTACGGCTGTTGGGGGCTCGCCTGGCTGCTGGGCTTCGGGTCGCTCTACCTTGCCCGCGCCGAGATCGGTCCGGTCGAGCTCGCCCCCTCCGTCGCCGGACTGGTCTTCTTCGGGTTGCTCGTCGCCGCGATGGTCATCACCGGCATGCACATGTCGCGGCGCTTCGCCGGCGTGCGTGGCGTCAGCACTCGGATCGGCGCGATGTACGGCTGGGCCTGGGTGCTCGGCTTCAGCACGTACGCCGCCATCCTGACCGGCGCGGGTCGAGCCGGCGTCGACGAACCTGTGCTGGGACTGCTCTGGTCCACGGGTTCAGGACTCGTGGTCGGTCTGCTGTACGTGGCCGGCGGCGCACTGTGGCAGGACTGGATCCAGTACGGCCTGGGCGCCTGGATCCTGGTCGCCAGCGCGGCCGGCGCCCTGGCCGGGACTCCCGGCGTCTACCTGGTGATGTCACTCGCCGGCGGAGGTGGCTTCCTGCTGGCGGCAGCCTTCTTCGTGCTCCGGCCACTGGGCCGGTCAGGCAGCGCCGGGGCCGCGACGTGACGATGGTGCCCGATCTCGACCCGGTCATCCACGCCGCCGCCCGGCTCAAGGTCACCGCGACCCTGGCCGCCCTGCCCGACGGCGACCGGATCTCCTTCCCCCGAGTGCAGAAGCTGCTCGGGATGACCGCCGGAAACCTTTCCGTGCACGTACGCAAGCTGGAGGACGCTGGCTATGTCGATGTCGTCAAGAAGCACGAGGGCCGGACTCCGGCCACCTATCTCTCACTCACGAGGACGGGGCGACGCGCCCTGGAGGACTACACCGCCGCGCTGCGCCAGCTCCTCGGCGCACCCTGACGTGGAGATCGTCGCCCGCACCATCGGGGCCACCCGACGTTACGGCGAGGTCGCGGCTGTGGACAGCGTCTCGTTGGACGTCCCAGCCGGGCAGCTGCTCGGCCTGCTCGGGCCGAACGGCGCCGGCAAGACGACGCTGCTGCAGCTGCTGGCCGGGCTGCGCCGACCGACATCCGGCACTGTCGAGCTGTTCGGCGGCGACCCGCGGAATGCCGACAGCCGCCGGCGTCTGGGCTGCACGCCGCAGGAGACCGGCCTGCCGCCGACGCTGCGGGTCCATGAGGTGGTCGACTTCGTCGCGCGCCACTTCCCCGATCCGGTGCCGACTTCCGAGCTGTTGGAGCAGTTCGGTCTGGGCGGCTCGGATCGGCGGCAGACCGGCGGACTGTCCGGTGGGCAGAAGCGCCGGCTCACGGTGGCACTTGCCTTCGTCGGCCGCCCCGAGCTGGTCCTGCTCGACGAGCCGACCACCGGCCTGGACGTCGACGCCCGGCATGCGCTGTGGGCTGCGGTGCGCCGATATCACCAGGGCGGCGGGACGGTTGTGCTGACAAGTCACTACCTGGAGGAGGTCGAGGCGCTGGCGGAGCGGGTCGTCGTGCTCGACCGGGGACGGATCCGCATCGACGGCCCGCTCGACGACGTGCGCTCGCTGGTGGCGTCCCGACGCGTCCGGGTGCGGGCAGCTGTCCTCCCTGAGTTGACCGGTGTCGAGCGGGGCAGCCGCGCGGGTGACCGTCATGAGCTGTGGACCGCAGACTCGGACGCGCTGGTGCGCCAGCTGGTCCGGGCTCAGGTGCCCTTCCGGGATCTGGAGGTGTCCACCGCCACGCTCGAGGAGGCCTTCCTCGTCCTCACCGCCACTCCTGCGGTCGTGTCCCCATGAGTGCCCACGGCGCGTTGCAGCTGACCCGCACACACGCCCGCTACCAGTTCACCGAGACGGTGCGAATCCCGATCGCGGTGATCGGCACCAGCCTGTTCCCTGCCCTGTCGCTCCTGTTCTTCGTCGTTCCGCAGCCCTTCGCGCAGGACCCGGTTGCGGCGACCGCCGCCGCCAGTCAGCTGGCGTTGTTCGCCGTGATGAGCGTGTGCCTGTTCACCTACGGGGTGGGCGTTGCGGAAGACCGCGCGCTGCCGTGGGACGGCTATCTGCGGACCCTGCCCGTCGGCTCCGGCCCCCGGCTCGTCGGGCGCCTGCTCAACGGACTCGGCTTCGTCCTGCTCGGGTTGCTGCCGGTGGCCCTCATTGCCTGGCTGCTCACCGCCGCGACTCTTCCCCCGTCCCGGCTCGCCTTCACCGCAGGCGCTCTGCTCCTTGCGGGCACTCCCCTGTTCGCCCTCGGGATCACGATCGGCTATTCCCTGTCGACCAAGGCGGCACTCGCCGCAGCGCAGTCGCTGCTCCTGCCGCTCGCTTTCGGCGGTGGTCTGTTCCTGCCGCCGGAAACCTTCCCCAGCTGGCTCGACGACTTCTCCACGTGGTTGCCCACACGCGCCGGCCGCGACCTGCTCGTCAGTGCCACCACGGGTGAGACGCTGCCCGGCACCGCACCGGTGGTGCTGCTCGGCTGGACGCTGCTGTTCGGCGTGCTGGCCGTCCAGGCCTATCGGCGCGACGAGGGCCGTCGCTTCCGGTGAGAATGGAGCCGGAGAGCCTGCCTTGTCCGACGCCGCCGAATCCGTTACGTTCCGTGAGCGGACGCGAGGGGCGTGTCCCGGGGGAGGTTTTGCATGAAGGTCTTTCGTCGGTGTGCCGTCGTGGCGGCAGGCATCGGGGCGCTCGTGGCGACATCGTTGCCACATGCCGGGTCAGCCGCGGCAGGAGAGCCGTTCGAGGCGACCCTGGTGTGCGACGGCGTGGAGTACGACGTTGTGGGAAACGGGAACGGCGAGTTCACCCCCGTCCGCGACAAGAACAGCACTCTGGTGTTCGTGCCTGTCGCATTCGGTAACTTCACCGGCACGGTTCTGGACACCGAAGGCATCGAGGTGTTCACCTTCACCGAGCCCGGCGTGACGAACAAGGGCAGTGGCAAGCAGAGGTCGACCACGCCGTGCACGTTCGAATTCTCCGAGGTCTCGGACGGCACCGGTGACCCCGAGGACGAGGAATACCTTCCGGCCGGGTTCACCTTCGTCGGAACCGGGGATGTGACCGTCCAGATCACCGGTCGCCCGTAGGCAGCGAGGTTGCCGCCCGGTCCACGCCGGGCGGCAACCCTGCTAGCTCGTTCCATCCTCAGCGGCGGCCCCGAAAGCGGCCCCGAGCCCGGTGAGGTCGATCGGCCGCCGTGTCACGTTCGGGTCCGCGTCCGTCATCTGCTGCATCACCGTGAGCGTCGTCAGGATCTGCCGACCCACCGCATCTGCTGGGCGCATGGCGTCCACCGACACCAGGATGCCGCGCTCGCCGTACCAGTCGAGGATCGGATGCGTCACCTCGTAGTAGAGCTCGAGCCGACGATGGATGACCTCTTCGGTGTCGTCGGACCGGCCCTGCTCGGCGGCGCGGGCGAGCAGCCGTCGCACCAGCTCGGCGTCCTCCACCTGAAGGTGCAGCGCGACCTGCGAGGTCATGTCCAGCTCCACGGCGATGTCGTACAGCGCACGCGCCTGCTCCAACGTCCGGGGGATCCCATCGAGGACGTAGCCGCCACCGCGGGCCTGCTCGAAAGCGCCGCGAACCATCTCCAGCACCACCTCGTCAGGCACCAGCTCACCGCGGTCGAGGAACTGCCGGATCTCTCGGCCCAGGTCGGTCGCCCGCGTGACGTGGTCCCGCAGCAGGTCGCCGGTGGCAATGTGGGGAACGCCGAAGTGGTCGGCGATCAGTCGGCCCTGCGTCCCCTTGCCGGCGCCAGGCGGGGCGATCATGAGCACCTTCACGCGACTACCCCATCACACGTGGGCATGGCGTGGTGGATCGCTGGGCACGCGTCACCCCGTGTGGGCTCCCCGAAGATCTCGAGGGCAGAGGCGTCCTCCGTGAACCGATTCGGGTGGCGGCTACGACAGAAGAGACAAGAGCCGTCCAACCCAGGGGGAAACATGAACATCCGCACCGTGAGAGTTCTTGTCGCCGCGACCGTCGTCCCGCTCAGCGCCACCATGCTGAGCACCTCGTCGGCCACGGCGGGAGTGTCCCGCACGACCGGGCAGCTGACCGCCTACAGCGCCGCCGTCCCGGCCGGCGCGACGGCTCGGGTCCAGTCGGTCGAGACCGGTTCCGGTCGCACCATCACGACGCTGAGCGTGACCGGGCTCGCACCGAACACGACGTACGGCTCGCACGCCCACGTCAACCCGTGCGGCGAAACCGGCTTGGCAGCCGGTCCGCACTTCCAACGCGTGCTCGACCCGGTGTCGCCCTCCACGGATCCGGTCTACGCGAACCCGGCGAACGAGATCTGGCTCGACTTCACGACCGACAGCGCGGGCGAGGGGCACGCGAAAAGCAAGGTCGACTGGCAGTTCGCGCCCGACCGTCGGCCCAGGTCGGTCATCATCCACGCGACGGCCACGAACACGGGACCGACCAACTCCGGCACCGCGGGCGCGCGCCTTGCTTGCCTGACCGTCCCGTTCTGACGCACAGTGCTCTCGACCTCCGAGAGACGCCTCATGAGACCGCAGGACGACAGCCGAAGCGACGCCGAGTTGCTGGCTGAGGTCGCCGACGGGGACAGGGCGGCGTTCGCGATTCTCTACCAGCGGCATGCGCCGTGGCTGGTCCTGCGGCTGAGCCGTCGATGCGTCGACCGGACCATCGTGGACGAGGTGGTCCAGGACGCCTTCGTGGCCGCCTGGCAGGGGGCCGGCCGGTACACCGGGAAGGGAGAGGTCGCCGCCTGGCTGTGGGGCATCGCGATCCGGCGTCTTGTCGATGCGCTCCGCCGCCAGCCGCGGCCGGTGGCGCTGCTCGCCGACATGAGCGCGATGTCGACCGTCGTCGTCTCGGCGGAGGACGCGGTCCTCGCCGGCGTCGAGCACGGCAACCTCGCGGGTGCGCTGAACCGGCTGTCCCCCGAGCTGCGAGCCGTCGTCCAGGCCACCGTCCTCGACGGCCTCACCACCCGGGAGGCCGCGAGACTGCTCGGCATCCCCGCCGGAACGGTCAAGACCCGCATGATGCGCGCCCGCATGACTCTGCGAGAGGAGTTGGCATGACTACCTGGCACATCCCCGACAGCGTTCTGGGCGGGTACGCAAACGGACACATCTCACCGGCTGTCGCTGCGTCGACCGAGGCCCACCTGCTGACGTGCGCGCAGTGCCGCGTGCTCCTGGCGCCCATCTTCGACACCGCCCGCCTCGACCGGATCTGGGACTCTGTGGTTCAGCAGGTCGATGCTCCGCGCGCAGGGCCGATCGAGGCACTGCTGCTTCGGCTCGGCATCCGCAACGACACGGCCCGGCTGCTCGCCGCCACCCCGTCGCTTCGCCTGTCCTGGTTGGTCGGAACCGGGATCGCGCTCCTTCTCGCGGTCCTCGCCGCACAGGCCGGAGACCGCGGCGTCGTGTTCTTCCTCGCCCTGGCACCAGTGCTGCCCGTTGCCGGCGTCGCCCTCGCCTTCGGGCCGCAGACCGACCCGATCCACGAGCTCGCGGCAGCCGCTCCGTACTCCTCGTTCCGGCTGCTCCTGCTGCGCAGCGTCGCCGTGTTGGCCTCGACCGTCCTGCTGGCCGGTGCCGCGGCAGCCTGGCTGCCGGGTCCGGCCTGGCTGGCCGTCGCCTGGCTCCTGCCGGCGCTCGCGCTCGCGACGCTGACGCTCGCGTTCGCGACCTATGTCGACATCGTCTGGTCGGCGGCCGGTCTCGCGTCCCTGTGGCTGACCATCGCGCTGTCCGGACTGATTCGCGGCCGCGATCCCCTACTGGCCTTCCAGGCCGAGGCTCAGCTGATCTTCCTCTGCGCCGCGATGGCCGCGGCGCTCGTCGTCGGCGTCCGGCGCCACACCTTCTCGACCCTTGGAGGGTCCGCATGAGCATTCTCGCCGAAGGCATCGTCAAGACCTACGGGCGCAGCCGCGTGCTCGACGGTGTGACCTTCGCGGCCGGCCGGGGCGTGACCGGTCTGCTCGGACCGAACGGCGCCGGCAAGACCACCCTGCTCCGCATCGTCGCCACCGTGCTGGCACCCGACGACGGACAGCTCGAGCTGCTCGGACAGGACCCCGGGACCGCGACCGGACGGCTGTCGGTGCGCCGCCGGCTCGGCTACATGCCACAGGAACCCGGGTTTCACCGCTTGTTCACCGCCTTCGAGTTCGTAGACTACGTAGCGGTTCTCAAGGAGATGACCGACCGACGGTCCCGCCACGACGAGGTTCGCCGGGTGCTCGACCTCGCCGGGCTGTCCGACGTCAGCGGCAAGCGCATCCGGACCCTGTCGGGCGGCATGCGCCGCCGGTTGGCCCTCGCGCAGGCGTTGATCGGTGACCCTGCGCTCGTCGTGCTCGACGAGCCGACCGCCGGCCTCGACCCGGAGCAGCGCATGCGCTTTCGCGACCTCGTCTCGCGCCTCGGCGAGAACCGGACGGTCGTGTTGTCGACTCACCAGACCGAGGACGTCGCGGCGCTCTGCGAGCAGGTCGTGGTCGTCGACCACGGCAGGGTGCTGTTCTCCGGGACGGTGCGCGAGCTTGTCGGGACAGCAGTCGGCCGGACCTGGACCTCGGACGAGCGTGACGCTGCGGCAAGCGTCAGTTGGCGGCTGGGTACGGGGCGGTTCCACCACGTCGGGGCTGCCCCTATGGGCGTGGAGCTCGTCGACCCGACGCTCGAGGACGCTTATCTGTTGATGCTGGGCGACCGCGCCAGAGAAGGGGCCCAGGTCCCGGCGTGACCACAGTCGCGGTGGCACCCGCCCTGTCTGTCGAGCCCCGCCGCTGGCCGGTCGCCGTGGCCCTCGGACGGACCGAGGCGTGGCACATCGTTCGCCACCCGGTCGCGCTGGTCGGCCTGGCGTTGGGCGCGCTCGTCCTCGTCTCGGTCGGGAACGACAGCCCGGTTGAGGCCTTCGATGCCCCGACAACCGGCCCCACCTGGTTTGTCGGTGTCTTCATGTTCTTCGCCGCCAACCTGGTCGCCACCCGCGACCGGCGGGCAAACGCGGATGAGCTGCTCGCGGCCGCGCCGGCGGACCGACTCACCCGCACCCTCGCCACCGTCGTTGCTGCGCTCGGCCCGGCGCTGGTCACGGCCGTGGCCGTTGTCGTCGCTGTCGGGACCTACGAGCTGCTCGGGTTCTTCGAGGTGCGCCCGGGCTTCTGGCATCTGGCCCAGGGACCGGTCAGCGTGCTCGGCGGGGCGCTGCTCGGGATCATGGTCGGCCGCTGGGCGCCCTTTCCCGGTGTCGCCCTGCTGGTCATGGTCGCCATGGTCGTCTGGAACAACGTCACGACGGGCACGGCGGGCTGGGAGCCGGTCGGCACCTTCACGGCCTGGGGTGTCTACACCGACGACGGCAGCTGGGGCGGGTTCATTCCCGGGTCACCGATGTGGCACGTCGTCTATCTCGCTGCGTTGTGCGGGATGGCCGCCGTCGGCACGCTGCTACGGGACGTTCCGAAGCGCCTTCCGCTGCTGACTGCCGGTGCGCTGCTGACCGTGTCAGCCGTCCTGGCCGGTTGGGCGTCATTGCCATGACCGTCCCTGTGGGAGTCCGCGCAACGCTGCCCGCTGCTGCGGTGACGTCCCACGGCCGCGCCACCACGTCATCCCGACGGTCGGTCGCGCTGACCCTCGCCCTGGCCGAGGCATGGCGGATCGTTCGTCACCCGGTCGCGCTGGTGGGCTTCGCACTCGGCGTCCTGATGCTCGCCGTCGTCGGCACCAACAGTCCAGTCGACGCCTTCGAGGCCCCGACGACGGGGCCGACCTACTTCTTCGGCGTCTTCGCCTATTTCGCGGCCAACCTCGTCACCACCCGGGATCGGCGTGCCGACGCGGACGAGCTCCTCGCCCCGGTGGCGACCGACCGGCTGACCCGCACCTTGGCCAACATCCTTGCCGCGCTCGGGCCGGCGCTGGTCACGGCCGGCGTCGTCGTCGTCACGGTCGGCGCCTACGACGCGCTCGGGTTCTTCGAGGTACGCCCCGACTTCTGGCACCTCGCCCAAGGTCCGGTCAGCGTGCTCGGCGGGGCGCTGCTGGGGATCATGGTCGGCCGCTGGGCGCCCTACCCCGGGGTCGCCCTGCTGGTCATGGTCGCCATGGTCGCCTGGAACGTCGTCACAGCGAACAGCGAGAGCTGGGGAGCGGTGGGCACCTACGCATCCTGGGCGCGCTACACCGACGACGGCAGCTGGGGCGGTCTCTACCCGGGCTCTCCGTTCTGGCACGTCGTCTATCTCGGTTCGCTGTGTGGCATGGCCGCAGCCGGCGCGCTGCTGCGGGACGTCGCGAGCCGGCTGCCGTTGCTCGCCGTCGGTGCGCTGCTGACCGTGTCAGCCGTCCTCAGCGGTTGGGCGGCGCTGCCATGACGACATCTGCCGGACTCGGCCAGGCTGCGTCGAGGCCGGGAGCTGACGCCGACGTCCCAGGAGCATCGGGCGCGGTCGCTCGCCACTCGGTCGTGCTCGCTCTCGCCCGCGCGGAGGCAGTTCGCCTGGTCCGCCACCCGATCGCGCTGGTCGGGCTCGCCTTGACGGTCTTCATGCTGGCCGGCCCGCAGCCAGGTCGGTCGGCCGTGGCCTTCGACAGCCTGACCACCGCGACGACCTTCATGTACGGCGTCTTCGTCTTCTTCGCGGCAAACCTGCTCACGACGCGGGACCGTCGGGCCGGCGCCGAGCAGATGCTCGCCGCAGCGGCAACGCGCGCGTTCGAGCGGGTCCTCGCGATGTGCCTCGCCGCCCTCGGCCCGACGCTTCTGGCAGCGATGGTCGTGGGGATCGCGGCATGGGCGTACGACGCGCGGGACTTTCTTGTCGTCGCCCCGTCGTTCTGGCAGCTCGCGCAGGGCCCCGTCACCGTTCTCGGCGCCGCGCTGCTCGGGATCATGGTCGCGCGCTGGGCGCCGTACCCGGGGGCGCCAGTCCTGGTGATGGTCGCCGTCGTCGCGTGGAACGTCTACGTCAACGACTCCGAAAGCTCCCGTCCTGTCGGGATGTTCACGTCGTGGGCGGTCTGGGAGGACGACAACGGTGGGTGGGGCGGCATGGAGCCAGGCTCTCCCGGCTGGCACGTGGTGTATCTCGTGGGCCTGTGCGCGATGGCTGCGGTCGGGGCTCTGTCGAGTGCGGCGCGCCCGCGCCTGCCGCTGCTGGTCGCAGGTGCCGGCCTGACCGTGGCCACGGTTCTCGCTGGGTCGGCGGCGCTGCCGTGAACGCCGTGACGCTGGGCGTGAGCTGGCGCGCTATCAAGCAGGGACCACTGCTGCTCGCGATCGGGGCTGCGGGCGTGCTGGTCGGTGCTACCACCCCGATCCTGGACGACGGTCATGCGATCTCGGTGCTGCGCGGGGCGGCGATCCTGCTTGCAGGCGGGCTGGCGATAGCCCTCGACGACCCGGCAGCCGACCTGCTCGCCGCCTCACCGACGACAATGGCGAAGCGGTGGGCGGCCCGTCTGGGGCTCGCGGCGGGGCTCGTCGCAGCCAGCTGGGCGCTGCTCTCGGCGTGGGTCGGCGGCGTCGTCGGTGGCCTGCCGTGGCTCGCCCTGTCGGTCGAGGCGGCGGCGCTGGGTGGGTTCTCCGTCGCGCTGGCTGCGGCTCTGCGGCGGTGGCGCGACGTACGGGAGCCCGGTCCGCTCGTGGCGCCTGCGGTGTTCGGCGCGGTGCTCGCTGCGAACCTCCTGCCGCAGCGCTTTTCACTGCTGGCAGGTGACCCGTCGGGCAACGGATGGACGGCAGCACACATGCGCTGGGCGACCATCCTGATGGCGGCGCTGCTCGTGGTGGCGGTGGCCGCGCAGGATCCCGCCGTACGCCACCGCAGACGCCCTGCGCAGCCGCCTGCCGTCTAGCCTCGACGTCATGAACAGCGACCTGGGTGTCGACACGCCCGTGGGCTCCGACCCGGCCGGGCAGTGGGCGCAGGAGCTCGCGCAGTGGGCCGTTCCGGCGGAGATCCTTGCCGCCGCGCCGCGCCGCGCGCACGTCTTCCTCCCCGAGATGTTCGCCGCACCGCTTCCAGGCGGCGTCCGCTCGCGGTCCAGTGAGCTCGCCTGCGAGGCACTCGCGGACGGCGGCAGCGTGCTGGATGTCGGGTGCGGCGGCGGCGCGGCCGGTTTCGCTGTGGCGCCGCCCGCGACCTCGCTGATGGGGACCGACCGCCAACCGGACATGCTGCAGCTGTTCGAGCGGACGGCCGCCGAGCGGGGGATACCGGCCCGCACGGTGCTGGGCTCATGGCCGGAGGTCTCGGACCAGGTCCCGAGGGCGGACGTCGTCGTCTGCCACCACGTGCTCTACAACGCTCCGGACATCGTCGGCTTCGCAGCCGCGTTGCACGAGCACGCCGAACGTCGGGTGGTCCTCGAGATCACCGAGCGGCATCCCCAGGTGACCCGGGCTCCGCTGTGGCGCCACTTCTGGGACCTCGACCGGCCCAGCGGGCCGACAGCTGCCATCGCTGCGCAGGCGCTGCGATCGGCCGGCTTCCCTGTGCAGCTCGAGAGCTCCACCCCGACCGCCCGTGACGACACCCGCGCCGCCGGGGTGGAGGCAGCGTTCTGGTGCCGCCAGCTGTGCCTGCCGCCCGAGCGTGAACCCGAGGTAGCGGCACTGCTGCCGGAGCTGCCCTTCCCGGCCAACCGGGTGACCCTCTGGTGGGACACGACGGCAGGCTGACTGTCACCTCAGAAAGGCGGGTCCTGTGGAGGTTCGGGGTGGGCTCCGGATTCACCCTCGGGCGGTACGGGTGGCTCGGGTTCGGGGGCGGTGACCCATCGGGGGGTG
>JBBSKF010000061.1:0-19164 GCA_038256525.1 Mycobacteriales bacterium | reverse complement strand
GCCGAGCGACCCGGGTATCGACGGGTGTAGATCGCACCGCGCCGTTCACCACGGCGAGCAGGGCTGCCAGCTGCTCCGGCGTCGGCGCTCCGCGCACCCCCATCGGCTGGGGCCAGGTCCCGGTCACGACGTCGATCGCTCTGCCGGCACGGACTCCCAGCCGGAGCCGCTCGGGCGGCTGCCTGGCCACGTCACAGCGGGATGTTCCCGTGCTTCCTCGGCGGCAGGCTCTGGCGCTTGTTGCGCAGCAGGCGCAGCGCCCGGGCCACCTCCCGGCGGGTCTGCGACGGCTCGATGACGGCATCGACGAAGCCGCGCTCCGCAGCGATGTACGGCGTGGCGAAGGTGTCCTCGTACTCCTCGATGAAGTCCGCCCTGGCCTTCTCCGGGTCGTCCGAGGCCGCGATCTCCTTGCGGCGGATGATGTTGACGGCGCCCTGCGCGCCGACGACGGCGACCTGCGCGGTCGGCCAGGCGAGGTTGACGTCGGCGCCGAGGTGCTTGCTGCCCATCACGACATAGGCTCCTCCGTAGGCCTTTCGGGTGATGACTGTGACCTTCGGCACCGTCGCCTCGGAGTAGGCGTAGAGGAGCTTGGCGCCGCGCCGGATGATGCCGGCGTGCTCCTGGCCGACGCCCGGGAGGAAACCCGGCACGTCGCAGAAGGTGAGCACCGGGAGATTGAACGCGTCGCACGTGCGGACGAACCGGGCGGCCTTCTCGGAGGCGTCGATGTCCAGCGTGCCGGCGAAGTGCATCGGGTTGTTGCCGACGACGCCGACGCTGCGACCTTCGACGCGACCGAAGCCGCAGACCATGTTCTGCGCCCACAGGTCCTGCACCTCGAGGAACTCGCCGTCGTCGAGCACGTGCTCGATGACCCGGTGCATGTCGTACGGAGTGTTGCTGCTGTCCGGGATGAAGCTGTCCAGTTCGGTGTCGGGCTCTTCGGTCAGGGCGTCCGGCGCGCCTGCCACCGGTGGCGCCTCGTCGAGGTTGTTGCTCGGCAGGTAGGACAGGAGCACCTTCGCGAGGTCGAGGGCATCCTGCTCGTCGGCACTCATGAAGTGCGCGACGCCGCTCTTGGAGTTGTGCGCCCGGGCACCCCCCAGGTCCTCCATGTCGATGACCTCGCCGGTGACCGTCCGAATCACGTCCGGACCGGTGATGAACATCGCTGACGCACCATCGACCATCACGGTGAAGTCCGTCAGGGCAGGCGAATACACGTGACCCCCGGCGCAGTTGCCGAGGATCAGGCTGAGCTGCGGGATCACGCCGGAGGCCATGACGTTGCGGTAGAAGATGTCGCCGTACAGCGCCAGGCCCATGATCCCCTCCTGGATCCGGGCGCCGCTGCCCTCGTTCAGGCCGACGACCGGGCAACCGGTCTTCAACGCCAGGTCCATCACCTTGACGATCTTCTCGCCGTAGACCTCACCCAGGGCGCCGCCGAAGACCGTGGCGTCCTGGCTGAAGACGCACACCGGTCGGCCGTCCACGGTCCCGAAGCCGGTGATCACACCGTCGCCGGTCGGCCGGTTGCTCTCCATGTCGAAGTCGCGTGCCCGGTGCCGGGCCAAGGCATCTGTCTCGGAGAAGCTGCCCTCGTCGAGGAAGGCGTCGATCCGCTCGCGGGCCGTGCGCTTGTCCTGACCGCGGCGCTTGGTGAGGGCCGCGTCTGAGCCCGGGTGCTGTGCGGCTTCGGTGCGCCGCCGGAGCTCCGCCAGCTTGCCCGCGGTCGTGTGCAGGTCGGGTGGGAGCGCGGCGGTCATCACCTCAGCCTAACGAGCCGCGCTCAGCGGGGAGGATGGACGGCGTGTACGAAAACCTCGACCGCCCGCCGCTGTCCGCCCGCGCGCTGGACCATGCCCTCGCCCCGGACGGCTGGCGGGTCGAGATCGTCCCGACGGCCGGCTCGACGAACCAGGTTGTGGCGGACCGGGCCAGGGCCGGGGAGTCGGCCGGCCTGGTGGTGGTCGCCGAGCAGCAGACCGCCGGTCGGGGTCGGCTGTCCCGCGTATGGGTCTCGCCGCCTCGCTCGGGGCTGACACTGTCGGTGCTGCTCCGGCCGGACCTGCCGGCTGACCGGTGGCCGTGGATCCCGCTCTGGGCCGGCCTCGCGGTGGCCTGGGCGCTGCGCGATCACGCAGGGGTCGACGCCGTCCTCAAGTGGCCCAACGACGTGCTCGTCTCCGGCCGCAAGGTGTGCGGCCTGCTGGCCGAGGTGCCGGTCCCGGGAGCGCTGGTGCTCGGGATCGGCCTCAACGTGAGTACCCGGGCCGAGGAGCTGCCGCACCCCGGCGCCACCTCGCTGGCCCTGGAGCAGGCCACGACGACCGATCGGGACACGGTGCTTCGCGCGGTGCTTCGCACCCTGACCGCTGTCCTGCGGGAGCAGCCGGTCGAGGGATACCGCGCGCTCTGCTCGACGATCGGGCGGCAGGTGAGGATCGAGCTGCCGGGCGGGGGTTCGGTGGCCGGGCTCGCCGAGGCCGTCGAAGACGGGGGACGGCTGGTCGTGGACGGGGAGGCGTACAGCGCAGGCGACGTGGTGCACGTGCGCCCGCTCGAGCCGAATTGATCTTACTTGTGGTGGATCGCTGGCCCGACACGCTGGGGGTTTCGGCCAGCAGATCGCCGCAAGTAAGATCATCTAGCGGGTGGGGCAGTGCCGCTGGCGATCAGCCGGTGACGCGGACGTCCTTGTCGTCGATGAACATCCGGCTGCCGTCATCTGCGGAGCTCTCGAACGCCCGCAGCACGTAGTCGCCCGGCGGCACGTCGACGGTCGCCGACCAGGCGCCGCGCCCCGGTGCGCCGTCGTCGGCGGTGCTGAAGCCCTCCTTTACGACCTTGCCGGCCCGCAGCCATTCCCAGCTCACGGTGGCTTCGAAGGCCGTGGCCACGCCGCCGAACTTCTGCCCCCGGCTCAGCTCGGCCCCCGGTGACAGGTCGAGCCACACCGGCCCGAGCACGGTCTCCGACGGCGCCCGCTCCACCGGCTCGACGAGTGCGAGGGCGCCCCAGAAGTCGGCCGGCGCCTTGCCCTCGATGAGGATCCGGACCGCGCGGATGCCGGTTGCGGCGTCGTGCACGGTCCAGACCAGCTGCTGCACAGCCATTTCGGCCGCTGCCGACCCGCCGTTGGTGACGGCTGCCTCTTTCGACAGGTCGACCACCGCAACGTCGCCGTCGATCTTCACGCCGAGCACGCTCGTGCCGGGAGCCCATGGTGAGACGTAGTCGTCGTCGAACGGCGCTTCGCCGAACATCGCGGCAACGGCGTCCCGCACGACTCCGGGGGTCGTGCGGCGCATGTGCGTCTCGCGGTAGAGCCGCAGGCCGTTGGTGGTGTCGGCGACGTAGTAGACGCTGACCGGCCGAAGTCCGGACGTGGGGGCGGAGGTCGGCGACGGCGCGGGCGGCGCGGTGCTGACCGGGTTGGGTTCGGCCACCGGCGAGGCGGCGGGCGAGGGTTCGGTCGAGGCCGTGGCGCTCGCACTCGGCATCGGGTCGGCACGTGGAGTCGGGTCTCCGGCGTACCGCAGGCCCTCCTGCTGCGGGGCCGGCTGCAGGGCGAGGGCCGTCCCACCGCCGGCGAGGATGACCAGCGCAAGTCCGGCCGCACCGGCCCGCATCCGGCGCCGGCCGCGAGCCCGTGCCACTGCGGCCAGGGGGCCGGGGCCGGCTGTCGCGCCGTCTCGGGACAGCGCGTCGAACAGCGCCTGGAGGTCGTCAGGGTCACGCATGGTGGGCCTCCGGGGTGGACGCGCGGTCAGGGGCGGTGGGCAGGCCACCGGTGTCGTTCTCGGTGAGCAAGGCGGCGAGGGCAGTGCGGCCACGGGACAGGCGGGCCTTGACGGTGCCCTCGGGAACGCCTGCGCGAAGCGCGATCTCGGCCACCGCCATCCCGCCCATGTGGTGCTGGACCAGCGCGGTGCGCTGCGCCTCGGGAAGCTTGCGCAACGCCGCGACGAGGATCATCGTGTTGGGGTCCGGCCCCGGGGAGGGCTCCGGCGCCCGGTCGGCGCGGCTGCGGGTCAACGCGGTGCGCGTGCGGCGCCAACGGCTCACCGCGACCCGGTGGCCGACGGTCACCACCCAGGCTCGCGGCTCGTCGTAGGTCGAGAGCTTCTCCCAGCGCGGCCAGGCCCGCACGAACGCCTCCTGCGCGCACTCCTCGGCCTCGGTGCGGTCGCCGGTGACGGCGTAGAGCTGCGCGACGAGGCCGGGGAAGGTCGCGGCGTAGAAGTCGGCGAAGTCCCGCGTGGTGCTGTCGACCGCCGGGCTGGCTGCTGCGCTCACGGCCCGCTCCCCCTGCGACCGGACGGCCGCTCACCCATCACACGCGACGCGCCACGGACAGGTTGCATGGCTCTACCGGGGGAGTTCCACCGGCTCGTCCTCGCCGATGCGGTACGGCGGCCAGGTCCCCTGCGGCGCGGACACCGAGTCGAACCAGCGGTCCTGCGGACGGGCCCCGGCGCGTTCCCCCGGCCCGCCCGCGTTGACGCCGACGCAGCTCAGGACAGCGACGACCCCGGCGACCAGGATCACCAGTGCGGCCGGGATGCCGCGCGGCAGGACGGTCGCGGCCAGCACGAAGGCGGTCCCCGCGGCGATGCGGAGCGCGAGGTAGGTCCACATCCTTGTCCGGGCCATGCCGGGCACGGTACGCCGGGACATGCCGGCCTGCAGGCCGACCGACCGGCCCGCACGTACCCTCGCGCCGTGGAACCGGAGGACCTCGAACAGGCGTTGCTGGGTGCGCCCTGCGAGCTGACCCGGGAGCAGGTCGCGGACGCCGTCGGGATCGCGGTGGAGCAGGCGACCGTCCTCTGGACGGCGATGGGGTTCGCCGAGGTGCCGCCGGGGGAGCGCGCCTTCACCCGGCTCGACGTGGCCGCACTGCGCCACGCGCTCGCCCTGCGCGACAGCGGCCTGGTCACCGAGGACTCCATGCGCATGCTGGCCCGTTCGATGGGGCAGCACCTGGCCCGGATGGCCGAGGCACAGGTCGAGGTCTTCCGGGCGATGAGCGCGGGCATGACGGTGGGGGAGGCCACGCAGGCGGTCGCCGCCTCGGCCACCGAGGTCCTGCCGCGGCTCGAGCAGATCGTCGTGCACGTCTGGCGGCGGGAGTTCGCAGCGGCCACCGCCCGCGCGTTCGTCGCGGCGACCGAGGATGGCCAGCCGCTGCGATGCATCGGTTTCGTGGATCTGGTGGACTACACCCGCTCCACCCGGGGTTGGGACACCTCGACACTCGAGCGCCTGCTCGAGCGGTTCGAGAGCGAGACGGCGCTGCGCGTCACGGCCGTCGGTGGCCAGGTCGTCAAGACCCTCGGCGATGCCGTGATGTTCACGACCGACGATCCCACGACCGCGGTGGAGGTGGCTCTGCGGACCGTGGAGGCCCACCTCGCCGATGACGAGCTTCCCGACGTACGCGCCGGAATTGCCTTCGGGACCGTGCTGCTCCGGCTCGGCGACGTGTTCGGTGAGCCGGTCAACCTCGCGAACCGGCTCACCGAGCAGGCCCGCCCACGAGCACTTCTCGTCGACGAGCGCACAGCAGACGCGCTCGGCTCCGACGGGGCCTATGTCCTGCGCCGCCTGCGGAAGCGGTCGGTGCGCGGTTATCGCTCGCTCACGCCGTATCTGTTGACGCGCGCCGGGTCGCCGTCGGCCGCTGCCTCGACCTCGGCCGGTGCGGCCCAGACGAACTTGCGGTAGGACCAGAAGCGGAACGTCGTGCCGAGCACCAGACCCACACCGTTCGCGGCGATGTTGTCGGCGAGCCGCGACTCGAAGCCCAGCACGTAGTGCGAGATGGCCAGGCACAGCAACGAGATGGCGAGCCCGACGACGTTGAGGACGAAGAACAGGCCGTACTCCCGGCGCACGGTGGTGCGCTCGCGGTGCTTGAACGACCAGGCCCGGTTGAGCACGAAGGCGTTGGTCGCCGAGAAGACCGTCGAGACGATCTTGGAGGTGAGCGGCTTGTCGGTCGCGGTCAGGACGGCGTTGAAGATGATGATGTCGACCAGAAAGCTCAACGCGCCGACCGTGCCGAACTTTGCGAGCTCCGAGAACAGTGCGCGGACGCGGGTCGTCAGAGTGGAGAGCAGGCTCACCGGCAGCCCAGCCGCGGTCTGTTCATCGAGCCAGCCTAGCGTCGGGCCTGCAACGACAGCCGAGGAGAGGGGAACCGGTGACCTGGATCGAGCTCGAGGGTGCGGCCAACGTCCGTGATCTCGGTGGGTTGCCCACCGTCGACGGTCGCACGACGCGGACCGGGGTGCTGCTGCGGGCCGACAACCTGCAGGGCCTGACCCCGGCCGACGTGCAGCGGCTGACCGGCGAGGTCGGTGTCCGCACCGTGGTCGACCTGCGCACCACGGGGGAGCTGCACCTGGAGGGGGACGGCCCGCTCAAGGCGACCGACGTCCGGCATCACCACCTGTCGCTGCTGCGGGAGGTCGAGGACGAGGCGGACGAGGTCGAGGCGGAAGGCGCCGTGCCACACCGCACCGACCGGGCGGGGCGCTCACCCACCGACATGACCGGCCACTACGTCGGTTACGTCGAGGACGTCCCGGCCAACCTGGCCCGCGCGCTGCACGTGCTCGCCGAACCCTCGACCGGCCCGGTGCTGGTCCACTGCGCGGCCGGCAAGGACCGGACCGGGGTGGTCGTCGCGTTGGCGCTGTCGCTGGCGGGGGTGCGGCGCGAGGCGGTTGTCGCGGACTACCTGCGCAGTGCCGAGCGGATCGAGGCGGTGCTGGCCCGGCTGCAGGCGTCCCCGACGTACGGCCCAGGTCTTGCCGGCGTCGGTCCCGACGACCTGCGTCCGATGGCCGACTCGATGGAGCGTTTCCTCGACCACGTCGACAGCGCGTACGGCGGTCCGCACGGTCTGGCGATGACGATCGGCGTCGACGAGCAGGCGGTCGCCCGCCTGTCCGCCCGGCTGGTCGGGACGTCCCCCCGCGCCCGCTAGGTGGGTCGCGTGACCGCTACTACATTGACCGGGTGCCCGAGGCCAGCACCGCCCGTACCGTCGTGCGGGGCGCGATGGGCTTGCCGGTCGTGGGCATGGTCGGCGGCGGCCAGCTCTCCCGGATGACCCACCAGGCCGCGATCGCGCTCGGGCTGTCGCTGCGGGTCCTTGCCGACGCGACCCACGACAGCGCGGCTCTGGTTGCCAACGGCGTGATCGTCGGCGACCACACCTCGCTCGAGGACCTGCGCGCGTTCGCGCGGGACTGCGAGGTCGTCACCTTCGACCACGAGCACGTGCCGGGTGGGCTGCTCGAGGCGCTCGAGGACGACGGGTCGACGATTCATCCCGGGTCGGCGGCGCTGCGTCACGCCCAGGACAAGCTCGTCATGCGGGAGCGGCTCGCCGCGCTCGGCGTGCCTGTTCCCCCGTTCACCCCCGTCGCGACGGTGCGCGACATCGAGGGGTTCGCCCAGCACGTCGGCTGGCCGCTGGTGCTCAAGGCGGCGACCGGCGGTTACGACGGCAAGGGCGTGTGGGTGGTTCACTCCGCGGGGGAGGCAGCCGAGGTGGTCGCCGGCGGGATCCGCCTGGTGGCCGAACAGCTCATGCCGCTGCGCCGGGAGCTCGCCGCGGTGGTGGCCCGCTCGCCGTACGGTCAGGGGGCGGCCTGGCCGGTCGTCGAGACCGTGCAGTCCGGTGGCATCTGCGTCGAGGTCGTCGCTCCGGCGCCGGGCCTGTCGGAGGAGCTGGCGCTCGAGGCGCAGGGCCTCGCGTTGCGGCTGGCCGACGAGCTGGCCGTGGTCGGCATCCTCGCGGTGGAGCTGTTCGAGACCGCGGACGGTCTGGTGGTCAACGAGCTCGCGATGCGGCCGCACAACTCGGCGCACTGGACGATCGAGGGCTCGCGCACCTCGCAGTTCGAGCAGCACCTGCGGGCGGTGCTCGACTACCCGCTGGGCGCGACCACGGCGACCTCGCCGTGGGTCGTCATGGCCAATGTGCTGGGAGGTGACCGGCCCGGCGTCGACACCGGCGCGCCCGACCTGGACCGCCGGCTGCACCTGCTCTTCGGCCGTGATCCCGCCCTCAAGGTGCACCTCTACGGCAAGACCATCCGGCCGGGCCGCAAGATCGGCCACGTGACCGCGCTGGGAGCGGACCTGGCGGACGTCCGCGCCCGGGCCCGTGCCGGTGCGGCCTTCCTGAAGGACGGGGTGTGGCCATGACGGCGCTGGTCGGCATCGTCATGGGCAGCGATTCCGACTGGCCGGTCATGCAGGCGGCGGCGACAGCTCTCGAGGAGTTCGAGGTGCCGTACGACGTGCGCGTGCTGTCTGCGCACCGCACCCCGCGGGACATGCTGGAGTGGTCCGAGGCCGCCGTCATCCGAGGGCTGCGGGTGGTCGTCGCGGGCGCCGGCGGGGCGGCGCACCTGCCGGGGATGGTCGCCTCGATGACGCCGCTGCCGGTCATCGGCGTGCCGGTGCCGCTGGCCCACCTGGACGGGCTGGACTCGCTGCTGTCGATCGTGCAGATGCCGGCCGGGGTCCCGGTCGCCACGGTGTCGATCGGCGGCGCCCGCAACGCCGGCTTGCTGGCGGTGCGCATCCTCGGGGCCGGGGACCCGGCGCTCCGGGAGGCGATGCGGGAGTTCCAGGTCGGCCTCGGGGACACCGCCCGCGAGAAGGACGCCGCGTTGCAGCGGAAGCGGTCGGGCTAGCCGCGTCGGTCACGTAGCCTGCGCGAATGCTTCCGCAGGTCGACGGGCGCGTCGAGACGGGTGCCCAGCGGCGCTCGGGTGGCAGCAGCGACCGGGCCCAGTCGGCCTGGCTGTTCCTGCTCGTGCTCTGCGCCTACCTGCTGCTGACGAACGGCTACCTGCAGACCGACGACGTGAAGCACACGCTGTCGGCGTCCCGCAGCCTCGTGACGCAGGGCAACTTCACCGTCGACACCCCCGTGATCCCGGGCGGCGGGTCGGCCAGGGGCGCCGACGGCCGGGCTTACGCGCCGCACGGACTCGGCATGGTCCTGCTCTACCTCCCGGTGACCGTGCTCGACACCGTCGTCGACCGCGAGGCCCGTCCCTGGCTGGTGCCCTTCCTCGCCTCGTTCCTCAGCGCCGTGGCAGGCGCCGTCGGTGTGCTGGCCTACCTGTGGTTCATGCGCGTGCTCGCCGTGCCGCGAGGTCCGGCTCTGGCAGCAGCGCTGCTGTTCGCCTTCGCCAGCATCCACTTCGTCTATTCGCACCTGTCCTTCGACGCGGTGCCGACCTCCACGATGCTGCTGCTCGGCATGGTGGCGATGACCCGCTGGGCGCGGGACCGCGCTGCCGGACTCGGCTGGCTCCTCGCGTCCGGAGCCGCCTTCGGCGCGTCCGTGCTCCTTCGGCTCGACTCGGTCCTGGTCGTCGCGGTCGTGGGAGTGGGGCTGCTGGTCTGGGCCGCGCGCCGCGGCGGGGCGACCGGCACGGTGGTGGCCGCCGCTGTCTGGGGGGCTCCGCTCTTGGTCGCCGTACTGGTCACCGGCTGGTACAACACCATCCGTTTCGGCTCTTTCACCGACGACGGGCACACCCTCGATCCGCAGACGAAGCTGGACAGCCCGCTTCTCGAGGGGCTGGTCGGCCAGTTGGTCAGTCCCGGCAAGAGCGTTTTCCTCTACACCCCACTACTGATCCTGGCCGTGATTGGTGCGAGGGCGCTGTGGCGCCGGGAGCCGATCCTCGCCGGCACCGTCGCAGCCACCGTCGTGGCCAGCCTGTTGTTCCATGCCAAGATCGTGAACTGGGGTGGCGACTTCGCCTGGGGGCCACGCCTTCTCGTACCGCTCATCGGTTTCATGCTGTTGCCGCTCGGTCCCTGGCTGGAGCGGTGGGGAGGGTGGCGCAGACCCGCCCGCGCCGTTGTGGGCGTGGTGGTTGTCATCAGTGCCGCTGTCCAGGTCCTGGGCGTGGGGATGTACGTCAACCACCTCTTGGAGACCTATCCGGACTACGCCGACAAGCCCGCCGACCACGGCCGCGTCGAGGACTCGCCCCTGCGCTATCACGCTGCGGCCCTGGCTCGCTCGGCCATCGGACGTCCGCCCTACCTGACGGTCTCCACCGGTGGCCGGTATCCCGACCCGCCTGTGGGTTTCGACATCTGGCCGCTGAACCTCCGCCACCTTGACGGCGTGCCCCGGGAGGCGCTGCTCGGTGTGCCGCTGCTGCTGAGCGGCGTGGCTGCCGGTGGGGTCGGTCTGGTGCGCTCCAGACGTCGGCAGCAGGACGGTGCCGGCCGGACCGAGCCGGCGACCCCGGGATCGAGCTCAGGCCATCGCGTCGTAGCCGGCGCGCAGCCGGGAGACGTCCCGCCGCCGCTGCTCGTAGGTCGCGCCGACCGCGACCAGCAGCACTCCGGCGGCGCCGAGCGACATCCAGCGGGGCAGGGCAGCGGCGTAGGGCGCGAGCAGCTGCAGGGCGTCGAGGGCCAGCACCGCGCCACCGAGAGCCAGCGGCGCCTGCAGGCCGAAGCGAGCCCCGAGCAGCAGCACCCCGAGGGCCGCGAGGCCCAGCAGTAGCGGCCGGGTCAGGCTCTCGTCGTCGAAGGAGGCCAGCAGGCTGGGCAGCAGCAGCAGGGACAGGCCGGGCCCGTACGCCTGCCATGAGCGCGTGCCGGGCGCCCCCCGGAGCCGCAGGTGCCCGAGGGCGAGGGCGACGATCCCGAGCGGCAGGACGTACGGCTCCGGCGCGGTCACCTCCGCATCGGCGAGGCGCACCCAGGACGACGCGGCCAGCACCAGCGCCCCGACAACAGCAGCGTGGCGACGGTCCGGGCGCACAGCGGTGGCGAGGGCCAGCAGGCCGGTGCCGGCGAGCACCCAGGACAGCCAGCCGGCGTCGCCGAACGCGAGAAGTGCGGCGGTTGCTGCGGCCGACCCGGCGGCGATCTCGGCCCCGAGGCGTCGCTCGCCGTCGAAGCCGGGGATCGCGGCCAGGGCGAGCAGGACGGCGACGGCGACCAGGAGCAGCCCGCCGATCTGGTCGGCGGCGAGTTGCTGGGCGGCTCCGGTCGCGGCGAGCGCGGCCGTTCCCAGCCCACCGGCGACGGCGACAGCGACACCGCCCGCGCGCGCAGGCAGGCCGGGGGCGGCCGACAGTGCTGCCACCAGCAGCGCGGTGAGCGGCAGCACGACCAGGCTGGTCTCGCGGTCGGCGGTGGACCAGACCGCCGCGAGCAGCGCGACGGTCGTCGCGACGCCGGCCACCACGAGAGCCTCGTCCGGGCGCCTTGGCAGCAGCGCGGCAGTGGCGCCCCCGAGCAGCGCGGCGAGGACGAGCAGCACCGCGAGGCCGGCCGCGTGGGGCAGGTCGAGGCCGAGCGGCAGCAGCACCAGGGCGGCGGCGGCCAGTGCGGCGGCGCCGGCGACGGCCGTGCGTACGCGCTCCAGCGCCCACGCCACCGCGCCGACGGTGAGGGCGGCCGCCGCAAGGACGACCGTCGTGTCGACCGTTCCCTGCCACCTCGAGTCGGGCCCGAGCGCCGCGCGGGCGCCGGAGCCGGCCGGAAGGCTCCACGGGTCGACCAGCCAGGTCAGCGGCAGGAGCAGTCCGGTCACGATCTGCTCGCCGACGGTCAGCACGGCGAAGGCGCTGACCGCCACCGCGCCCACCAGCGGTCCCGGTCGCCACGCGCGCGGGAGCTGCGCGGCAAGCAGGGCCGCCAGGAGGCCGACGGCGGCGGGGACGAGTGGGTGCTGGTCGTCCGGCAGTCCGGTCCGGACCAGGGTGTAGGCAGCGACCGCGACGATCGGGACCGGTGCCCCGGCAAGCAGCGCCCGCAGGGTGCTGTCGCGCACCAGCAGCGCGGCGCCGACGAGCACTGTGGCGTGCGCCAGCAGGGCGGTGGCGGCGAGGCCACGATCCGGCCCGACTGCCGCGGTGAGCGAGATCAGCAGGCCGACGCCGGACCAGGCGCTGGCGCAGGCGACGACGGTCGCGCGCACGTCACCCGGCAGCCGGCCGGCGGTGCCGGCGAGGACGGCCAGGTCCACCGCTGAAAGCGCCGCCAGGACCAGCCCGGTGGTCGCTGCGGAGGCCTCGTAGCGCGCCAGCAGCAGCAGGACCGGGAGCTGGGTGAGCACCACCGCCGACGCCTGCATGATGCGCAGGGGAACGAACCAGGCGTACGCGCCGGCGGCCAGGGCCAGGACCGCAGCGCTGGCCGCGGCATAGGACAGCGGGTCAGCGCCGGCGCCGAGGCCGAGAGTGCGCAGGCCATAGGCGTCGAGTGTGGCCAGGACGAGGGTGACCGCGCCGAGGGTCTCGCTGGTGGCGGTGAGACCGCGCCGACGCGCCGCCGGTGCGGCGGCGCCTGCCGCCACGGTGAGGGCGATCAGAACCGCGGCCCGGCCGCCTGCACCGAGCCGGTCGTAGGTGACCGCGGTGAACACGACGGCCGCGACCGCGAGCAGCAGGCCGCCGAGGCCCAGCAGGACGTTCTGGACCCGCTTGGGAGTCCACTCCGGACGTGGGGCAGGCGGACTCGCGGCGCGCTGCCACTCCGGGTCGGCGGTGGGGGGAACCGGCATGTCATTGCCGTGCAGTGCAGCGAGCAGCCCTCTGCGCTCTGCCTGCAACGAGCTGCGGGTGGCATCGAGGCGCAGCAGCTCGGTGTCCACCTCCCACAGCCGGGCGGCCGGCGGTCCGGCGAGGGTGAGCCCACAGGCGCCGCAGGCTCCCGGTCGCGTCAGCACGGCGCGACAGTCGGGGCAGCGGGTGGGGTCCGGCGACAGCACAGTGGCGTTCATGTCAGCAGCATCGACCGCAAGACCGGTCGGCGGAAGAGCAGAACTACCTAACCAGCAGGTGAGGATGCGTCGCGTTTCAGGCGTCGAGGTCCGCAGCGACCAGCTCGCTGATCTTCGCGACGGCTGCCTCGTCGTCGCTGGTCACCGTGACCTGGTCACCGCACGCTGCACCCAGGGTCATGATGAACAGCGCCGAGCCGGCGTCGACAGGGTCTCCGCCGGCGGTGGCGAGGGTGACGGGGACGCCGAGTGCGGTGGCGGCGTCGGCGATGAGCCCGGCGGGACGGGCATGCAGTCCGATGGACGAGCCGACGGTGACGGTGGCGCTGGGCATATCGATCTCCTCAGTGGGGTGGACGGGCGGGTTGGGTCGGGAAGGTCAGGCAGTTGCGACCGGGCGGCGCCCGAGGGACTTGGCGGCCATGACAGCCACCCCTCCGACGGCGGTGCCGGCCACCAGGGCGGCCAGGAAGGCGGCGATCCCGCCGACGGCGAAGAAGACGAAGATGCCGCCGTGCGGGGCACTGAGTGTGGTGCCGGCAGCCATGATGATGGCGCCGGTCGTTGCCGCACCCAGCATCACCGGCGGGATGACCCGCAGCGGGTCGGCCGCAGCGAAGGGGATGGCCCCCTCCGAGATGAACGACGCGCCCAGCAGCCAGGCCGCCTTGCCGTTCTCGCGCTCGGCGGGGCTGAACAGACGTGGCCGGACCGACGTGGCGAGGGCGAGGGCCAGGGGCGGCACCATGCCGGCGGCCATGACCGCCGCCATGATCTTGAGCGAGGCCGGGTTGCTGACGGACAGGCCGGCGGTGGCGAACGCGTAGGCCGCCTTGTTGACCGGACCGCCGAGGTCGAAGGCCATCATCAGACCCAAAATCACGCCGAGCAGCACGGCGCTGGTGCCGGACAGGCCGTTGAGCGCGTCCTGCAGGCCGGTGGTGATCGCAGCCAGCGGACGACCGAGGACGAGCAGCATCAGGCCACCGGCGACCAGCGTCGCGCCCAGCGGGATGACGACGACGGGCATGAGCCCGCGGGCCCAACTGGGGACCTTCGCGCGGCTGATCCACAGGGCCGCGAAACCGGCGATCAAGCCGCCGACGAGACCACCCAGGAAGCCGGCACCGATGAAGACCGCGATGGAGCCGACGGTGAAGCCGGGCGCGATGCCCGGCCGGTCGGCGATGGCGTACGCGATGTAGCCGGCGAGGGCCGGCACGAGGAAACCGAACGCCAGCGCGCCCAGCTTGAACAGCACCGCGCCGAGGTAGGTGGCCAGTCCCCCCTCGGGCAGGTTCGCGAGGGAGTTCTCGACGACGATGACGTCGGCGATCTCGGTGATCTGGTAGCCGCCGAGCAGGAAGCCGAGCGCGATGAGCAGGCCGCCGGCAGCAACGAACGGGATCATGTAGCTGACGCCGGTGAGCAGGATCTGTCGTAGCCGCACGCCCCAGGAGAGCTCGCCCGACGGCGCGGCGCTCTGTCCCGGCGTGGACGAGCTTCCCTCCACGCGGGCCGCCCTCGGGTCGTCGGCAACGCGGACAGCATCGGCGACCATGGCGTCGGGTTCGGAAATGGCGCGCTTGACTCCGGAGGCGACGACCGGCTTGCCGGCGAACCGCTCGCGGTCCTTCACCCCGACGTCGGTGGCGAAGATGACGGCGGACGCGCCGGCGATCACGTCCGCGCCCAGCGGGGTGGAGCCCGATGAGCCCTGGGTCTCGACCAGGACCTGCACCCCGGCCCGCTTCCCGGCGGCGATGAGGGAGTCAGCAGCCATGTAGGTGTGGGCGATGCCCGTGGGGCAGGCCGTGACGGCCACCAGGGTGCGCACCTGTCCCTCCGGCCGGCCGGGCGTGGCGACGGTGGTGGGGGAGGGCGCCGCGGCAGGCACGGCGGGTGGCGGGGTCACCGCCTCCCGTACGAGGCTCACCACGGAGTCGGCGTCCGAGGCCTCGCGCAGCGCTGCGGTGAAGGCCGGGCGCACCAGCGAGCGCGCCAGCGCCGACAGCAGCTTCAGGTGTTCGCCGCCACCGCCCTCGGGTGCGGCGATGAGGAAGACCAGATCGGCCGGTCCGTCCGCCGCGCCGAAGTCGGCCTTCGGTGACAGCCGGGCGAAGGCCAACGTGGGCTCGGTGACATGCCTGGAGCGGCAGTGCGGAATCCCGATGCCACCGGGCAGGCCGGTGGCCGACGATGCCTCCCGCGCCATGGCGTCGGCGTGCAGGCCCGCCGCGTCATCGGCTCGACCGGCCGCCACGACCCGCTCGGCCAGCGCCCGGATGACCTCGTCGGCCGTCCTGCCGAGATCGGTGTCCAGCGAGATGAGTGGTGCGGTGATGAGTGCGGTCATGGCGCGTCCTGTTCGGAGAAGGGCGGGAGCGGGTCAGGTCAGGGAAGGCGCAGCGGTTGGGGGAGCAGACGGGTCACGCGGACCGCGTCCAGATCGAGGTCGGCAGGCGTCGGCAGGCTGGAGCCGGGTAGGCCCACGGCCGCCGCGCCGTGCGCCACCGCAGCCCGCAGGCGTCCGACGGGATCGGCGCCGGCGAGGTCGGCGATCAGGTAGCCGGCGAGGGCGGAATCGCCGGCACCGACGGTGCTGCGGGCGCGGATCGGCGGTGGGCTCGCCGACCACGCGCCGTCCCGCGTGACGAGCAGGGCGCCGGCGGCGCCCAGCGTCGCAAGGACGGCACCGACGCCTCGGTCGACGAGGGCGGTGGCCGCAGCGGCGGCTGCGTCGAGGTCGTCCTCGAAGTCCAGTCCGGGTCTGCCGGCGAGCTCGGCGAGCTCTTCACCGTTGGGCTTGACGAGGTCGGGCAGGTGCGGCACGCCGGGGGCGAGGGTGGCCAGCAGGGGTGCGCCGGAGGTGTCCACGGCGACCGCAGCTCCGCAGGAGTGCAGGCGGGCCACCAGCTCGGCGTACCAGCTGGTCGGCACGCCTGGCGGCAGCGAGCCCGACAGCACCGCCCAGCGGGCCCCCGCAGCCTCGCGCACGAGCACCTCGGCGAGCTGCTCCAGGACGTGGGCGTCCAGCGGCAGACCAGGGTCGTTGATCTTGGTGGTGGTGCCGTCCGGCTCGGACAGGGTCAGGTTGACCCGGACCCGTCCCGACACCGGCACGGCGCGGTGGGTCACGCCGGCTTCGCGCAGCGCGTGCACGAGCGGGTCGTCGTGCGAGCCCGGCAGCACGGCCACGGCGAACCGATCGGCCGCGAGCACGACCCTGGCCACGTTGACCCCCTTGCCACCTGGATCGCTGGTGACGGCGATCGCCCGCTGGACCCGTCCCCGCTCGAGCGGTCCGGGCAGCGCGACCGTCCGGTCCAGGCTGGGGTTGGCCGTCAGGGTGACGATCACGCGATCACCACGTGGACTCCGGCCGCCTCCAGGGCCCGCCTGCCCTGATCGGTGATGCCCTCGTCGGTGACCAGCACGTCGACCTGGTCGGTCGTGCCGAAGCGCACGAGGTCCTCGCGGCCGAGCTTGGCGGAGTCGGCCAGCACGACGACCTGCCGGCCGGCGCCGAGCAGGGCGCGCTTGACGGCCGCCTCCTCCGGGTTGGGCGTGGACAACCCGTGCGCAGGGGCGAAGGCGTTCGTTCCGACGAAGGCGACATCGGCGCGCAGGTCGTGAAAGGCGCGGACGGCATCGGGGCCGACGGCGGCCTGCGTGGTGCCTCGAACCTGACCGCCGACGAGGTGCAGGGTGATGCCGGCGGTTCCGGCCAGCCGCGCGGCGATCGGCACCGCGTGCGTGATGACGAGCAGCCGGCGGTCGACCGGAAGCAGCGTTGCCAGGCGTCCCGTGGTCGTCCCGGCGTCGAGCAGCAGGCTGCCCCCGCTGGACGGCAGCAGCGCGAGGGCCGCCTTGGCAATCAGGTCCTTCTGGTGCGTCCGGGTTCCCTCGCGGTCGCTGAGCCCTGGCTCGACGGCGGCAAGGGTCGCGGTCGAGACCGCACCGCCGTGCACCCGGCGCAGCAGGCCGGCGCGCTCGAGGTGGGCGAGGTCCCGTCGCACCGTCTCGGTCGTCACGCCGTACGAGGCCGCGACATCGCTGACCGTGACTCGGCCCTGCTGCATGACGAGGGTGGCGATGGCCTGGTGGCGCTCCTCGGCGTACATCCCACCTCCTGTGTCCGGTTCTGTGGTTTCGTCTGTTGACTGCTGTTGTTTTACCCCCGGTTATCTTGACTGTCAAGCCCGGACTCCGTACTGTTCGGTCCACCACGAGATGCGACGAATGGAGCTGGTCATGGACACCTGCACCCTGCGAGGGACCCCCGTCGTTCCTGGCACCGGTTACGGGCGCGTCGTCCGGCCGGCTCCGCCGCCCCTCGTGCCGGCGCCGGTCGAGGTTCCCGAGAAGGACCGGGACGCCGCGGTGGCGCTTTTCGTCACCGCCGCTGCGGTGGTGGCGACCCGGCTCGGCGAGCGGTCAGCCGCGGCGAGCGGCGTGTCGGCAGAGGTGCTGCAGGCTACGGCCGGCCTCGCCAGGGATCGGGGCCTGCTCTCCGGCGTCGAGAAGCGCATCCGCACGGGCACCGATGCCGTCCACGCGACGGTCGCGACCGTCGAGCAGTTCGCCGGGATGTTCCGCACGATGGGCGGCTTGATGGCCGAGCGCGTCGTGGATCTGTTCGACATCCGCGACCGGATCATCGCCGAGCTCACCGGCCAGCCCGAGCCTGGCATCCCCACCCCGGACGGTCCGTCGGTGCTGGTCGCCAACGATCTGGCACCCGCGGACACGGCCGGCCTCGACCCAACGCAGGTGGTCGCGCTGGTGACGCGGCTGGGGGGTCCGACGAGCCACACCGCGATCATCGCCCGACAGCTCGGGATCCCCTGCGTCGTTGCGGTTCGCGACATCGACCAGCTGCCCGTCGGCGCCCTGGTGCTGGTCGACGGGGCGACCGGCGAGGTCGTGCTCGCGCCCGACCCCGACCAGGCACAACGCGCGGTCGGGCAGGCCGGCGAGCAGCGCGACGCGGTGGCCCGGTGGCGGGGTCCGGGGCGCACGGCCGACGGCGCCCTGGTCGACGTGCTCGCCAACGTGCAGGACGGTGCGGGCGCTCGCGCGGCGGCGCAGACCGCCGCGCAGGGCGTCGGGCTGTTCCGTACCGAGTTGTGCTTCCTCGGTGCCGACATCGAGCCCAGCGTCGAGGAGCAGGCGCGCATCTACGCCGAGGTGCTCGAGGCCTTCGCCGGGCGCAAGGTCGTCGTGCGCACGCTCGACGCCGGCTCCGACAAGCCCCTGGCCTTCGCCGGTCTGCCGGACGAGGCCAACCCCGCCCTGGGTGTGCGCGGGTTGCGCATCGCCCTGACCGATCCGGGGATCCTGGACCGGCAGCTCGACGCCGTTGCCCTCGCCGCCGAGCGCACCGGCTCGCAACCGTGGGTCATGGCCCCCATGGTGGCCACCGTGGCGGAGGCGAGCTTCTTCGCCGACCGCGTCCGATCCCGCGGCCTCGTCCCCGGGATCATGGTCGAGGTCCCAGCCGCAGCACTGCTCGCGGACCGCTTCCTGACCGTCGTCGACTTCCTGTCGATCGGGACCAACGACCTCTCGCAGTACACGATGGCGGCCGACCGGCTGTCGGCGGAGCTCGCGGTCCTCACCGATCCGTGGCAGCCCGCGCTGCTCGCCCTCATCGCCCTTACCGCCAAAGCTGGTTCCGCCGCGGGCAAGCCGGTCGGCGTGTGCGGAGAGGCAGCAGCCGACCCGCTGCTCGCCTGCGTGCTCGCCGGGCTGGGGGTGACGTCGTTGTCGGCTGCCGCCGCTGCCGTTCCCGCGGTCGGCAGCGCGCTGGCGCGGGTCTGTCTCGAGGACTGCCGGCGAGCCGCCGCCTCGGCCCTCGAGGCGGCGGACCCGGCAGCGGCACGCGCATCCGCGCGGGCGGTGCTGGCCGCGTCGTAGGACAGCGGGTCGGTCACCAAATCATCTGCGCACAGGCGTCTTTGACCTTGACAGTCATTCGAACAGGTGTACGATGGTCTCATGTCCAGCAGCCCCGCCGAGGAGTCGAACGCGCTGCTCGATGCCTGCCAGGAAAGCCTTCGGGCCGAGGCCCGACTGTTCGGAGCTCGGGTCCGGGCGTTGGTCCGGTTGGACGCGCTGGCCGATGCGGCCAGGACCCGCCGGTTCCTGGAGCTCGAGGTCGCCGGGTCGTTGTCGGTCGGGCAGCTGACCGCCTCCCGGTGGCTGGCGCAGGCCGACCGGTTCGACCGGGCATTGCCGATCACCCTGTCGATGCTGGAAGCCGGGGAGCTGCTGGTCGGGCAGGCCCTTGCGGTGCTGCACACCACCGGGCACTGCCCTGAGGAGATCGCCGCCCTGGTCGAGCAGGAGGTGCTGCCCGG
>JBBSKF010000060.1:0-19204 GCA_038256525.1 Mycobacteriales bacterium | reverse complement strand
GAGGAGAAGCGGTTCTTGCGTACGTAGCCGCGCACCGCCGTCACCAGCGCGCCCCACACCTGCGCCTCGTCCCCGAGTGGCTCCGCGATGTCGGCGACGACCGGCTGGTAGGCCGGCAGCGCCGGCCCGGACAGCACCACCCGCTCGATCGTCATCGTCGTGCCGCCGGCCTGGACCGGTCCGGTCACCTCGCAGGTGGCGGCCCGAAGGTCGAGGTCGACGACCATCAGCTCCTGCTCCCACCTCGATCCGCGGGCGACCAGGTGGCCCTGCGCGTCCATCACCAGCGAGTCTCCGTCGAAGACCAGCTCGTCCTGCCCGCCGACGGTGTTGACGTAGACCAGCGCGGCGCCGGCCTCGACTGCCCGCCGCGCCGCCAGTGGCCCGCGGACGTCGTTCTTGTCGCGTTCGTACGGCGAGCCGTTGAGGCAGACCACGAGCCCGACGCCGGCCGCGCAGGCCACCGACACCGGCCCGCCCTCCTGCCACAGGTCCTCGCAGATCACGGGAGCGACGTCCACACCGTGCAGGCGCACAACTGGCAGTCGGTCACCGCGTACGAAGTAGCGGAACTCGTCGAACACGCCGTAGTTCGGCAGGTGGTGCTTGGCGTAGCGGGCGACGACCCGTCCCCGGTGCAGCACGGCGGCGGAGTTCTGCGGCTCGCCGGCGGGCCGGCCGAGGGCGGGCGACGGCGACTCGCTGCGGCCGCAGTAGCCCACGAAGACGGCGATCTCACCGCAGCCCTCGTCGGCCAGGCGCGCCGCGAGCCGCTCGAGCTCGGACAGGCTCGCCTGAACGAACGCCGAGCGGAGCACCAGGTCCTCCGGCGGGTAGCCGGTGAGCATCATCTCCGGAAAAGCGACGAGGTGGCAGCCCTTCTCGACCGCCCGCCGGGTCCAGCTGCTGATCGTGTCGGCGTTGCCCGTCAGGTCGCCGACGATGCTGTCGACCTGGGCCAGGCCGACCCTCAGCTGTGCCATGGCCCGAGGTTACGAGCCGGCGGCGGTGAGCGCGGTGTACTCCTCGTCGGTCAGCTCGACGGCCGCGGCAGCGCAGTTCTCCTCAAGGTGCGCGAGCGACCCGGTCCCGGGGATCGGCAGCATCACCGGCGACCGGCGCAGCAGCCACGCCAGCGCGAGCTGCGCGTGCGTCGCGTCGTGCTCCTGCGCGATCTCGTCGAGGATGCCGCCCGGCCGGGCCAGCTCGCCGGCGGCGACCGGGAACCACGGGATGAAGCCGATCCCCTCCCGCTCGCAGTAGTCGAGGACGTCCTCGCTCTGCCGGTTGCCGAGGTTGTAGAGGTTCTGCACCGACACGACGTCGATCACGTCGCGGGCCCGCTCGATCTCGGCAACGGTCACCTCCGACAGGCCGACGTGCCGGATCTTCCCGGCGGCCTGCAGCTCCTTCACGGCGCCGAGTGACTCCTCGATTGGCACCTGTCCGTCGATCCGGTGCAGCTGCCACAGGTCGAGGCGCTCCACCCCGAGCCGGCGCAGGGACATCTCGACGCACTGCCGGAGGTATTCCGGGCGACCGACCTGCTCCCACACCCCCGGGCCGGAGCGGGTGAGACCGCCCTTGGTGGCGACGACCACCCCGTCGTACGGATGGAGCGCCTCGCGGATGAGGTCCTCGGACACGAAAGGGCCGTAGCTGTCGGCGGTGTCGATGAAGTCGACCCCGAGCTCGACGGCGCGCCGCAGGACGGCGAGAGCCGTCTCGGGCTCGGCCGGCGGCCCCCAGACGCCCTCGCCGGTGATCCGCATCGCGCCGTAGCCGAGGCGGTGGATGGGCAGGTCGCCGCCGAGGGCGAAGGTGCCGCTGGCGGAGACAGGTGGGGCGGTGATCACCGTGACGAACCTCCGGGGGCGTGGGAGTGGTTCAGGCCAGGGTAGTTGCCTGCCGGCGGGACTTGGCCCGAAATGTCGGGCAATGTACGGTTGCCGGGCCTCCCACCCCGGGGGGCCCTGCGGCGCCTCCGCCAAGTCCCGTCCGGCGTTGCAGGCAGCTGATCCGATGGACGGGACCGGGGAACCCAGGCAGGTGAGGACCTTCGGTCCTCTTGGGGTGAAGTCGCACCGCGACCGGGCGCTCCAGCCCGAACCCGACAGCTAACCCCGGAGGCCTCTGGAGGGCTCTTTCATGCGCGCTCGTGGTCGTCACGTCAAGCCGTCCCGACTGAAGAACGTCAGCTACACCGTGGGCCTGTCCACCGCCGTCGCCGTCCCGCTCGGAGGGTTCACCTCGACGCCGGCTGCGGCGCACCCGGTGGCTCTGCGGGCCGTCAGCCCGGCGGCAGCACCTGCCGCGCCCGCGCCGGTCGCCTCGCTGCCCGCCGCCAGCACCCCCACACTCCGACAGGGCGCCCGGGGACCCGCGGTGGTCGACCTCCAGCAGCGCCTGGGCGGACTGACTGCTGACGGCGCCTTCGGCCGGTTGACCCGCGGCGCGGTGGTGGCCTTCCAGTCCGGGCGCGGCCTGGTGGCCGACGGGATCGTCGGGCCGCTCACCTGGGGCGCGCTCCAGGGCCAGCCGGCCGGTTCCCGCACCGTGGCCGTCCGCGCCTCGCGCAGCGACGTCGGACGGACCGTGGTCGGCTCGGCGCTGGGTGCTGCGGCTGTCGCCGAGGCCGCGACGCACGCGGGCAAGCCCTACCGCTATGGCGCGACGGGACCTGGCTCCTTCGACTGCTCGGGCTTCGTGCAGTACGTCTACGGGCAGCTGGGGATCTCCCTGCCGCGCACCTCTGCCCAGCAGGCGGCGGTAGCCCGGTCCGTGCCCCGGGGCAGCGAGCAGCTCGGGGACCTGATCATCTTCCGCAGCGGGGGCACCGTGACCCACCTCGGGATCTACGCCGGCAACGGCACCATGTGGGTGGCCCGGCGGACCGGCACGACCGTCACCCGCCAGGCGATCTACACCAGCACGTACAGCGTGGGCCGGGTCGGGTAGCGGGCGCGGACCGGCGGGGCGGCATCCGCCCAGCCCGCCCAGCCCACCCAGCCCGCCCGGCCCACCTGAACTCGGTGCCAGGGACGCGCCGGGCCCGGGCGCTGGTGGCACCGAGAACGGCGGCGCGGGAGGGGTCTGGAAAGATGGGCGGCATGGACAAGCAGCAGGAGTTCGTCCTTCGCACCCTCGAAGAGCGTGACATCCGGTTCGTCCGGCTGTGGTTCACCGACGTGCTCGGCACGCTGAAGTCCGTGGCGGTCGCGCCGGCCGAGCTCGAGGGGGCGTTCGCGGAGGGGATCGGCTTCGACGGCAGCGCCATCGAGGGCTTCGCGCGGGTGCAGGAGAGCGACATGCTCGCCAAGCCCGATCCGTCGACCTTCCAGGTGCTGCCGTGGCGCACCGACGCGGCCGACGGCGTCGGCACCGCTCGGATGTTCTGCGACATCACCATGCCGGACGGCACGGCGTCCTGGGCCGACCCCCGCCACGTCCTGCGCCGGGCGCTGGGCAAGGCGGCCGACGCCGGCTTCACCTTCTACACCCACCCCGAGCTCGAGTTCTTCCTGCTCAAGAACTCACCGGTGGCGGGCGAGCCGCCGATCCCGGTCGACGTCGCCGGCTACTTCGACCTGACGCCGCAGGGGGTGAGCCAGGACTTCCGGCGCGACGCGATCACGATGCTGGAGCGGATGGGCATCTCGGTGGAGTTCAGCCACCACGAGGTCGCCCCTGGCCAGCAGGAGATCGACCTGCGCTACGCCGACGCGCTGTCGACCGCCGACAACATCCTCACGACCCGGCACGTGATCAAGGAGGTGGCGCTCAGCCAGGGCGTCTACGCCACCTTCATGCCCAAGCCCTTCAGCGACCAGCCGGGCAGCGGGATGCACACCCACCTGTCGCTGTTCGAGGGCGACCAGAACGCCTTCTACGACGGCGCCGCCCCGCTGCACCTGTCGGCCGTCGCGAGGCACTTCATCGCCGGGCTGCTCGAGCATGCCGCCGAGATCACCGCGGTGACCAACCAGTGGGTCAACTCCTACAAGCGGCTCGTGGCCGGTGGCGAGGCGCCGCCGTACATCTGCTGGGGTTCGAACAACCGCAGCGCGCTGGTGCGGGTCCCGTCCTACAAGCCGCGCAAGAGCGCCTCCACCCGGGTCGAGATCCGCAGCCCGGACAGTGCCGCCAACCCCTACCTGTGCTTCGCGGTGCTGCTCGCCGCGGGGATGAAGGGGATCGAGAAGGGCTACGAGCTGCCGCCGGGCGCCGAGGACGACGTGTGGAGCCTCACCGACGGGGAGCGCCGGGCGATGGGGATGAAGCCACTGCCGGCCAGTCTCGCCGAGGCGGTCGACGTGATGGAGCGCAGTGAGCTGGTCGCCGAGACACTCGGCGAGCAGGTCTTCGACTTCTTCCTGCGCAACAAGCGCGCGGAGTGGCAGGCCTACCGCTCGCAGGTCACCCCGTTCGAGCTGGCCCGTTACCTGCCCGCCCTGTGAGGGCCCTGGTCGTCACCCACTCGGCGAGCGAGGGGCCTGGCACGCTCGCCAGCTGGCTGCCTGCCGCCGGGCTGGACCTCGACGTCGTCGCGGCGTGGGACGGCGAGCAGCTTCCCGCAGACCTGTCGGGTCATGACGCCCTGATCGTGATGGGTGGACCGCAGCAGGCGTACGACGACAGTTCGGCTCCCTGGCTGCGCGCCACCAAGGAGCTGCTGCGCCTGGCCGTCGCCGACAGTGTCCCCACGCTCGCGATCTGTCTCGGCGCACAGCTGCTCGCCGAGGCGACCGGCGGCCGGGTCGAGAAGGGTGCGGCCGGGGTGGAGGCCGGCGCCCGCCTGGTGGCCAAGCGCGACATCGCTTGGGAAGACGAGCTTTTCGCCGATGTGCCGTTCACCCCGACCGTCGTGCAGTGGCACGAGGACGCCATCGTCGACCTCCCACCCGGCGCCGTGCTGCTGGCCGGAAGCAGTCGCTACCCTCACCAGGCGTTCCGCGTCGGCACACGCGCGTGGGGTCTGCAGTTCCACATCGAGACGCCACCGGAGATGGTCCGGCAGTGGGGCCGGGAGTACGGCGAGGCGGTCCGCGCGGCCGGCCTCGACCCGGTGGCGCTGGCCGAGCTGGCGGTGGAGCAGCTGCCCGAGGTCGAGGCGTGCTGGCACCCGGTCGTGGCACGCTTCGCCTCTCTCGTCCAGGGGGGCGGTCGGACGGTCCTGCCGCTGGTCGCCTCCGACACCCGTACCGAGGAGTTGCTGCATGAGCACTGAGATCACTGCCACTGACGACGGTTCCTTCCAGGTTTCCGGCGACGTCGTCGTGAAGGACGCCTCCGGCGCTGTCTTCCCCACCGAGCCGGGGGAGGATCTGTGGCTGTGCCGCTGCGGCCACTCGTCGAGCAAGCCCTTCTGCGACGGCTCACACAAGCGGGTGGGCTTCTCGGCAGTCGAGCGGGCGACGGTCGCCGGCGATCTCTCGGCGCCGGCCGACGGCTGAGCGCCGCGCTCCGCACGGCGAGCCGGGCGTGAGCGTCTTCGACCAGCGGGGAACGGGCGGCCCAGGCCTGCTCGCCCGGCTCGGCTTCCAGGAACCGGTCTCGACCGGCCAGGCGCTGCAGCGGCTCGGTCTGTGGGTCGACGGCCGGCCGGTCGACGAGTCGGCCGAGGCCGTTGTGGCGACCGCCGCGGGCGTCGCCGACCCCGACCTCGCCGTGGCGGCGCTGGGCAGGTTGCTCGAGACGGTCGCCGACCCGGACGCCGTGCGCGAAGCCGTGTGCGGGCGGCCGGGCCTGCGGGCCCGGCTGCTCGGCGTGCTCGGCACGAGCCTCGCCCTCGGCGATCATCTCGTGACGCATCCCGCCGACTGGGAGGCGGTGCTGGACGACGCGCTGCTCACCACCCGGCCGAGCCGGTACGGCCTGCAGTCCACCCTGCTGGCCGCGGTCGGCGCGCCGACCGACGAGCCACTGCCGTGGGGGAGCGGCGGGGCGCGGGCCACGCTCCCGGAGGCTGCCGCCGTCGAGGCGCTGCGTGCGGCCTACCGGCGCTGCCTGCTCCAGCTGGCCGCCCGCGACATCGTCGGCGCGGTGGGCATCGAGGACGTGGGAGCGGAGCTCTCGGACCTCGCCGGGGCGACGCTGTCCGCAGGCCTCGCCGTCGCGCTCGCGGGCCTGCCGCCTGACGTCGCGCCCTGCCGGCTCGCGGTCATCGCGATGGGCAAGTGCGGCGGTCACGAGCTCAACTACGTCAGCGATGTCGATGTGGTGTTCGTCGCCGAACCGATCGACGGAGCAGACGACGACGCCGCGCTGCGGACCGCCGCTCGGCTGGCCTCCGGCATGATGCGGATCTGCGGCGAGGTCGCCTGGCCCGTCGACGCGGCGCTACGCCCGGAGGGCGGTTCCGGCCCGCTGGTACGCACCCTGGCAAGCCACGAGGCCTACTACCGCCGGTGGGCCAAGACCTGGGAGTTCCAGGCGTTGCTCAAGGCCCGGCCGGTCGCCGGCGATCTCGAGCTGGGCAAGCGCTATCTCGCGTCCGTCGCCCCGTTGGTGTGGGCTGCCGGCGAGCGCAAGGGCTTCGTCGAGGACGTGCAGGCGATGCGCCGGCGGGTCGAGGCGACGCTGAAGTCCGACCGCGTCGACCGGGAGGTCAAGCTCGGCCCCGGTGGCCTGCGCGACATCGAGTTCGCCGTGCAGCTACTGCAACTGGTGCACGGGCGTACGGATGACTCGGTTCGCAGCGGCACCACCCTCACAGCGCTGGGCCAGCTCGCAAGCGGTGGCTACATCGGGCGCGAGGACGCCCGCCACCTCGCGGAGGCCTACCGGTGGCTGCGCACCGTCGAGCACCGCCTGCAGCTGCACCGGCTGCGGCGTACTCACCTGCTGCCCGCCACCGACGACGAGGTCGGCATGCACCGCGTGGCGCGCGCGACCGGCTACCGCAAGGACGCGGTGCAGACCTTCCGCCGCGAACGGGCCGGCTACGGACGCGAGGTGCGCCGGCTGCACGAGAAGCTCTTCTACCGGCCGCTGCTGTCCGCGGTGGCCCGGCTGCCGACAGACCAGGCGCGGCTCACGCCGGCGGCCGCGACGTCGCGGCTCGAGGCACTCGGCTTCGCCGAGCCGGCGGTCGCGCTGCGCCACCTGGAGGCGCTCACCGAAGGGGTGTCCCGCCGAGCCACGATCCAGCAGACGCTGCTCCCGGCGATGCTCGGTTGGTTCGCCGACGCGGCCGACCCCGATGCGGGCCTGCTCGGCTTCCGCCAGGTCTCCGACCGGCTGGGCTCGACGCCGTGGTTCCTGCGGCTGCTACGGGACGAGGGGCAGGCGGCGGAGCGCCTGGCCCTCCTGCTGGCGTCCTCGCGCATGGTGACCGACCTGCTCGGCCGGGCGCCCGAGGCGATCCGACTGCTCGCCGCCGACGACGAGCTGGCCCCGCGGACGCGCACGGCGCTGGAGAGCGCCTTCGTGGCGACGGCGCGCCGCCAGCAGGACTGGGAAGGCGCCGTCGTCGCAGTACGCGGGCTGCGCCGCACCGAGCTGCTGCGCGTGGCCTGCGCCGACCTGCTGGGCCTGGTCGACCAGCAGCAGGTCGGGGCGGCCCTGTCTGACGTCGCGGCCGCCGTGCTGGCGGCGGCGCTATCGACCGCGATGTCCAAGCTGCAGACCGAGCGCCGGGCACCGCTGCCGATCCGGTTCGCCATTCTTGCCATGGGCCGGCTGGGGGGTGCCGAGCAGGGTTACGGCAGCGACGCCGACGTGTTGTTCGTGCACGAGGCGCTGCCCGGCGTCGGGGACAGCGAGGCCGCGACGGTGGCGAACGACCTTGCCCACGAGGTACGCCGCCTGCTCGCCCTTCCCGCCGCTGACCCGCCACTGCAGCTCGACGCCGACCTGCGGCCGGAGGGCAAGCAGGGGCCGCTGTGCCGAAGCCTTGCCTCCTACGCCGCCTACTACGAGCGGTGGTCCCACGTTTGGGAGTCCCAGGCGCTGCTGCGGGCGACCCCTCTGGCCGGGGACGCCGAGCTGCATGCGCGGTTCCTGGAGTTGATCGCACCGCTCCGCTACCCACCGAAGGGGTTGTCCGAGCAGCAGGTTCGCGAGATCCGGCGCATCAAGGCGCGGATGGAGGCGGAGCGGCTGCCGCGCGGCGTCGACCCCAAGCTCGTGCTCAAGCTGGGCCCCGGCGGTCTGTCCGATGTCGAGTGGGTGGCCCAGCTGCTGCAGCTCCAGCACGCCCATGACGTGCCGGGTCTTCGTACCACCTCGACCCTTGCCGCCCTTCTCGCTGCGGAGCAGGCCGGGTTGCTCGACGCTGCCGACGCCGAGATGCTGCGCGCTGCGTGGACGCTCACCGCCCATGTCCGCAACGCACTCGTCCTGGTGTTGGGCAAAGCGGCGGTGAGCCTGCCCTCGAGTGGCCGCGTGCTCGACGGCGTGGCGCGGACGCTCGGTTATCCTGCGGGCTCGCAGGGAGACTTTTTGGATGACTACCGACGGGCCACCCGCCGAGCCCGGGCCGTGGTCGAGAGGGTGTTCTACGCGTGAGCGATACCTCGCAGGTGCGCACTGTCCGGGCCGGCTCGACCAGTTTCCTGTTGCGGGAGCACGACAGCGGGCCGGCCGGCTCGACGCCCGTCCTGCTGCTGCACGGCGTCCCCGAGACGTCGTCCTGCTGGGGCGAGGTCGCGCCGGAGCTGGCCTCGGGACGCCGGGTCCTCGCCCCCGACCTGCCGGGCCTCGGCGGTTCTGTCTACGCCGGGCCGTACGACGTCGCCTCGCTCGTCGGCGAACTCGCCGCGCTGATCGAGGCACAGGTCCCCGGCGGGCGGGTCGATGTGGTCGGTCACGACTGGGGCGGTTCACTCGCCCTCGGGCTTGCCGGTGGCCGTGCCGACCTGGTGCGCCGGCTCGTGGTCGTGAACGCGCCGTACCGCAGCGTGCCGTTCCTGCGCACGCCGCACATCCCCTTCTTCGCGCTGCCGGTGGTCCCCGAGCTGCTGTTCCGGCTGGCTGGGCGGCAGGTCGTCGATGCGATCTTCGCCGTCGCCTGGAAGGCGCCACGGGCCCTGGATGCTGAGCGGCGCGCGGAGTACGCCGCGGCCTACACCGTGCCGACGAAGGTGGGCGCCATGCTCGGGCTCTACCGCGCCGCCGCCCGCCCGCGGCTGGCGGCGCTGGTCAGACGGCGATCGATGCCGGGCTTCCCGCGGGTCCGTGCGGAGAAGGCGCTGGTCCTGTGGGGGGCGGCCGACCCCATCCTGCCCATCTCGGTCGGTGAAGGGGTCGTGCGCGACCTGGGCGCCGACTGCGTCATGGTCACCGTGCCAGGAGCCGGCCACTTCGTCGTCGAGGAGGCGCCGGAGGTAGTCACGCAGGTGCTGCTGGACTTCCTCGCCGACGACACGACGCCGGCACAGCCGGTGCCGGCGGCGCCGCCGGAGAAGGCCGGCGAACAGTTCACCCCGATCGAACCGCCCGCTGGTGGGCCGCCCGTTCCGGCTCCGGACACGAAGGCGGCCGCCGAGCCGGCGGCCCGCAAGGCACCGCGGCGGCGACGCCCTCCCGCCGACCCGCGCTGAGCTGCCCGACCGGGCTGCCGCCCCCTCCCACACGCCCGGCGATCATGAAGTTTGTGCTCGCAGGTCACGCTCAGCGGGCGAGCACCAACTGCTTGATCGCCGCAGAGATGGCTCCGGCGGCAGAGGTGCCGTGCCCCTAGCCTGTCCAGGTGACGCTGAAGGTGACCGTGCTGCTGCTCGCAGTGGCCTTCGTCGCGTGGCGCATCCGTCCGCGCCACCGGCTGCCCTGGATGGTCCCGCTCGTGCTCGTCGGAGTGGTGCTCACTGTGCGGACGATCACCTACCTGACAGGTGACTAGCCGGCTACGTCCCCTTCGCGAGGTGCCGCGCGATGACCAGCCGCTGGATCTGGTTGGTGCCCTCGAAGATCTGCATCACCTTGGCTTCGCGCATGTAGCGCTCGACGGCGAACTCGCGGGTGTATCCGTAGCCGCCGAAGACCTGCACCGCGTCGGTGGTCACCTGCATCGCGGCGTCGGTGGCGACGAGCTTGGCGATGCTGGCCTCACGGGAGTAGGCCAGCCCGAGGTCCTTGCGGCGCGCGGCGTCGAGATAGCTCGCGCGGGCGGACTGCACCGCTGCGGCCATGTCGGCGAGCAGGAATCCCAGGCCCTGATGGTCGATGATCGCCTTGCCGAAGCTCTGCCGCTGCTTGGCGTAGGTCACCGCGTCGTCCAGCGCTCCCTGCGCCAGCCCGGTCGAGATCGCCGCGATGCCGAGCCTTCCCGCGTCCAGGGCAGCCAAGGCGATCGGCAGGCCCTGTCCCTCGGCGCCGAGAAGCCGGTCGCGATCGACCCGTACGCCCTCGAAGTGCATCGTGGCCGTCACCGACCCGGTCAGGCCCATCTTGTCCTCGGGCCGGTCGGCGGTCAGCCCGGCGCTGTCGGCCGGCACGAGGAAGCAGGAGATGCCGCCCGAGCGCGCCTCGCTGGTCCGGGCCATGGTCGTGTAGAAGTCGGCCTGGCCGCCGTGGGTCACCCAGGCCTTGACCCCGTCGAGGGTGTAGGCGCCCTCGATGCTCACGGCGCGGGTGCGCATCGCCCCGGGGTCGGAGCCGGCGTCGGGCTCGGAAAGGCAGTAGGCGCCGAGCAGTTCGCCGCTCAGCAGCTCCGGCAGCCACCGCTGCTGCTGATCGGCTGTTCCGTAGCCGGCCAGCGGGAAGCAGGTCAGGGCGTGCACGCTCACCCCGACGGCGACGCTGGCCCACCGCGCGCCGAGCTCCTCGAGAACCTGCAACCAGACCTCGTACGGCTGCCCGCCCCCGCCGAGCTGCTCCGGGTAGGGCAGGCCGAGGATCCCGGCCCGGCCGAGGGTGCGGAAGATCTCCCGCGGGAAGCGGCCGGCCCGTTCGTGCTCCGCCGCGACCGGTGCGAGCTCGCGGTCGGCAAGCTCGCGCACCAGCTCGAGCAGCTCGACGGCCTCGGGGGTGGGCAGCAGACGGCGTACGGGCACGGTCCTCCTCGGGGGCGAGGTCAAGGCCCCCAAGGTAGATCGATCAGGAGCGGGCGCGCAGCCGGCTGACGGTCGAGGTCATGTTCTCGAGCACCGACGCCTTGACACCCCGCTTGCGCAGCACGGCGTGCAACTGCTGAGCGACCGCGACCGCGTCGTCCTTGCGACCGGCGTCGACGAGCGACTCCGCGTAGCGGGTGACTCTCTTGCCGACAGCGATGTGTCCGAAGGTGTCGGCGGCGAGGTCGATGTCTTCGAGCGCCGGTCCCATCTGCGCCACCGCAGCCTCCGGGGCGGCCTCGCAGGTGACGAACTGCTTCGCCTCCGGTCGTCCGCTCGCGTCGGTGGTGACCACCAGCTGCTGGCCCGCGGTGGCCAGCGGCCGTCCCAGTGCGATGCGGGAGTGGGCCGCGATGGCCCGGTCCGGCAGTCGCTCGACCGCCTCCCGCAGCGTGTCGGCTTCGAGGCAGTCCCGCCGTGTCCCACCGGCGGCGAGGACCCGGCCGACCTCGGGCGTGAGCAGGTCCTGGGCCAGGACCTCCTCGTCCCGGCTCATGGGGGGAAGCACCCGCACGGTCACGGGCGGCGTGACGACGTCCTCGTTCGGCAGGTGCACCGCCACCTGGACGAGATGGTCCCCCGGGTCGGACAGGATCCAGCCCTCACGGCCCGAGGAGACCGTGACCGACCCGTACATCGCGGCGCCCGCGGCAAGGATGGTCGGTTGTGGCTTGAGGCAGCGGGTGGAGTACGGCGCGAGGCTCTTGGCCGATCCGCCGCGGCGCTGGACGATGATGGTGCAGTTGGCGATGTCGAGCGCGCCGGCATCGAGGATCATCGGCTCACTGCTGGTGTTCTCCAGCTTGAGCTCGAGGGTGACCGGTTCGAGGAACTCGTATCGCATCGTGGGGCGGTGAGCCCGCAGCTGGCCGAGCAGAGGTGACCCCGGGATGGTGTTGGCCTGGCTGAAACCGTGATCGGTGAACCACGCCGCACCGCCCATCCGCACGAACCGCTCGGGTGCGTGGCGCATGAACAGCAGCTCGCTGTCGCTGAACCGATAGCGGAAGTCGCTGAAGAAGCCGCTCGCACCCCCCGCGAAGCGGTGCGGATAGTTCATGAAGGAACGAAGGTGCGACTCGTCCGCCGTCGGGATCCAGCCGCTACTGGACTTGTCCCATGCGTGCGCGAGGTTGAAGGCGTGCCCGAACTCGTGCACCGCCGTCCAGAACCGCATGCGACGCACCCAGGCGGCGCCGTCCGGGTCCCCGGAAGGCAGGTCAGAGATGAAGGAGTTCGAGAAGACCACACAGCCCTGCCGTTGTGGGGCGGTGCTGCCGGTGTAGTCGAACATGATGCCGCCCAGGCGCGGGCCGTCGATCGACTGCCCGGCGAACAACCCCCAGGCCGCCCAGGCAGGCGCATTCGTGTAGGCCGACCAGTAGGTCGCCATCGCGTCGTTGAGCTCCTGCTCTGTCCACTTCTTGTCGCTGCCGGCAGCTGACACCGGGACGACGCTGTCGCCACCGGACTTGGTCACGTCGAACCCGGCCCGGCGAAAGGCCTTCTCGATGCTGACGGTCTCGATCGGGAGATCGGCCGGGCGGTTGGGGTGTGAGCCGGTCTCGAAAGTCGTGACCGCATCCGAGTCACTCGTGGTGTCGTACTCGAACGCCACCGGGTGGAAGGTCGAGCTCGAGAAGGTGAACGTGCGCACGCTCGTGGAGCTGCCGCCGCTGAAGGTCGCGGTGGCGCTCCCGCCGCCGCCGAACGGCCGCTTCCGGACGAGGGCGACGTCGACCGTCGTCTGGGGGAGCAGCGAGCTGTCCCCGTTGCGGTAGGCGATCGCTCCCCGGTAGGTGCCGGCCGGCGTGCGCGCGACCCGCGCGTACCAGTCGAGACGACGGGACAGACCACGCGTGATGGTTCCGCTCACGACGTTCTGCGGATACCAGCCGTCGACATCGACCCGCAGGTCCTCGGCGCCACGGATGATGTCGAGAGGTGGCAGCTCTCGTGGACCGATCGGCGTGCGCCGTCGATCCGGGAAGCGGATCGGCGGGATCTCCTCCGGATGGGGGGTGAACTCGACGTCGTCAGCCAGCTCGGCGCGGCTGGCGGGAGTCGGATCCAGAATCCAGGGTCGGCGGATGTAGGTCCCGCTCACTCCGACCAGCCGGAGACGCTCCGGGATCAGCCGGCCGATCTCGAGCTCGCGCAGGTCATCGGGTGCCCGGCCGTCCGGGCCCGCGGAGTGCTGCTCCCGTTCCGTGGCCGGCCCGTTGTTGAGATCGAGAACGCTGCCGGCAGCGGGCTGGGCCGGGATGACTGAAGACGTCGTATTGGTGTGATCGGACATGGACAACTCCCCCTTGTCATGTGGGAATCAGCCGTAGCGGTGTTGATCGACGATCTCAGCCGTCAGTGACTGGCCGGCGACGATGACGCGCACGTGCACGTCCGCATCGGCGACGGCAACGTTCAGATCGGTGCGCAGATGGCGTTCCGGTAGACGAATCTGAACCGGCCAGTCGCCGTCTGGCACTGGGATGTCGACGACTTCGGCGAAGCCGACCACGGTCCTGGTGCGCACGTCTGGACGGCGGACGACCTGCTCGCCCACCCGAATCTCCACTGCATCGCCCTCGAAACCATTCTCGAGCGCAACAGACATCACCGGCATTCGGCGCCTTCCCCAGGGCGGCGGCGATTCCGTCGTCCGCCGCGAGCATGGCCCCCGCGACACGCGTGCGTCAATGAAAACCGGACAGGCGTCGTACGGGCGCCCGGCGCGCGGACCGGCGGCCGGGCCGCGCTACCGCCGGGCGACGTAGTAGTTGTTGACGATGTCGTCCTCGACGTGTCGCGTCTCGACCGAGGTGAAGCCGGCGTCTGCGAGCATCCGCCGGGCGGTCTGCTCACCCCACATGGTGCCGAGCCCCATGCCGCTGTCGGCCAGCGACACCGTCATGCAGTGCATGCACGAGACCCCGTAGAGGAACGTCCCGAGCGGGTGGTCGAGATTGTCGCCCAGCGTGCTGGAGGCGCGGATGTCCACCGCCAGGTAGGTCCCGTCCGGCCGAAGAGCCCGGGCGATGCCGGCGAGCAGCAGGTCCGGTCGCGCCTGGTCGTGCACGGCGTCGAACGTCGTGATCAGGTCGAAGGCGGCGGTGGCCTCGAGGGCCGCGCCGTCCCGCACCTCGAAGCGGGCGTTGCCCACGCCGAGACTCCGTGCCTCAGAACGCCCGGCCGCCACGCCTTGCTCGGAGATGTCGAAGCCGACGAACCGGCTCGCCGGGAACGCTGCGGCCATGAGGTTGATCGCGTGGCCGGACCCGCAGCCGACGTCGGCCACGTCGATGCCAGCGCGCAGCTGCTCCACCAGCCCCGGCACCAGTGGCAAGGTCACCTCCAGGAGGGTCGCGTCGTGGACCGCCCCGCTGTCCTCGGCCATGAGCGTCTGGAATGCCGGAAACGCGCTGTACGGGACGCCGCCGCCGCGGGCGAAGCAGTCGACGATCCGGTCCTCCACCTGGGCGAGCAGCCCGATGTACTGCGCCTGGATCGCCAGGTTCGCCGCCCCGGCGGCGCGGGTGAGCCACGCGGCCCGCTCCGGGGGCAGGACGTACGTCAGGGCTGCCGGGTCGTGATCCACGACGGCCCCGGTCGTCATGGCTGCCAACCACTCCCGTACGTAGCGCTCGTCCAGTCCGGCAGCGCCCGCGACCTGGCTGCTGGTCGACGGTGGGAGCGAGGCCATCACGTCGAACAGCCCGGTGCGGTGCCCGATGCTGGTCATCAGCGCCAGCATGCCGGCGTTGAGCACCCCCAGGAGGCGTTCAGCGAAGTCCTCGTCGGCAGTCATGTCGGCCTCCTCGGCACCATCGCAGCGCCCGGAGCACTCCCGTGTCAACGGTTTCGTGCCGACTCCGCCCGGCCTTGCGTCAGGCTGGCGGCCGGTGCCGCATGACTCGCGCCTGCAGCATGGACACGAGAGCGTTGACGAGCAGGGCGAACAGGCCCGCCACGAGGATCAGCCCGTAACCCTGGGCGAACTCGTAGTTGCGCTGCGACTGCGCGATGAGCGCTCCCACCCCATCGACCTGCGTGAGGATCTCGACGAGCAGTGTGATGACCAGCGCCACGGGGGCGGCCACCCGCACCCCCAGGAAGATGGCGGGCAGCAGGGCCGGGAGCGTGACCTTGCGGACCCGCTCGAAGCGGCTCAGCTGCAGCGACCTGGCCATCTCGAACATGACCGGATTCAGTTGGCGCACGCCGGAACGGGTGTTGAGCAGGATCGACCAGATCGCGGCAGAGGTGACCACCACCACCTTCATCGTCCCGGTGAAGCCGAGCAGCAGCGTGGCGATGGGCACGACGGCAGCGGGTGGCATGGCCCGCGCATATTCCAAGGTGGGCTGGAGCGCCCGGTCGGTTCGGGCCGAGGCTCCCACAGCGAGCCCGAGCACCGTCCCGAGCACGGTCGCGGCGAGAAGTCCCAGCCCGAAGGTGACCACCGTCGCGCCCGCGGCGGACAGCAGCACGCCGGAGCTCCAAAGGTCCAGGAGCGCTGCGGCCCAGTCCGACGGTGGCGGAAAGAACGGAGAGAGGCCGCTGGCCACGAGCTGCCACAGGGCGAGGAACACGACGAGCGGCAGCAAGCCGCGAAGCGGCGGGAAGGACTCGGCGCGGGTGTTGCGTCCCGGTGTCGTCCGGCGGCGCGCCCTCGGCTCGACCGCCGATGCAGCATCGGCGGGGCCGAGGCCCAGGATCGTCACGAGGCCTTCCCCGGAAACGGCTTGGCCGAGGGAAGCGTCCGCGCCACGATCTGCCTGAAGGCCGCATTGAGGGCTATCCCGAGCAGACCGATGGTGAAGACGTAGGCGAACATCTCCTCCGGTCGCAAGGCCAGCTGGGCGAGGATGAGGGCGTTGCCGAGTCCGCTGGGGTTTCCGACCAGTTCGGCCACGACAGCGAGCACCAGGGCTAGCGACAACCCGAGTTGCAGCCCGACGACGATGGACGGCATCGCGGCCGGCAGGGTGAGTTTGAGAAGAGTCGCCCGGCGCGAGAGTTGCAGCGTGCGGGCCACATCTCTCAGCTCGGGTCGCACGGTGCGTACGCCTTCGATCGTGTTCACCAGCACCGGCCATGCGCTGGCATAGACGATCAGCGTCAGCTCCGTGCGCACGGAGAAGCCGAACACCAGCAGCGCCAGCGGGACCAGCGAGATCGGCGGCACCGCACGAAGCAGCTCGAAGCTCGCCATGGACCATCGCCACGCCGGACGCCACAGTCCGAGGACCAGACCCAGCCCGATGCCGATCACCGAGGCCAACACCCACCCGAGCACCGTCACTCGCAGCGTGTGCAGGAGGTTCGTCATCAGCTCACCCGAAGCCAGCAGCTGCTGGGCCCGCGCAGCCACCGCCGTGGGCGCTGGCAGGTTCTGGAAGTCCAGCAGGCCCGTACGGATCAGCAGTTCCCACGCTCCCAGGAACAGGAGCATCGTGGCCAGGCCGAGAACGTTCGCGCGCCGAAGCACGGCGGTGACGCTAGTCACGGGTCGCAACGATGGCGTCGTAGACCTGACGCCTCAGTCGCAGGAACTCCGGCAGCTCCTTCGTGGCGAGCTGGTCGCGCGGCCGGGGCAGCTCGACCGGGATCTCGTGCGCGATGGTGGCGGGGCTCCCGTCGAGGACGAGGATGCGGTCACTGAGAAAGACGGCCTCGTCGATGTCATGGGTGACGAAGGCGATGGTGGCCCCGGTGTGCTGGTGCACCTGCTGGAGCTGATCCTGCAGCGACGCCTTGGTCATGGCGTCGAGGGACCCGAACGGCTCGTCCATGAGCAGCCCCCGGGGTCGCATGGCCAGTGACCGGGCCAGCTGGACCCGCTGCTGCATGCCACCGGACAGCTGCCACGGGTAGTCCGCGGCCCGGGCCTCGAGCCCGACGATGGCCAGAGACTCCGAGATGCGCGCCTGCATCTCGGCCGCCGGGACCTTGCCCTCCAGGCCCAGCGCGACGTTGTTGTGGACGGTGCGCCACGGCAGGAGCGAGGCGGCGTAGTTCTGGAAGACGAACACGACGTCCTGGGGTGGCCCGGCGACGGGACGTCCATGAAAGCTGACCTCGGAGTCGGGCGTCGGTTCGACCAGGCCACCCAGGACCCGAAGCAGGGTCGTCTTGCCGGAGCCGGACCGGCCCAGGATGGCCACGAACTCACCATCGTGCAGATCGAAGTTGATGTCACCGAGGATGCGCCGGGGTCCGCTGCGAGAGACCAGGTCGACACTGGCGTTGCGACACTGGCACGCGACACCCCTCGGCTGCGTCCTGGGGGCGGCTGGGGCGATGTCGGCCGGTCTCTCGATCGTCACCGTCCGGACAGGACCAGCTTGCCGGTGTCCACCTCACCGTCGAGCTGCCCGAGGTCCTTCAGCACGTCCACCCACTTGTCGAGGTCCCCGGTCCGGATCTCGAAGTCGTAGGTCGGCAGCGGTACGGCCGCCGCGACCGGAGCCGGGAGCTCGGTGAACTGCTGAAGGATCGTCCGGGACTCCATCGGCTTGGCCTCGATGAAGGCCGCCGCCTGCTCCATGGCCTTCACGAAGCGCTCGACAGCGTCCTTGTTGGACTCGGCCCACTTTCCCTGGGCGACGTAGAAGTTCGTCGCGAGGGGATCGGCGATGGCCGAGAAAGGATCGCCGATCGAGACGTTGCCGGCCTTCGTGAGCTGGCTGGCGAAAGGCTGCAGAGCTTCGACACCGTCGACCCGGCCACCTTTGAGCTGATCGGGGAGAGTGGGCGACGGCGCCTCCACGCCCTTGATCGTGGCCGGGTCCGCCCCCTGCTTCTTGGCCGTGAACAGGGTGCCCACATGAATGACGCCGCTCAGTGTCGGCGATCCGACTGTCTTGCCGCCGAGGTCGCCGAAGTCCATGATGCCCTTGTCCGCAGGGACGATGACCTGGACGAAGGGGTTCTGCTTGGTGCTCACGGTGTTCCCGGACACCTGGACGATGTCCAGCCCGGCGGTCCCGGCCCGGATGAGATCGGTCGCGGTGCCGAGGGCAAGGTCGAACTGACGGCCGAGTGTGCTCGGCAGGTCGGAGATGTTGGCGGCCTTGGTCAGGGTGACGTCAAGGTCGTTGGCCTCGAAGAAGCCTTGAGCCTGCGCCACGTGCAGGGGGAGCGCAGTCGTCGCGGGGACGAAGGCGATTCGCAGCGCGGTGGTCTCGGCTTCTGCGCTTGCCGTGGGGTCGGCGGACGCCCCAGGTGAGCTGCCTTCGGTGCCCCCGCAAGCCGCGACAACTGCCGCAAGGGTCAGCAGAGTCCACACGGTCCCGACTCGCCGGGCCAGCCGGCGTGGGCGGTCAGGTGGAGCGCACACCCGGAAGGGCTCTGCGCCAAGGGCGTTCTCGGAAGTAGACATGGGTGCTGAGCTCGCATTCGGTCTAGAGGTGGGGCAGTCTTGCCCCCGGGGGACAGCTCGTACGCATAAGGAGTCGGATGGCAGGCTACGACCGCCGCGACAGTCGGGATGTGCACTGATGACGCAGGTCTTGGGGTTCCATCATCTGAGCCTGAGCGTCCGGGACCTGAGCAGGAGCACCGAGTGGTATCAGGAGGTGCTGAGCTTCCAGGTCACCGATCACGTCGAGGGCGCTGGCTTCCGGCGGACGCGGATGCGCTCCGGTGCGGGCGTGACCCTCACCCTGACCTGTCACGAGAACCAGACCGGAACGGCGTTCAGTGAGCGGCAGCCGGGACTGGACCACGTGTCCTTCTGCGTGGGGGCGATCGACGACGTCCGGGCGCTGGATCAGCACTTCGAGCAGGTCGGGGTCGAACGCTCCGAGCTCAAGCTGACGCAATGGGCGACGGCTTCGATCACGATCCGCGACCCGGACAACATCCAGCTGGAGGTGTTCGGCGGTCCACCCGCGCCGTAGCGAGCTGGCTCAGTGGGCACCTGTGTTGACCGTCACACACGCCTACGTACGTCTACGACTTGACCTTCAGCCAACTTGAACGTTGACAGTAGACGTACGAGGGCACATGCCCCCGCCGACAAGGAAGGCAGTGACATGACGGTGTCCGACCAGACCGACGTGAAGCAGGACTGTGGTTGCGGTTGCGGCGGGGAGAAGGCACAGCCCGACAGCACCTCCGTGAGCAAGGGCGACGGCAGCTGCGGCTGT
>JBBSKF010000059.1:0-19267 GCA_038256525.1 Mycobacteriales bacterium | reverse complement strand
GCGGCTCGGACCTGCACCTCGACGAACCGCTCGGGCCGTTCATGAGCAAGGGTGACGTGCTCGGGCACGAGCCGATGGGCATCGTGCAGGAGGTCGGCTCCGAGACCGGTGACCTGCGGGTCGGCGACCGGGTCGTCATCCCGTTCCAGATCGAGCACGGCAAGGACCTCGGTGACGTCGTCCGTGAGATGACGGCCGGGCGTGGGGCGGACTCGGTGGTCGACGCGGTCGGCATGGAGGCGCACGGCTCACCGGTCACCAAGGTGATCCAGCAGCTGGCCGGGTTCCTACCGGACGCGGTCGCCGCGCCGGTCATGCAGAAGGCGGGCATCGACCGGCTGGGGGCGCTCCTTGCTGCGGATGGGCCAAGCGAACGTCAAGCGCTGGGCGGACGACATCCTGCCGCTGCTGACCGACGACGACCCGCTCGGCGTGGACACCTTCGCCACCCACCGGCTGTCGCTCGCCGAGGCGCCCGGTGCGTACGCCAGTTTCCAGACGAAGGAAGATGGTCACGTGAAGGTGCTGCTTCAGCCCTGAGCCGGTCGGGTCTCGGGCGCCGGCAGCGGCACGACGGCGAAGGCCGGGGCCAGGATGGCCGCAGTGCCTCGACGACACTGACGATGACACCGACCGGCTGAGCCAGACGGGCTGAGCCCCGGGTCACTGTCGGTGACATGCCCGGATGTCATCAACCCGGTCGGATCTCGAGGCGGGTGCCGGGTTGCACGCCCCAGGAAGCCATCACCCCTGCCTCGGTCTCCAGCACCGCTTTGGCCTTCCGGCGGCTCGCCCCGAACCGATGCGGGCGCATTGTCCGGACGTCGAGGACCTGCAGATCCTCGGTGAGCAGCGCGACGTCGATGGTCATCCGCATCCCGAGGGTGTGCACCGACGAACAGGGGCGCAGCAGGAGCGCCCCGTCGAGGGCGTCACGCCCGAGCAGTCCGCGGAAGCGGCGCCACGCAGTGTCCGCGAGCTCCAGTGGACCCAGCGGGTGACCGTCCATCCAGAGCTCCGCAGGCTCTCGAGGATGTGCCATGGGTTGCTCCTGCCGGGCCTACCGGACCTAACCCAGAGTTGGGTCCTCAGGCCCGTGCCAAGGCTGGGCACCGTGTCATACTTTCGTCGCGGTCGTTGCTCCTTGTCAGCAACACGCGGTGATAGGAGTCCAAAGCGTGACGTATCTCGTCTGCTTGGCTGACGTCGCGCGGGTAGCCGACCTCCAACTCGCTACTGACGGTCACCGGCACGTACGGCCGGCCGTCGTCGATCCGTCCGCTCGCGTCGCGCTCGACGTGTTGATCGATCTTGCCGACGAAGCAGCCCGCTGCACGCCCCTGAGCGATCCGGTGCGGATGATCGTGCTCGTCGACGGTTACGCGGACGAGCAGGGAGGTGTGCTGCTGGGTTTGCTGCGCGCCGCCCGCGATGTCGAGGTCGTCACCGTGCCGAGCCGGCTTCCCCCCCTCGCACTCCTCGTCTTCGCCGAGCAGGTCGCGGTGCTGCTCGCTGCGTTCGAGGACGACGGTCAGACCCTCGCCGCGCTGCCCACCCTGGAGGCCGACCTCGACGTCGCTGCCTGGCTCGGCTCTGTGGGCGGTCTCGCGCATCTACCCACCGGTGTCGCACAGCATCTGCGTTCGTGGGTCCCGGGGGCGGCCTTCATCGCCCGTGCGTCGGAGGAGCCGATCGTGCTCCCCACCTCTGATGACGGTGCTGCTGGGCTGCTTCCGGTACGTCCGGGGCGCGGTTTTGCGTACTACGTGTCACCCAAGGGCGACCCGGCCTGGGTCAAACGGGTCATCCTGCCGAGAATGGTCGCACGCAGCACCGTCGAGGCGGTCCCGCCGCAGCGCCCCGGCCGGGTGGCGCGCGACCAGACGGAGTTCGATCCTGGCAAGAGCTGGTGGGGCACGTCCCGCTGCGTCGAGGTCGTCGGCTACGCTCTGGATCCACTGGCCGTCGTCGCCGACGTGACACCGAGCCACACCTGTTCGTGGTGTGGCCGGCCTGGGTCTTCCGAAGTCTGCCCGCTCTGCGGGATGACACTGCTCGCGGCAATTCGGCCATGACACGCCGTTCCCCCGGCTCGTCCCCGCTCGTGTTCCCTCGGAGGGGCCGACCGTGAACCCTCGTCAGCGTCGTGGCGTCCTGCTGATGGCTCTGGCCACGCTTGGCGCCCTCGTGGTGTTCGTCAGCGTCCTGAGCTACGTGGGCTCGGTCCGCGACGAAGTCGGCAATCTCGGCATCGCTCTGCGGCTGTCACAGGACGTCGAGGCGTTCGGGGTGGTCGATGAGGCGGTCTGGGAGGAGGTCCAGGTGCCCGTGCGCTGGATGTCAGCAACGACCATCACCGATCCCCGGGAGACGATCGGCCTGGTCGCCGGGACCGCACTGCCCGCGGGGTCCTTCCTGCAGCGCGGCATGCTCATCGAACAGCCGTCACTCGAGCAGGGGCAGCGCGAGATTGCTATCCTCATCGACGCCGAGACCGGCGTGGCAGGCAAAGTGCGCGGCGGTTCCGTCGTTGATATCTACGCCACCTTCAGCGCCGACGGGCCCCTCGGACAAGTTGCGCGTTCCGACATCATCGTGACGAATGCCTTGGTGCTGCAGGTCGGCCGGCCGACCGCCTCAGGCGACGAGGGCTTCGCCGACCAAGCCGTCGTACCCATCACCTTTGCTCTCAGCGTGGAGGAAAGCCTCGCGCTCACCTACGCCGAGAGTTTCGCCGCGAACGTGCGGCTTGCGATTGTCGGCGGCGGCGACCGGACGCCGCTCTCACCGGGGCAGCGCACCTTCGACGGTGGACTGGCCGGAGCTGCGGGTCAGGCGGGTCAGGCGGGTCAGACGCCTGCGCCCGCGAGGACGCCGGTGCCGGCCACCCAGCCAACGCGACGACCATGACCGCGGTGCTGCTCGGCGTCGCCGATCCCCTGCGCGCCCGGCTGCTGGGTGCCAGGCTCGTCGAGACGGGGGAGTACCGCGTCGTCGGCGAGGCCCGAACCTCCACAGAGGTGCTGGATCTGCTCGCCGAGCGCGACGTGGTCGTCCTCATCATCGACGACGAGATCGGGCCGGTTCCGGCCCTGGACCTCATCCGGGAGGTCGGTACGAACCACCCGCAGATCGCCGTCGTCCTGATGGCCGCCGCCTCCTCGCCGGACGCCTTTGCCGCCGCCATGGGGGTAGGCGCCCGGGGCCTGCTACCGGTCGACCCGACTGTGGAGGAGATCGAGAGCCGGCTCGGTCCTGCTGCCAATTGGGCCCGCAGCGTCCGCCGTCATCTCGGCTCGGCGGCCGACGACGTTCCCGGTGCCCGCGGGACCATGGTTGCCGTGGCCGGCGCGAAAGGCGGGGTCGGCACGACCACCGTGGCGCTGCATGGCGCGCTGCTCGCGGCGCGAGCGAAGCGGGACCGCCGGGTGTGTCTCGTCGACTTCGACCTTCAAGCAGGCGATGTCGGCAACCTGCTGGATGTGACCCATCGGCGCAGCGTCGCTGATCTCGTCGACGTGGCCGACGATCTGTCCGTTGCGGTCCTGCAGGACGCTCTGTTCGTCCACGAGTCGGGTCTATCCATGCTGCTCGCTCCCGCGGAGGGAGAGCGCGGCGAAGACGTCAGTGCGAAGGCAGCCCGCAGGATCCTGGGCGCGCTCAAGTCCCGATATGACGTGGTGGTCGTCGACGTCGGGTCGGTGATGACAGCCGCCGCCACCGTCGCGGTCGAGATGGCCGATGCCGTCGCCCTCGTTGTCACTCCGGACGTGCTCGCGCTCAAGGCCGCGAAGCGGCAGATGCAGCTGTGGGAGCGGCTGCAGGCAGCCAAGCCCGACGACGTCATCGTCGTGCTCAACCGCAGCAGCCGCTCCAGCGACGTCCAGCCGGACACGGCCAAGCGCGTCGTCGGCAGCAAGATGGCCACGACGGTCCTGCCCGCCGACTTCAAGGCGCTGCAGCCGGTGGTCAACACCGGTGACCCTCTCCAGCTCCAGGACGGCCCCCTGCGACGGGCGCTCGTCCAGCTCGCCGCCGAGCTCGGCGTCATCGAGACCGCCGCGACGAGCCCGGTGCCAACGAGTGCCCGCGGCCGGCGGGCGCGGCTCAAGCACGACGCCGGGCAGGCGGCCATCGAGACCGTGGCCACGGCACCGCTGCTGCTGTTCCTGGTCCTGCTGATGTGGCAGATGGCACTGACCGGCCTCACCTTCGTGCTGGCGGGAAATGCTGCCGACGTCGGGGCCCGCGCGTTGGTGGTGGAAGGCTCACGCATGGCCAACGATCGGGTCGACGACGCGCTGCCGGGTGCCTGGGAGGCCCGAGCCGTCTACACCCTGGTCGAGTCGACTCGGCTCGAGCCCGTGCGCAGCTTCCGCGTATCGCTACAGGTGCCGCTGCTGTTCCCCGGTGTCGGTGAGCTGCTGACCGTGAGCAGCTCGAGCGCTGTGGTTGCCGAGCCGTGACGCGGCGGACAGACGACGGCCAGGCGACGATCGAGCTCGTCGGTCTGGTCCCCACCCTGCTGTTCGTTGCTCTGCTCGTCGTGCAGGTGGCCATCGTCGGCGCCGTCCTCGTGATCACCGAGGGCGCGGCCCGCACGGGGGCGAGGGCGCAGGGCGCGTACTGCAACGGTGTCTTCGTGGCCGAACAGGCCCCGCCCGGGTGGCTCCGGGACGACAGCCGCGCACTGCGGCTGAGCTCGCCTGCGGATACCGTGACGATCGAGGTGCGCACCTCGGTGCCGGTGCTGTTCAGCCGTCTGACCATCCCCTCGCCGGTCGTCCGCAGCGCCACGTTCCCCGTGACCGGAGACTGCTGATGTCGCTGAAGGATCGACTGGGCGACGATGACGAGCTCGACCGTGGTCAGGAGGGCACTGCCCAGACCGTGGCGGTGTTCCGCCGCAAGCTGCTCGCCGAGGTCGACCTCAACGATCTTGCCTCGCTCGACCAGAGTCAGCGACGCGCACGGCTCGAGAAGGTCATGGGTCTGCTGGTCAGCCGGGACGGGCCGTTGCTGTCCACCCGCGAGCGGTCCGCGATCATTCGTCGCGTCGTCGACGAGGCCCTTGGGCTCGGTGTGCTCGAGCCGCTGCTCGCTGACGACGCGGTCACCGAGATCATGGTCAACGGCCCGGACGCCGTCTTCGTCGAACGTGCCGGTCGGCTGGAGCGGGTCGAGACGCGCTTTGCCAGCGAGGAGCAGCTGTACCAGACGATCGACCGCATCGTGTCGCAGGTGAACCGCCGAGTCGACGAGTCCAGCCCGATGGTGGACGCCCGCCTCCCCACCGGCGAGCGCGTCAACGTCATCGTGCCGCCGCTCGCCATCGACGGACCGATGCTGACGATCCGCCGTTTCCCGAAGCCGTTCTCTGTGGAGCAGCTCGTGGCAGCAGGCAGCATCGACGTGCCGACGGGCCTACTGCTGGCCGCCTGCGTGCGGGCCAAGCTCAACATCATCGTGTCCGGCGGCACGGGGTCGGGAAAGACGACACTTCTGAACAGCCTGTCTGCCTTCGTACCGCAGGATGAGCGCATCGTCACGATCGAGGACGCCGCCGAGCTGTCCTTGAATCAGGAGCACGTCGTGCGGCTGGAGTCCCGACCGGCCAATGTGGAGGGCAAAGGTCAGGTCAGCATTCGCGACCTCGTCCGCAACAGTCTGCGCATGCGGCCCGACCGCATCATCGTCGGGGAGGTGCGTGGCGGCGAGACCCTGGACATGTTGCAGGCGATGAACACCGGTCACGAGGGGTCGCTGGCCACGGTGCACGCCAACAGCGCTGACGATGCGATCGTGAGGCTCGAGACGCTGGCGAGCATGAGTGAGCTGCAGATCCCGTTCGAGACCCTGCGCGACCAGATCAACAACGCCGTCGACCTCATCGTTCACCTGACCCGTTCCGGCGGGATGCGACGGGTCGCCGAGGTGGCCGTCGTGGCCTCCTTGCGGCGCGAGCAGTTCCGGCTCGCGACCGTCGTGGAGTTTGCGGCCGACCCGGTCGGCCCTGACCGTAGGAGCACTGGTCGCTTCCTGCACCGCCCGGTGCCAGCAGCGCTCGCCCGACGCCTGTTGGCGGCTGGTGAGGCCGTGCCGGCGGCCTTCACGGTAGCGGCGGACACCAGCACCCTGCACGTGCGCGAGGCGTCCTAGGTGTCTCCACCGCTCATCGCCCTCCTGCTCCTGCTCACGCTCGGCGTGATGGTCCTGGGCGTGCGCGAGCTCGAGGCCGGCGCGGCCCAGAACCGTGCGATCACGTTGCGCACGGCGCTGGACGATGTCGAGGCCCGCGCCGCCCGCTTGGACGTGCGCACCGACATCGTGCTGCGACGGACCCGCTTGGGTCTCTACCTCGAGCAGCGGCTGGCGACAGCGGGCGTGCCGATGCTCACCAGCACTGCGCTCGCGATCCTGCTCGGGGCAGGTCTTGGCTTGAGTGTCACGATCAACAGCCTGCTGTCGCAGATCCTCACTCCCCTCGGCTTCGGCGTCGCGGTGCTGCTTGCCAACATCTATCTGGAGCGGCGGCAGGGCGAGCGGAAGGAGATGTTCGTCGGGCAGCTGCCGCAGCTGGCGCGGGTGCTGTCCAACGCTGCCTCGGCGGGTCTGGCGTTGCGGTCGGCGATCGGGCTTGCCGCCGATGATCTTGCCGAGCCGGCTCGCACCGAGCTGCGGCGGGTCGCGGACGCCCTGGCCGTGGGCCAGTCACTCGAGGACGCCCTGCGCGACCTCGAGCACCGGCTGCCGGCTCGCGAGGTGACGGTGCTCGTCAGCACGCTCGTCATCTCGGCGCGCGCGGGCGGTTCCCTCGTCGAGGCGCTGCGTAACATCGCCTCGACGTTGGAGGCCAGGAAGGAGGTGCGCCGCGAGGTTCGCACCGTCCTGTCGCAGTCGGTCTACACCGGTTACCTGGTTGTCGCCCTGGGGATCGGCATCCTGCTTGTCCTCAACAGCGTGCAACCGGGCCTGCTCGACACGATGCTGTCCCGGCCGCTCGGCCAGGTGGCGCTCGTGGTGGCGTCGGGCTTGTTCACGGTCGGGCTCCTGCTCATCAAACGCGCGACGCGCATCGACGTCTGAGCCTGCGATGCCCGCCGATCCGCTGCTGCTCGGACTGCTGGCGGCCGGCTGCGTCGTCCTCGCGGGCTACGGGGTGCTTCTGCTCCAATCGCCGCCCCCGGCTCGCCTGGATCTGGACGTCGGCGTGGTGCGCGTCCGCCGACGACCGCCGATCACGCGCTTCCTCGAAGCCGTCGGCAGCCGCTTCGGTCCGCGTTACGTCAGCAGCCTGTCCGACACCCGCGAGCAGCGCCTACGCACGCGCCTGGTCACCGCCGGTCAGCCCGGCCGAGCCGGGCTCGACGCCTTCGGCAGTCGCAAGGTCGGCTATCTCGCCCTGTTCGGCGGTGCCGGCGTGGTGCTGCTCCTGCTCGGCAGCCGGCTGTCCGGTCTGCTGCTCATTGCCGCAGGCTGGTTCTGGGCGGACCTCTCCCTGCTCAGCCGCGGCAAGGCCCGCCAGGCCGAGATCGACCGCCAGATGCCTGACTTCCTCGACGTCCTGGCGGTCACCGTGGGTGCGGGACTGGGCTTCCGGGCTGCTTTCGGCCGCGTCTCGGAGGGCCTCGGGGGGCCGCTGGCGGAAGAGCTGCGCCAGACGTTGCGTCAGCTCGACGTCGGTGAGAGTCGGCGGAAGGCCTTCCTGGAGCTGCGCGACCGCAACAGCTCCGAGTCACTGGGGATCTTCGTGTCGGCGTTCCTGCAGGCCGAGGAGCTTGGCGCGCCGCTCGGCATGGCGCTCATCGAGATCGCGGCCGACATCCGTCGCGAGAGCGCGCAGCAGGCACGTCGTCGGGCAGCCCGCACGGCACCGCGGGTGTCACTGATCGTGTCGTTCGTCATGGTGCCCGCGGCGATGCTCCTGCTCGGGGTCGGCATCTTCCTGTCGGCTGGTGACGGCCTCCTGGACCTGTTCGAATAATGAGCAGGTGGCGTGGTCCAAGGGGGACCCGTGCGTCGCCGCGTGCGTCGCCGGCTCTCCCCTTGGCGCGACTCATCGTGGACGCCCGGCTCGTGGCGATCATTCTCACACTTCTCGCCGCGACCGCCGACGCCCAGCCGTTCGCCATCATGGCCGGACTCGCCGTCGCAGCGGTGGCGTCCTACGAGCTCCTGCGACGATGGGAGCCTCTCGCCCCCAGGCTGGCGCGGCACCCCGGGCTGCTCGGACTGGACAGCCTGCTCGGGCTGGCGCTGCTCTACGGAGCGGGCGCCACCGGTCCGTTCTTCCTCTACACGCTCGGCAGTGTGGCGCTCGCCGCCGTGCTCCTCGGACGGGGTGGCACATTGCTCCTGGTCGTCCTGCACGCCCTCGGCTACTTGATCGCCCTTGGCGCCGAGCTGGACCCGCAGGAGCGGCTCACCCTCGAAGAGCTCGTCGGACTTCCGCTGCTCTACCTGCTGGTGGCCATCGGCGCCCGCGCCGTGCTGCGCCTGATCGAGGAGCAGGTGGGCACGAGTGAGCGCCTGCGGGCGTCGGTTGCGGAGGCAGTCGCGGCCGGGGAACGCGCGCGGCTGGCACGTGAGATGCATGACTCGCTTGCCAAGACCCTGCACGGCATCGCCCTTTCCGCGGACGGGTTGCGCAACTGGGTCCAGCACTCGCCGGAGATCGCCGTGGCCCGCGCCTCCGACCTGGCCCGTGCCGCGCAGATCGCGAGCGCCGAGGCCCGTGAGCTCATCAGCAACTTGCGCGCTGACTCCGGCGACCTGCCGCTCGCCGAGCTGCTCCGCCAGACCGTCAGCAGCTGGGCGGCGGACACCGGCACCGCCGCCGAGCTGCATCTGGAGCCCGTGGCGCTCGACGCGACGGCGCGCTACGAGCTGCTGTACGTCCTGCGGGAAGCCCTGCGCAACGTGGAGCGGCACGCCGGCGCACGCACCGTGGTGGTGAGCCTGCTCGAAGAAGGGGGTCGCGCCGTACTCGAGATCCGTGATGACGGACGCGGCTTCACCCTGAACGCGTCGCAGGCGAGGATGTGGCAGCGTGCGGGTCACTACGGGCTCGTGGGCATGTCCGAGCGGGCGAGCAGGGCGGGCGGCACCCTCGAGGTCCAGTCCACCCCGGGCGAAGGGAGCACCGTGCGCATGGACGTGCCGACCGGCGAGGTGCAGCCACTGCTGGAGCCGCTGCCGTGACGTCAGGCGTGCCGCTTCGGGTCGTGCTCGCCGACGACAACCCGGTCGTACGACTCGGACTCACCAGCCTGCTCGAGTCCACCGGCCAACTCGTGGTCGTTGCCGCCGAGGGTGATGGAAGGGCCGCCGTCGAGGCGACGCATCGGGAACGTCCCGACGTGGTGCTGCTCGACATCCGGATGCCCGTCGTCGACGGCGTCGCGGCGACCGAGGCCCTGGCAGCCGACTACCCCGTGCTCGTGCTGACGCACAGCGAGGAACCCGTCGTCGTCGAGCGTGCTCTGGCGGCTGGTGCCCGGGGCTACCTGGTGCATGGCACCTTCACAGCCGACGAGCTCGTGCGCGCGGTGCTCGGTACGGCCGACGGGCAGTCCCATCTGTCGCCCCCAGCTGCCGCGGCCATGATGGCCGCCGTCCGACGGCCGACCAGGGCGTCGGCTGTCGGTCCCCCGCACGACCTGTCGGACCGGGAGGTGGAGGTGATGGACCTCATCGCGAAGGGGATGTCCAACCGCGAGATCGCTGCGAAGCTGTTCCTCAGCGAGAAGACGGTGAAGAATCACGTCAACCGGATCTTCGCCAAGCTGCATTCCCCGAACCGCGCCGCGGCGATCGCCCGGTGGCTCGGCACCGATGTGCGGTGATCGCCTTCCTAGGTCCTGGGGCCTACCAGGGGGCGGGCGAAATGGGGGTCCGCAGGCCCTGGGAGCCCGCGTCCCCCACTTCTACTGTTCTCCTCAGACGCCGGCCGCCAGGGCCGGACGACACCGGAGGACATCTCATGGACAGCACGCTCCGCATCTACGTCACCCTCTCCGCCCTGGCGAGCGAGCGCTTCGCACGGGCCCGCCGCAACGAGCGCGGCCAGGGAACGATCGAGTACGTCGGGATGGTCATCGTCGCGGCGCTCATCGTGCTGGCGCTCCTGCAGACCAACATGGGCGGTATCATTGCGGACAAGTTCTCGGCCAAGATCAGCGAGGTCCTTGACTTCGTGCCTGGCGTCGGCGGGGACAGCACGGGGGCGCGGCCCGGTGAAGGGTAGGTAGTGACGTCTGGACCCGTTCTCGGCGGCGGGGCGTGGACCTCGGTTCACGCCCTGTCGGGCTGTTCGGGCCTCATCACTTCTCGGAGGAGCTGCCTGTGACGCCCCGGTCGCCGCTTCTCGTTCTGCTTGCCGCCGCCCTGCTGCTGACGGGATGCAGGGACGATGACGGGTCGGAGCCGAGCGCCGGCCCGAGCACTTCGGCCACGGCTTCGGCCACAGCCACGGCCACGGGGCAGCCGGCGGGCGGTTCGGACCTGAAGATCGCCCAGGGGTTGCCGGTCCTGGCCCGGGTCAAGGGCACCGAGTTCGGAAGCGGGATAACCCTGGACCTGCTCGGGGTGGAGCGCACCAGCGACATGCACGCGACCGCTCGGTTCCTGCTCACCGTCGATGAGCAGGACAAGAACGGCGGTCGGGTCAGCACCTTCTCACTGGGTTCAACGAATTTCGGGAGCTACCTCTCCGGCAGCTTGTCCGATGTGCGCCTGGTCGATGAGGCGGCCGGTGAGACGCTGGCACCGTTGACGGTCAACGGCAACCGATGCCTGTGCAGCTCGTTGCCGTTGACGCCGCCGGCCGGCGTCGCGGGTCAGCAGGCTGTGTTCGTCACCTTCCCGGCTCCCGCCGCGGGCACCGAGCAGGTGGCGGTGCAGGCCGGTGACTTCCCACTCACACCGCCGGTCGAGCTGACGCCGCCCGGCAGGGTGGCTTTCACCGACGAGCCGCCGGCGGCCACGGTGGCTACCGCGAAGGCCACCCGATTCACGTTGATCAGCCGCAGCGCGGCACTCGACGGGGCCTCACGCAGGACCGATCGGGGTAACACGGTGGCGGTCGACGTCAGCGCCGATGTGTTGTTCGCCTTCGGCTCCGCTGAGCTGACTCCTGCGGCGCAGGCGACGTTGCAGGACGTGGCCACCGAGGTCAAGACGCGGGCGGCGGGGCCGGTGGAGATCGTGGGTCACACCGACACGGTCGGTGATTCGGCAGCCAACCAGACGCTGTCGCTGCGGCGCGCTCAGGCCGTGCTGGCTGCGCTCCAACCGCAGGCTCCTGGTCTGAGTCTGACGGCGTCCGGGCGCGGCGAGAGCGAGCCGGTGGCCGAGGACCGCGGCCGGGGCGACAGCACCGAAGCCGCGCTCAACCGGCGGGTCACCGTCCGCTACCCGGTCGCGCCGCCGCCGCTGCCCCCGCCCGCGCAGCCGGGGGCAGAGGTGGTGGCTCCGGATGCCGCCGCGGTCTCCTCGCTGTCCGGCGACGGGCGGCTGTTCGAGGTGCTGGAGCTGCGCCGGTTGTCCGACGGCATCGTGCAGGGGACGTTCCGGCTGACCAACCAGGCCAGCGACGGGCAGATCTACCAGCGGGACTTCCTCGAGCAGAGATCCCCCAACCCCTACAGCGGGGCGACGCTGTCCGGACTGCGGCTGGTCGACCAGGCGTCGGGCAGCGCTTACGCCCCGCTGGTCGACAGCTCCCGCATCTGCCTGTGCACCGAACTCGTACCTCGCCCCATGAAACCCGGACAGACCTCGCTTCTCTATGCGAGCTTCAAGGCTCCACCGACCACCAGCACGACGGTCGACATCAGCGTGCCCAGCTTCAAAGAGCCGCTGACCGGCGTCCCGATCCGCTAGAAGACAGGACTGGTGATCACGAACAAGCACGTGCGCGGCGACGACGGCCAGTTGGCGCCGCTCGCCTCGATCCTCGTCGTCGTCAGCCTCGTGTCCCTGGGGCTGCTCTTCCTGCAGTTCAGCCGGGCAACCGACCTGCGGGGTGGAGCGCAGACGGCCGCCGACGCCGCTGCGCTGGCGGCGGCGGATGACTACGCGGAGCAGGTCGAGGATCTGCTCGACGGCCCCGGCCTGGGCCGGGTCATCTCGTTCCTGCGCACCCCGACCCCTGATCGGGCCTCGATGTACGACGCGGCGGCGCGCTTGGCCGCCGCCAACGACAGCCAGGTCCAGGACTTCCGGGTCGAGGGGAATCAGGTCGCCGTGCTGGCTCGTACCGACCGGCAGGTGCCCGACGAGCCAGCGCCCGTGGACGGGGACCGCAAGGCCCGCTCTGCCGCCCAGGCGAGGGCGAGCTTCCCGCTCCTGGAGACCTGCGAGATCGTCGTCCAGCCGTTGCCCAGCCCGCCACCGCTGCCCAGCCTGCCCCCCCTGCCGGTGGACCCCCTGCTGCCCCCGTTGCCGCCTTTGCCTCCCCCGCCACCCCTCCCGCCGCTGCCGGACCTGCTCGTCTGTGACGGGCTCTCCATGGATGTGCCGCTCGGCCGGCTGGTCGGCTCGTTACGCGACCGCCTGCTCGAGGTGGAGGTGCGCCTCGTGCCGGTGACCGCCACCCTCCGGTGACGCTGAGCCGGTAGGAGTTGGGTCCGGGGTTGGGCCTGCAGGCCCTGCCCCGCCCGACCGTGCGCCAGCAGACTGGCGGCGGCACCCCCGTACCGCCCCGGACGAATGGCAGGAGAGCTCCATGTCGCGCACCCCCGGCGTCCGTGGAGACGACGGCGCGGGCACGTTGGAGTACGTCGGCGGCACGCTGGTGGCGTGCGTGCTCGTGCTGGCGTTGCTCCTCACCGCCGCGGCGACCGGCGTCGAGGCTGCGGTCGGCTTCCGCAACGCGATCTGCACTGCGCTGGGCCTGGACTGCGGTTCCAGTTCCAGCGAGCCATTCTCCCGTGCCGACCGGCTCCCTGCTGCGCCGTGCACCATCAGCACCGCCATCAGCGCGGGCAGCGGGTCGGTGGACATCGTCGCGGTGACCTTCGAGGGGGGCGCGTCGCTGATCACCACCCGGCTGTCGGACGGCACCTATCAGGTGACGCTCGTCAACGAGGGCAGCGTGCGGGGGACCACTGGAGTGGGCGGAGGCCTCACCATCGACACCGGCAGCGGACAGATCGGCATGGCGTCCAGCGCTTCGCTGTCCGGAGGAGTCGTCCTCGGCAGCGGGAGGACGTGGACCGGTCTGACCGCGCAGGAGGCAGAACAGATCGCGGACGACTTGCAACCCGCCGTGAGCACCGCAACGGTGGGGCCTTTCGGCGGCGCTCTGCGCGATTTCGTGGAGCTCGTGGACGGTCCCGACCCGTTGCGACAGCCCGATCAGGTGTTCTACCAAGGCGGCTTGGAGGGCAGCGCCGACGCGGGGGTGGCCTTCACGGCGGCGGGCGCCTCCGCCGAGGCGACCGCCAGCGCCATCATCGGCACGACGCACGACCGCACCGAGGACACCTACACCGTCTACGTGCAGGCGGGATTCGACATCTCCGGCGAGGGCGGCCTGGCCTTCGGGCCGCGCGCGTCGGGGACCCTCGGCGCGGGCGGGATGGTGGCTGTCACGGTGAGCGAGGACGGCGAACCGCAGTCACTGGTGTTCAGTGGCGAGGCGACGGCAGGCCTGTTCGGCCAGCTCGGGACCTTTGACGGCGTCGGCGACTCGATCTTCGACGACCTGCAGGAGCAGTACACCGACCCCGACAACGGCGTCGGTGGCACCCAGCGGACCGAGGCGCGGCTTGCTCTCGACCTCACCAACGAGGACAACGCCGAGGCGGCCTACGGTTTCCTGCGCGCCGCCGGACTGTCCGCGGTCGGGCCTCGGTCCATCGCCGACGCGGACACGGTCGGCGCTGCCGGACGTCTGGCCGAGCGCTTCTACAACAGCGGGACGTTGTCCCTGGTGGACTACGACGTGGACGGGACCACCTACGGTGTGACGGCCGAGGCCCAGGCCGTGGCGGTGGCCGGGATCTCGTCCGGTCTGGACTACGAGACAGCGGTGGCGACGCGCGCGCGGTACTGGGACGGCCAAGCCATGGTCGACATGCCCGGCTGCCTTGCCGGGGTCGGTAATGGCGCCAGCGGTTGGTAGATCTTCCCGACCGCATCGCCTGAGGTCAGTCGTCGTCGAGCCGCGCGTCCCGACGCACCGGACAGCGTTGGGTCCAAGGATGGGCCTTCGGACCCTGCTGTGCCCGGTGGTGACTCGGCACACTGCTGAAACAGCAATCACCGACTGGTCCACCACCTGAAGGGCATCATGTCCCGCACCGACCGGCTTCGCGATGACAGCGGCGCGGGCACCCTCGAGTATGTCGGCGGCACCATGCTGGCCTGCGTCCTGGTGCTCGCGCTGTTGCTCACCGCCGCCGCGACCGGTGTGGACGCCGCCGTCGGCTTCCGCAACGCCATCTGCAACGCGCTGGGTCTGGACTGCGGCTCGGGTGACGGCTCCCTGGCCAACCCCCGGTTACCGGCCGAGCCGTGCACGGTCGACACGGCGATCAGCGCCGGCAGCGGGGCGGTCGACATCGTGGTGAGCCTCGAAAGTGGTGCCTCGCTGATCGTCAGTCGGCTTTCGGACGGCAGCTATGAGGTCACCCTCGTCGAGGAGGACGGCCTGAGTGGCTCGGTCGGGGTGGGTGGTGGCTTCACGATCGACACCGGCAGCGGCACGATCGGGGATGCGGCCAGCGCGTCATTGGGCGGGGGGGTGGTGTTCGGCAGCGGTATGACGTGGACCGGTCTCACCCGAGACGAGGCCGAGGACATCGCCAACGACCTCAAGCCTGCCGTGCAGACGGCCCCGGCCGGGCCGTTCCGGAGGTTCCTGCGGGACGCCTGGGAGTTGGCGGACGGCCAGGACGAACTGCGTCAGCCGGATCAGGTGTTCTATGAGGGCGGCATCGAGGCCGGTGCCAACGCGGAGGTCGCCTTCGGCCCGGGCGGCGCCTCGGCCGAGGCCACGAACTCGGCTCTCATCGGCACGAGGCACGATCGCACCGAGGACACCTACACCGTCTACCTGCAGGCCGGTCTCGACAGGACGGTTGAGGCGGGTCTCGCCTTCGGTCCGCAGGCGTCAGCGTCCATCGGCGGGCAGGCCATGATCGAGGTCACCGTCGGCGAGGACGGAACCCCACGATCGTTGGTGCTCAGCGGCGAGGCAACTACCGAGCTGTTCGGCCAGCTGGGCGTGCTCGATGGTGGAGACGACTCGATCTTCGACGATCTGAGCGAGCAGTACACCGACCCCGACAATGGTGTCGGCGGCACCAGGCGCACCGAGGCGCGCCTGGCTCTGGACCTCACCAACGAGCAGAACGCCCAAGCGGCGTACGGTGTGCTGCGCGCCGCTGGACTCACGGCGGTCGGACAGACCTCGGTCGCCGGCGGGAATCCGGTCGGTGCCGCCCGTCGGCTCGTCGAACGCTTCCGCGACACCGGAACGCTGTCGTTGGTGGAGTACGACGTCGACGGCGACAGCTACGGCGCGTCCGGCGAGGTCAAGATCGGGGCGGAGGTCGGACTGACGACCGGCCTGGAGTTCGAAACCGCCGTCGCTACTCGGGCACGGTACTGGGACGGCCAAAGGCTGGTCGATCTTCCCGACTGCGTCGCCTGAAGCCCCACGACCGAGAGGACCACGTCGCCCGTGACCCGCACCCTCCGTGCCCTGATCGCCTTCGCCTTGCTCGGCGCCGGTGTCGTCGGCTGCAGCAGTGGCACGACCACCCCGACGGCTGCTCCGAGCGCCGGCCCGTCGCTGCCCTCCTTCGGTGGCACCGACGAGTCCGACGTGCCGGATGGCTTCAAGACCTATGACAACGACGCCTACTCCTTCGCCTATCCCGAGGAGTGGGAGCTCGTCGAGCGCCAAGGCAGCGACGGGCCGGTCGTCGTGGTCGAGGGCCCGGTCACGTCGGCCGGGCTGCCGCAGCAGTTCATCGTGGCAACGCAAGAGAACTACTCCGGGGACATGGATCTGGTGGTGAACGCCTTCGACTTCGTGCGCACACTGCCGGAGCAGCAGGTGCTGCGCGACGAGCGCGTGGCCTTCATGGGCGAGGTGGAAGCGCAAGTCACCGACCGCACCTTCGACGCACCGACCGCTTCGGGACAGGCGCGGGCCCGCACGCTCGAGCTGCGCCTCATCACTGCCGAGCGACTCCTGATCGCGACTTCGGCGCGCACGTCGGACGCGGACTTCGCGGCCTCTGCGCTCCCGGCGGTGTTCGACAGCTTCCGCCTGACGCCGTGATGACCACTGGGGTGATGGCACCGCCGCGCGGCCCGGTGCGGCTTGCCGTCGCGGGGTTGTTGGCCGCTGTGCTGTTCGTGGTCTTCTCGGTCGCCCTGCTCCTTGTGGCCAACGGCTCGTTCGCCGGCATGGATGCCGAGAGCACGCTCGGGGCGATCGTGGTCTACGACGTCCTTGTCGTGACCGCTTCGCTGTTGGCGCTGCGCCTGGCCTTGCGCCTGACCCGCCGACGCGCAGAGGCGGTGGTCGCCCTCGATGGCGAGCCGAGGCGGTCCGCGCCAGGGGAACTCGTGGTGTGCCTGGTGCCGGCAGTCTTCTACGCCGTCTCCGGAGCGATCAGCCGGGGGGCGGGCCTGCTTCGTCTCATCCTCGATGTCGCTGCGCTCGTCGCCGTCGGCGCCTGGGTGGCGCTGCGCGAGGGCGAGCGGATCAGTTCCGACTGAACAACAGGACGATGATGCCGCCTACCAGCAGCGGGGCAACGAACGCCACGGCGACGCCGATCAGGATGATCCGGATGAACGCGGTGCGCTGTGGCATGTCCAGCCGCGCACGATGCGGGTCGGCCGGGTCGACGAGCACCGAGACGGCCATCCCTTCACGCAGCCGCATGGGCCGGGTGGTCCGCTCCACGAGGAACTCACTCGGCGATCCGTCCGGCAGCGGGTAGCGGATCGTCCAGCGCAGGGTGACCCTGTGCTGCGAGATCACCTGTCCGGTGACGCGAACGAGCCGCGAGGCATCCCCGCCTGGTCGTGTGGACGTCAAACCCGCGAGACGGAACACCCCCCACGCCACACCTGTCAGGACGATGGCGACGCCAACCAGAGTGCTCTCCATGCAGTCATCCTGTCGCCGACCTCAGCCCGCTCGCCAGTGCAGTCGAGAACGACCTGGCCGCTGGGCCGCCGGTAGCAGTGGTGGTGATGTCCACGTCATGTGGCTGGTGACATCGGGGACTGTTCACAGCCGGTTCGCCGAGTGACACCGAGCTACCAGAAACCAGCGAACAGTGGGCGAGCGTGTTCGTTCGGAGCAACGGCGTCAGCGTTTGGCGTTGGTGGCGCCCATCTTGTCGTCGATCGCCTGCACCACAGCCGGGTCCGCGAGGGTGGTGATGTCACCGAGCTCACGCCGCTCGGCGATGTCCACCAGCAGCCGGCGCATGATCTTTCCGCTTCGCGTCTTGGGCAGCTCCGGTGAGATGACGATCTGACGGGGCTTGGCGATCGGCCCGATCTGCTTGGCGACGTGTGCACGCAGCTCCTGGGCGAAGTCGTCCCCGCCGGACTCGAGGTCGTCCACCGTGCCCTTCACCGTCACGAACGCCACGATCGCCTGCCCGGTGGTCTCGTCCGACGCGCCGACCACCGCCGCCTCGGCCACCTTGGGGTGGGACACCAGCGCCGACTCCACCTCGGTGGTGGAGATGCGGTGACCGCTGATGTTCATCACGTCGTCGACCCGGCCGAGCAGCCACAGCACGTGCTCGTCGTCCCACTTCGCGCCGTCGCCGGCGAAGTAACGACCGGGAAAGCGTGACCAGTAGGTGTCGCGGTAGCGCGAGTCGTCGTTCCAGATGCCACGCAGCATCGCCGGCCACGGCTCATCAAGGGTGAGGAACCCACCGCCGCTCTTGCCGACCGAGTTGCCCTCGCCGTCCACGACATCGACCGAGATGCCCGGCAGCGGCCCCATGGCCGAGCCGGGCTTGCAGCTCGTGACACCCGGCAGCGGCGAGACCATCATCGCGCCGGTCTCGGTCTGCCACCAGGTGTCCACCACCGGGCACCGGTCGCCGCCGATGACCCGGCGGTACCACATCCAGGCCTCCGGGTTGATCGGCTCACCGACCGAGCCGAGCACCCGCAGCGAGCTGAGGTCGCGCCCCACCGGCAGGTCCTCACCCCATTTCATGAACGTACGGATGGCCGTCGGCGCGGTGTAGAAGATCGACACCTTGTACTGCTCGACGATGGACCACCACCGGTCACGCCCGCCGGCGTCGGGCGTCCCCTCGTACATCACCTGGGTGACGCCGTTGGCGAGCGGGCCGTAGACGAGGTAGGAGTGGCCGGTCACCCAGCCGACGTCGGCGGTGCACCAGTAGACGTCAATCTCGGGCTTCAGGTCGAAGACCGCCCAGTGCGTCCAGGCGCATTGCGTGAGATAGCCGCCGGAGGTGTGCAGGATCCCCTTTGGCTTGCCGGTCGTGCCGGAGGTGTAGAGCAGGAACAGCGGCTGCTCGGCGTCGAAGGCCTGCGCCGAGTGCGACTCGGGCTGGCGGTCGACGATGTCGGACCACCAGTGGTCACGGCCCTCGACCCATGCGACGTCCTGCCCGGTGCGCTGAACGACGAGCACGGCGGCGACGTCCGGACAGCGCTCGAGCGCCTCGTCGACGGCGGGCTTCAGCGCCGACGCCGAGCCGCGTCGGTAGCCGCCGTCGGCGGTGATGACCACCTTCGCGCCGGCGTCGGTGATCCGGTCGACCAGCGCCTGCGCCGAGAAGCCGCCGAACACGACCGAGTGCGCCGCCCCGATCCGGGCGCAGGCCAGCATCGAGATCACCGCCTCCGGCACCATCGGCAGGTAGATGCAGACCCGGTCACCGGCTTGCACGCCGAGCTCGGTGAGCGCGTTCGCCGCCATCGACACCTGGCGCAGCAGCTCGATGTAGGTCAGGTCGCGGGTGTCGCCGTCCGGCTCGCCGACCCAGTGCAGCGCCACCCGCTCGCCGTTGCCAGCGGCCACATGCCGGTCGAGGCAGTTCACCGCGACGTTCAGCGTCCCACCGACGAACCACTTCGCGTACGGCGGTTGCCAGTCGACGATCTCGGTCCACGGCGTGGCCCACTCCAGCCGGCCGGCCTGCTCCGCCCAGAACGCGAGCCGGTCGGTCGCCGCCTGCTCGTAGGCGTCGCCCGTCACGTTGGCGTTCGCTGCGAGCTCCGCCGGTGGCTCGAACCG
>JBBSKF010000058.1:0-19351 GCA_038256525.1 Mycobacteriales bacterium | reverse complement strand
GGCCGGCGACGATGAAGCCGATCATGTCGGGTCCTTTCGAGGTGCATCCGATGACAAGGTCAGGTCGGTGTCTTCCCCGCTACGGACGGGTGACGCGCTGCCGACGATGACGGTTTCGTGACCGTGCTCACGGCCGCTACGCGCCTTCGTCTTCGTCTTCGCCTTCGCTCTCGGCTCGGTCTCTGTGCGGCCTGCTGGCGGCGCGTCCGAGACCGACGGCCGTACGGCCCGGATCACCGCCCAGACCGCGGCGACCAGCGGGACGGACACGGCGGCTCCGAGCACCCCGGCAAGCACCGCGCCACCGGTGAGTGCGACCACGACGACCAGCGGGTGCAGCGACAGCGCGCGGCCGAAGACCCACGGCGCCAGCACGTCGCCCTCGACCTGCTGCACCACGACGACCGCGAGCAGAGCCAGCCCCGCGGTCACCGGCCCCTCGGTGACCAGGGCGACGAGCACAGCCACACTGCCGGCGACGGCCGAGCCGACGACCGGGATGAAGGCCCCGAGAAAGACCAGCACCGACAGCGGCAGGACCAGCGGCACCCCGAGCAGGAGCAGCGCCAGCCCGATCAGGGTGGCGTCGACCAGGGCGATGACGGCGGTGCCGCGCAGGTAGGCGGCCAACGTGTCCAACGCAGCCCGGCCGCTTGTGTCGACCACGGCCGCATGCGCCTCCGGCTGCCGGGCCAGGACCCAGGCCCACATCGCCCGGCCGTCGCGCAGGAAGAAGAAGAGCACGACGACGAACAAGAAGGCGCCCGCCAGGAACTCCGCGAGCAGGGTCGCGCCGCTGATGACGCCGGAGGTGAGCACCTCTTGGTTGTCAGTGAGCGCGTCGGTCGCCGACTGCTGCAGCGCAGCCAGCTGCTCCCGGTCGATCCCGAGGTCCCCGAGGTAGTCGCGCAGCCGGCCCAGACCGCCCTGCAGGCTCTCGCCGAGCTCGTCGATCTGGCCGGATACACCGGCGGCCAACAGTCCGACGGACCCCAGGACGACCGCGGTCCAGGTCAGCGTGACGAGCAGTGCAGCCGCCGAGCGCGGAACGCGGCCTCGCGAGAGCCAGTCGACCTGGCGGACCAGCAGTGCCGCGACGGCTGCGCCCAGCACCACGGGCAGGATCACCAGACGGAGCAGCACGACGGCGTACGCCACGACGGCGATGGCCGCGACGATGAGCAGGAGTCGGGCCGAGAAGCCTGCGGCCCCGCCCAGTCGCGAGGTGCCGGGACCGGGCGCCCGCTCGACGCTCAGGACCGGCTGCCCTGCGCGGGGGCTTCCTCCGGTGTCGACTCGGCAACCGCGTCCCCGTCCTCGCCCTCGCCTTCGTCGCGAAGCCGCTCCGGGTGCAGGGCGATGCTGGTGATGCGGGCGCCGTCGACCTCGAGGACGCAGGCGACGACGCCGTCGGCGCGCACCTCGTCGCCCGGGACGGCGAGGCGGTGCAGGTGCTCGAGCACCCAGCCGGCCAGGGTGTCGGCGTGCTCAGCCGACAGGTGAAGGCCCTGCTCCCGCTCGAGCTCGTCGAGGCGTACGTCGCCGGCGACTGCGCCGGGAGTAGCGATCCCGCGTACGGCATCGGTCTCGTCCTCGAAGTCGCCGATCAGCTCCTCGACGAGGTCCTCGAAGGCGACCAGTCCGCTGATGCCGCCGTGCTCGTCAACGACGAGAACGAGGTGGTCGCCGCCACTGCGCATCCGCATCAGCAGGTCATCGGCCGGTTCGGTCTCGGCCGCGAAGACCGCCGCCCGCGCCAAGGTGCTGGCAGTCTTGCCTTCGCGGCTGTCGGTCTCGAGCAGCAGCACGTCCTTGACGTGCACCACGCCGAGCACGTCGTCCAAGTCCTCGCCGATCACCGGCAGGCGGGACCGCCCGCTGTCCCGCGCGACCCGTTCGATCTCTGCGGTGTCGGCAGCGGCCCCTACGGTGACGATGTCCGACCGCGGGATGCGGACCGCGCGTGCGTCCAGGCGGTGCAGCGACAGGGCGCGCCCCAGCAGTTCGCCTTCGCCCGAGTCCAAGGTGCCCTGCTCGGCGCTGTCCGCCACCAGTCGCGCCAGGTCACCGGGGGTGTGCGCGACGGTGAGCGACTCGACGGGGGTGACGCCGCACAGGCGAACAACTCCGTTGGCCAGCCAGTTCATCAAGCGGAGCACGGGACGGAACGTGCCGGCAAACATCCGGAACGGCCGGGCGAGGGCCAGCGCCGCCGTCTCCGGGTGGGTCAGGGCCCAGGACTTCGGCATCATCTCCGCGAGGACCATGTGCAGGAACACGATGACGCTGAGCGCCACCGCAACGGCGATGCCGTGGCTGAGACCGACCGGGAGCCCAGCCGCCTCCAGCGGAGGCTCGAGCAGATCCGCGAGGGCCGGCTCACCGACGATTCCCAGACCGAGTGAGGCCATCGTGATGCCCAGCTGGGCCGCAGCGAGCATGAGCGAGAGCTCCCGGACCCCGGCCAGCGCGGCCTTCGCGCCGCGCCGCCTCTCGTCGACGAGCTGCTCGAGCCGGTGCCGGCGCGCGGTCAGCAGGGCGAACTCGGCGGCGACGAACAGCGCATTCGCGGCCAGCAGCGCAACGGTGATGGCCAGCGCGAGGGGTGTGCTCACGAGGACTCCACGACCTCGCCCACGGTGGTCAGGTGGACGTCGCCGACCCTGCGCCCGTCGAGGGAGTCCACGCGCAGGGTGACGGTCAGCCGCGGCGAGGTGTCCTGCTCGCTGCGTCGTCGGGTGGCCGCGACGACCACCTCGTCGCCGACCTTCGCCAGCCGGCCCAGCTCGGCGAGGACGAGTCCCGCCACCGTGTCGTAGTCGCCGTCCGGCAGGTCGACGCCGGTCTGCCGGGCGACCTCGTGCAGGTGCAGCGAACCGCTGACGACCGCGGCGTCTGCCGGCGGGGGCGGTTCCACGTTGTCGTACTCGTCGCGCACCTCGCCGACCAGCTCCTCGACGACGTCCTCGAGGGTCAGGACGCCGACGTCCGCGCCCGTCTCGTCCACCGCCACCGCGAACTGGGTACGGCCGCGGCGCATCTGCGCCACCACCTGTGCGAGCGGCGCGGTCTCCGGCACCCGCAGCACCGGCGACGCCAGCGGACCGATGGGCGCGTCGTCACGGCTCTCCGGCGCCAGCGCCAGGAAGGCCTTGACGGACACCACGCCGACCACGGTCTCGGTCGCCTCGCGCACCAGCGGGATCCGCGAGTGCCCGGTGCTCAGCAGGATGTCCCGCAGCTGCTTTCCGCAGGCGTTCTCGGGCAGCGTGGTGACCTGCGGTCGGGGGACCATGACGTCGGCCGCCGTCAGCTCGCTGAAGTCGAGCGCGCGAGCCAGCAGCCCGCTCTCCTCCGGGGTCAGATGCCCAGCCGAGCCCGAGGTGCCGATGATCTGGGCCAGGTCCTCGCTGGTGACCGTGCCGTGTGACTCCTGGATGGGCGTGATGCCGAGCAGCCGCAGCAGCCGGTTCGCCGATCCGTCGAACAGCCGGATCACCGGCCCGCCGACCCGCATGAAGACCAGCGTCGATCGGGCCAGCTTGCGGGCGGTGGTCTCCGGGGTGGCGATGGCGAGGTTCTTGGGCGCCAGCTCCCCGAGCACCATCAGCCCGAAGGTCGAGATGACGAAGCCCGCCCCGAGCGAGATGGGCCCCCGCCGGTTCTCGGGCACCTCGAGAAGCGACAGCAGCGGCTCGAGCAGTGCCGCGAACACCGGCTGGGCGACGAATCCGGTGAGCAGCGCGGCGAAGGTGATTCCCAGCTGGGCCCCCGACAGGCAGAAGGACAGCCGCTTCAAGACCTTGAGGGCAGCCCCGGCTCGGCGGTCCCCGGCGCTCTGTGCGGCGAGCAGGCGGTTGCGGTTGGCTGCGGTGAACGAGAACTCCACGGCGACGAAGTAGGCGCTGGAGGCGACCAGCCCGACGACGACGAGCAGACCGATGGCCTGGCTCACCCTGGGCGATCCCTTCGCTGTCCCGCTGCACCCCGAGATGGGACGTCGCACGCAAACGGTACCCCGGCCAGCAGCGCCCGCACTATTTCCCGGCCGATCGTGCGCGGCCCTCGTAGGCTGGGGCGGTGATCGCGTTCCTGGACCTGCGGGGCAGCGACGCCGCCGCCGGCGTCGCGCTCCCTCGTGCGGTCCTCGACGTCGAGGCCGCCCTGGACACCGTCCGGCCGCTGGTCGCCGAGGTCCGGCACGGTGGTGTCGAGGCGCTGCTGCAGATCGGCGCCCGCCTCGACGGCGTCCGCCCGCCCCACCTGCGGGTGCCGGCCGAGCTTCTCGAACAGGCACTCGACACGCTCGACCCCTCGGTGCGGGCCGCCCTCGACGAGTCCGTCCGCCGCGCCCGGCTCGTGCACGCCGACCAGCGCCGCGAGGAGCGCACGACCCGGCTGTCCGTTGGAGGAACCGTCACCGCACGCTGGCTTCCGGTGGACCGGGTCGGCCTCTACGTCCCGGGCGGCCGGGCGGTCTATCCGAGCTCGGTCGTCATGAACGTCGTCCCCGCTCAGGCAGCCGGCGTGCCGTCACTGGCGATCGCCTCGCCGCCGCAGCGCGAGTTCGGCGGGCTGCCGCACCCGACGATCCTCGCCGCCGCAGCGCTTCTCGGCGTCGAGGAGGTCTACGCCGTCGGCGGCGCCCAGGCCGTCGCGATGTTCGCCTACGGCGCCCGGGACGCCGCCGGCGTCCTCGTCTGCCGCAAGGCGGATCTCGTGACCGGTCCTGGCAACATCTACGTGACCGCGGCCAAACGACTGCTCAAGGGGCTCATCGGGATCGACAGCGAGGCCGGTCCGACCGAGATCGCGGTGCTGGCCGACGACACCGGCGACGCCGCCTTCATCGCCGCCGACCTCATCAGCCAGGCCGAGCACGACGTCATCGCCGCCTCCGTTCTCGTCACGACGAGCGAGCAGCTGGCCGAGGACGTCATGGCGGAGCTCGCTCGCCAGGTCCCCGCGACCAAGCATGCCGAGCGCATCCGCGAGGCGCTGTCCGGCCAGCAGTCCGCGGTGGTCCTCGTGGACGACCTGGACGCCGGGCTCGCCGTCGTCAACGCCTACGCCGCCGAGCACCTGGAGATCCACACCCGGGACGCGGCCACCGTCGCCCGCCGGGTGCGCAACGCCGGTGCCGTGTTCGTCGGCCCCTATGCACCTGTGTCCCTCGGTGACTACTGCGCCGGGTCGAACCACGTCCTGCCCACCGGGGGCTGCGCCTGCCACTCGAGCGGGCTGTCGGTGCAGACGTTCCTGCGCGGTGTCCACCTCGTGGAGTACGACGCGCCGGCGCTGCGCGAGGTCGCCGGCCATGTCATCGCCCTGTCCCACGCCGAGGACCTGCCGGCCCACGGCTCGGCCGTCTCGGTCCGCTTCCCCGGCGAGGACCTGCAGGCCTAGGTGGACGACGTCCGGCTTGCCTCCTACGTCGACCCCGCCAGCGAGAGCTTCCGCCGCAACACCGAGGTGCAGACCGATCTCGCCGCGGACCTCCGATCCCGGCTCGAGACCGTGCGGATCGGCGGACCGGACGCCTCCCGCCAGCGCCATGTCGCTCGCGGCAAGCTGCTGACGCGCGAGCGGGTCGACGCCCTGCTGGACCCGGGCAGCCCGCTTCTCGAGCTGTCGCCGCTGGCGGCGGGCGGGATGTACGGCGACCAGGCGCCCGCGGCCGGCATCGTCACCGGGGTCGGCCGGGTCAGCGGCCGCGAGTGCGTGGTCGTCGCCAACGACGCCACCGTCAAGGGCGGCACCTACTACCCCATGACGGTGAAGAAGCATCTGCGGGCGCAGGAGGTGGCGCTGCACAACCGGCTGCCCTGCGTCTACCTCGTCGACTCCGGTGGCGCCTACCTTCCCGCGCAGGACGAGGTGTTCCCGGACCGCGAGCACTTCGGCCGCATCTTCTACAACCAGGCGACCATGAGCGCGCAGGGGATCGCGCAGGTCGCGGCGGTCCTCGGCAGCTGCACGGCGGGCGGCGCGTACGTCCCGGCCATGGCCGACGAGGCGGTCATCGTGCGGGACCAGGGCACGATCTTCCTCGGTGGACCGCCGCTGGTGCAGGCGGCGACCGGCGAGGTGGTCACGGCGGAGGAGCTCGGCGGCGGGGTGCTGCACTCGCGTACCTCCGGGGTCACCGACCACCTCGCGGACGACGACGCGCACGCCCTGCGCATCGTGCGTCGCATCGTCGCGACACTCGGACCGCGAACGCCCGCCCCCTGGTTGCGGGCTCCGGTAGAGGATCCGGTGGTCGACCCGCAGCAGCTGTACGGCGTCATACCCGCCGACCCGCGCGCCGCCTACGACGTGCGAGAGGTGATCGCGCGCCTCGTCGACGGCAGCCGCTTCCAGGAGTTCAAGGCGGAGTACGGCGCGACGCTCGTTACCGGGTTCGCCCACATCCACGGGCACCCCGTCGGCATCCTCGCCAACAACGGCGTCCTGTTCAGCGAGTCAGCTCTGAAGGGAGCCCATTTCATCGAGCTCTGCGACCGGCGCGCGATCCCGCTGCTTTTCCTGCAGAACATCACCGGCTTCATGGTCGGCCGCGACTACGAGGCCGGCGGGATCGCCAAGCACGGCGCGAAGATGGTGACCGCCGTCGCCTGCGCCCGGGTGCCCAAGCTGACCGTGGTGATCGGCGGCTCCTTCGGCGCGGGCAACTACGCCATGTGCGGCCGGGCCTTCTCGCCGCGCTTCCTGTGGATGTGGCCGGGCACCCGCATCTCGGTCATGGGCGGGGAGCAGGCGGCCTCGGTGCTCGCCGCCGTCGCGAAGGACGGCACCGATCTCGACGCGCTGCAGACCGAGGTCCGCGCGCAGTACGAGCAGCAGGGCAATGCCTACTACGCCACCGCGCGACTGTGGGACGACGGGGTGATCGACCCGCTCGACACGCGCACCGCTGTCGGGCTCGCGCTGTCGGCCTGCGCCAACGCCCCGCTCGCTCCGGTCTCCTACGGAACCTTCCGGATGTGAGTGTGTTCGACACCGTGCTCGTCGCCAATCGCGGCGAGGTCGCCGTGCGCGTGCTGCGCACCCTGCGCCGCCTGGGCCTTCGGTCGGTGGCCGTCTACAGCGATGCCGACGTCGGATCGCGACATGTCGTCGAGGCTGACGAGGCGGTGCGGATCGGACCGGCAGCTGCTCGCGACAGTTACCTCTCGATCGACGCCGTGCTCGACGCGGCCGCCGCGACCGGAGCCCAGGCGGTGCATCCCGGATACGGATTCCTCTCCGAGAGCGCCGCTTTCGCGTCCGCCTGCGCCGCCGCCGGCGTGGTCTTCGTCGGCCCGCCGGTCAGGGCGGTCGAGGTCATGGGTGACAAGATCCGTGCAAAGGGCGCCGTCTCGGCCGCCGGGGTGGCGGTGGTGCCCGGCTGCGCCGAGGCGGGGATGACCGACGCCGACCTGCTCGCCGCTGCCCCCGAGGTCGGGTTCCCCCTGCTCGTGAAGCCCTCCGCCGGTGGCGGCGGCAAGGGGATGCGCGTCGTCCACGAAGCGGCGGCCCTGGCCGAGGCGCTGGCGTCCGCGCGCCGGGAGGCAGCCTCGTCGTTCGGCGACGACACCCTGTTCCTCGAGCGCCTGGTGCGTGCGCCGCGGCACATCGAGGTGCAGGTGCTGGCCGACAGCTTCGGGACCACGGTCCACCTGGGTGAGCGCGAGTGCAGCCTGCAGCGGCGGCACCAGAAGGTGATCGAGGAGGCGCCGTCGGTGCTGCTGAACGCCGCGCAGCGGGACCGGATCGGCGCCGCAGCCGTCGAGGTGGCCCGAGCGGTCGGCTACACCGGGGTCGGCACGGTCGAGTTCCTCGTGGCCGCAGCCACCCCCGAGGAGTTCTTCTTCCTGGAGATGAACACCCGGCTGCAGGTGGAGCACCCGGTCACCGAGAAGGTCGTGCGGGTGGCGGACTCCAGGCTGGATCTGGTCGAGCAGCAGCTGCGGGTCGCCGCGGGCGAGCGGCTCGCGTTCTCACAGGCCGACGTCCGGCTGTGCGGCCACGCGGTGGAGGCCCGCGTCTACGCCGAGGACCCGGCGCGGGGATTCCTGCCGACCGGGGGACCTGCCCTGCTCGTGCGCGAGCCGACCGGTCCCGGCGTGCGCATCGACAGCTCGCTGCTCCAAGGGACCCGAGTGGGCACCGCCTACGACCCGATGCTGAGCAAGGTGATCGCGTGGGGTCCCGACCGCGCCGCCGCCCTGGCCCGGCTCGACCGGGGGCTGTCCGCGCAGGTGCTGCTCGGGGTCGGCACCAACATCGCCTTCCTTCGTGCGCTGCTCGCGCATCCTGACGTGCAGGCCGGCCGTCTCGACACCGGCCTGATCGAGCGCGAGCTGGAGCACCTGGTCGAGCGCGAGCCGCCCGAGCGGGCCTACCAGGCGTACTGCCTGCTCCGGCTCCTCGCCACCTCGCCGGCGTCGACCGACCCGTGGGAGGCAACCAGCGGCTGGCGGTTCTCCGGCCGAGCCGAGATGCGCTTCCAGGTAGCCGCATCCGGCAGCTCGACCATCCACCTGGCGGTGTCGGGGCCATCGGCGGACGCCCGTGTCCGGGTCGGCGGGAGCGAACCCGTCGCCGCCTCGGTGGTCCCCCTCGACGACGGCTGCCTGGTCACCGTTGCCGGACGCAGCTCTCGGGTGCTGTCCGTGACGGACGGCGGCACCACCTGGCTGTGGCTCGACGGGGCGACCTACGCGATGCGGCCACTGGTGCCGCGGTTGCGGGCGGACGACTCCGGCGCAGCCGGCGGTGAGGTGCGCAGTCCCATGCCCGGAGCCGTCGTCGCGGTGCACGCGAAGCCCGGCGACGTGGTGGACAAGGGCGACGTCCTCGTCGTCGTGGAGGCCATGAAGATGGAGCATGGGCTCGCCGCGCCGATCGGCGGCACCGTGGGCACGCCGATGGTGCATGTCGGCGAACAGGTCGTGGTCGGCCAGCTCCTCGTCACGGTGACGGGAGCACCGTGAGCGCCGCCCTGCCGGGACTGCCGGATCGCGTCGAGATCTACGAGGTCGGCCCACGAGACGGGCTCCAGAACGAGAGCGCCGTCGTGCCGGTCGAGGTCAAGGCCGAGCTCGTCCGGCGCCTGCTCGCCGCCGGGCTCCGCACGATCGAGCTGACCAGCTTCGTGCCGGCGCGTTGGGTGCCGCAGCTCGCCGACGCCGACCAGCTGCTGGCGCTGCTCGGCCCGCTGCCGGGGCGGCACCCGGTGCTGGTGCCCAACGACCGCGGGCTCGACCGGGCGATCGCGGCGGGTGTGCGGGAGGTCGCCGTGTTTGCCAGCGCCACCGAGACATTCGCGCGCAGAAATCTCAACCGCACCGTCGCCGCCTCGCTGGAGATGTTCGCCCCCGTCGTGGGACGTGCCCGCGCGGAGGGACTGGCTGCCCGCGGCTACGTGTCGATGTGCTTCGGCGACCCGTGGGAGGGGACGGTGCCGCCGGCGCAGGTGGCCGACGTCGCCGTAGGCCTGGTCGACATGGGCTGCACGCAGATCTCGCTCGGCGACACCACCGGGGTCGCAACCCCCGGACAGGTCGCCGCACTGCTCACCCTGTTGGCGCAGCGCGGGGTGCCGGTGAACATGCTCGCGGTGCACTTCCACGACACCTACGGTCAGGCCCTGACCAACACCCTGCTCGCCCTCCAGCGGGGCGTCACCACGATCGACGCGTCAGCGGGGGGGCTCGGCGGCTGCCCGTACGCCGGAAGTGCCACCGGCAACCTCGCCACCGAGGACCTCGTCTGGCTGCTGCACGGCCTCGGCATCGACACCGGCGTCGACCTTGCGGCGCTGGTCGCCACCAGTGTGTGGATGGCCGAGCAGCTCGGCCGGCCCAGCCCGTCCCGAACGCTTACCGCCCTCACGCCCCGCACCGGACAGGACTCCTGATGCTCGACACCCGCCTCACCGACGAGCAGGTGGCGCTGCGCCAGACCGTCGAGCAGTTCGCCCGCGAGGTGGTCGCGCCGGTCTCCTACCACCATGACAGGACCAGGACCTTCCCGTACGACGTGGTGCGCCAGATGGGGGAGATGGGCCTTTTCGGGCTGCCCTTCCCCGAGGAGTACGGCGGGATGGGCGGCGACTACTTCGCGCTGTGCCTGGTCCTCGAGGAGCTCGCCCGGGTCGACCAGAGCGTGGCCATCACGCTGGAGGCAGGGGTGTCGCTGGGTGCGATGCCGGTATACCGCTTCGGCACGAAAGAGCAGAAGGAGCTGTGGCTGCCGCAGCTCGCGTCCGGGCAGGCGCTCGGGGCGTTCGGCTTGACCGAGGCCGGCGGCGGCAGCGACGCGGGCGCCACCCGTACGACGGCGGTCCTGTCCGACGGGCAGTGGGTCGTCAACGGCAGCAAGGCCTTCATCACCAACTCCGGCACCGACCTCACCCGGCTCGTGACGGTGACTGCCGTGACCGGGACCGTGGGTGACAAGAAGGAGATCAGCGCCATCCTGGTGCCGGCGCCGACGCCCGGTTTCGTGGCCGGTCCGGCGTACGACAAGGTTGGCTGGAACGCCTCCGACACGCACCCACTGACCCTCGAGGACGTACGCGTGCCGGAGGCCAACCTGCTGGGCGAGCGCGGGCGCGGCTACGCCAACTTCCTGCAGATCCTGGACGAGGGGCGCATCGCGATCAGTGCTCTTTCCGTCGGCGCTGCCCAGGGATGCGTCGACGAGAGCGTGGCCTACGCCAACTCGCGGGAGGCGTTCGGGCGCCGCATCGGACACAACCAGGCCATCGCCTTCAAGATCGCCCGCATGGAGGCGCGCGTGCACGTCGCGCGCACCGCCTACTACGACGCGGCCGCGAGGATGCTCGCGGGTCTGCCGTTCAAGAAGTCGGCCGCGATCGCCAAGCTGATCTGCGGTGAGGCGGCGATGGACAACGCCCGGGACGCCACCCAGGTGCACGGCGGCTACGGCTTCATGAACGAGTTCCCGGTCGCCCGGCACTACCGCGACAGCAAGATCCTGGAGATCGGGGAGGGGACGACCGAGGTGCAGCTGATGCTGATCGCGCGGGAGCTGGGGCTGTGAGAGGCCCTACACGTCGAGCGGCCCGTCCCAGGGGCTCGGCGGTTCCCCCGCCACCTGCGCGATGAACTGCTCGAGATACCAGTGGGCGAACTGCCGCAGGACCGGAGGCCGCTCGAGCGACATGAGCTGCTCGCCCGCACAGAAGGTGTCGGCCTCATCCATGAGCTCCGCGAGCCCGGCCGCTCCCTGCGCCGCTGCCGTCGGGATCTGGTAGTCGAGGTCGATGACGTCCTCGCCCCGATCCAGGGCCGAGTCGATCTCCTGGTCCGGTCGTTCTCGCGCGGCGGCGTACTGCCGGCCGAGGATCTCGGTCAGCTCGACCAACCGGGTCGGAACCGGCGCGCGCGGCTGGTCCTCGGACAGGGCAAGGAGACGGAACTCGCGCATAAGGCCGTCATGGTGCTCCCTGGCGGCGAGCAGCAGTCGTAGCGGAAGTCCCAGCAGACGTACCGACTTCAGATCACCCCCGTCGTCCTCGGGGGCGTAACGCCCGAGCGGGCTGACGCTCTCCGGCGCGCTCACAGGTCGGCTTCGGCCAGGTCGGCCACAGCGAACGTGCTCGCCCACGTATGGGCCGAGACCACGCGGAACCACACCAGCTTGCCCTCGCCCAGCGCCGTGGATCCCCAGCCGTCGGAGACGCTCTCGAGCATCTGGACGCCCCGTCCGGTCGTCGCGGTGACGGAGCGGCGCCGTCGCACCGGCTGCACGCCGGAGCCGTCACAGACCTCGACGCGCACTCCCGCGCCGTCGCGTTGCACCGAGACGGTGATGACGGGCCGAGCGTGGAGCAGCGCGTTGGTGACGACCTCACTGGTGAGCAGGACGACCGGGTCGACGAGTTCGTCGAGCTCCCACGCGAGGAGCTTCTGCCGGACATGCCGGCGGGCCTGGTTCGCTGCCTCGAGGCGCTGCGGCAACGAGAGCACGTCGGCCGGACCGATCACCGCATCCCACCTCCGTCGCTCCAGCGGCCCCCGGCACAGCCTACGCAGGATCGACGCCTTCGGGTCATGACTGGAGGACACCGGCCTCTGCTCATCGGTCAGCGGCGACGGCGACCCGGTTACGACCGCTCGCCTTGGCCCGGTAGAGCGCGCTGTCGGCGGCCTCGACGACCAGGCGGACCTGTCCTGCGTAGCCGACGGCGCAGCCGGCACTCACGGTGACACTCAGGTCCTTGCCCGTCCCGACCGCGAGCGGTGAGATCGCGACGGCAGCGCGAAGTCGCTCCCCCACCTCTGCGGTGTCCACGATGTCGATCCCCGGGCTGAGGACGACGAACTCCTCACCTCCCCAGCGGACGAGATGCTCATGAGCGCGTACGGCGTAGCGGAGCCGCGTGGCCACCGTGGCCAGCACGACGTCGCCCACCAGGTGTCCCTCGCTGTCGTTCACCTTCTTGAAGTGGTCGATGTCCAGCAGCACCAGTCCGAGGCCGCTGTCCGCACCGTGCCTCGCGACGATCCCCTCGACCACCTGCTCCAGATGCCGCCGGTTGCCGAGGCCGGTGAGCGGGTCGGTGTTGCTGAGGGCGTCGAGCTCGCGCGCCCGCCGCTGCAGCTCGTCGTGTCGCGAGGCAAGGCGCAGGGCGGTGCTCACCCGCGCGATCAGCTCAGAGGGCTCGCACGGCTTCTTGAGGTAGTCGTGGGCGCCCAGCTCGAGCCCCCGAGCCACTTCGTCCCCAGCGATCCGCGCTGTCAGGAACAGCACCGGAAGCCACCGCAGGTGCGGGTCGGCCTGCAGCTGCTCCATGGTGGCCAGCCCGTCCAGGACGGGCATGTCGACATCGAGCAGCACCAGGTCCGGCCGGTCGGTCCGGCAGGAGGTCAGGCCCTGCTCCCCGTCAGCGGCCTCGTTGACGCGGTAGCCGGCCTGCTCGAGGTCACGGCGGAGAATCCTGCGAATGGTGCTGGAGTCGTCCACGATCAACACGGTCGCCACGCGCACCCGATCAGGGCCACGGCGTTCGTTCGACGGCACGGTCATGCCTCGGCGGGCGTGGCGCCCTGCAGAAGCGTCACCACGAGCCGGGACCCGGCGCAGTCGAAGCTCGCGGCTGCCACGACATGGGTGCCGATCACCCGCAGGTCGTAGTCGGCACCGAGGGCGACAGCCGGCAACGAGATGCGGGACGGCTGCGGCAGCAGCGCCTTGATGTTGCCGGCGAGCATGTTCGTCAGCTCGCCGATCGTGTCCTGGACGTCCTCCGACGGCAGGTCGGCCTGTGGTTGGAACAGCTCAGCGGCCAGTCGCCCGGCCAGGGGCTCGGGGCACTGCAGCATGACGGCGCCGTTCCAGGCTCCGTCGATCTGCACGCATCCGGTCATCAGTGGACCGACCTCCCTGTGCTGGGCCCCGTCCGCCGTCGCCAACGGCAGGACGAACAGCGTCTCCCAGATGCTGTGGGCGATCGCCTGGATCTCGCTCTGCATGTCGCTCATGAAGGTTCTCCTCGAGGTGCGGCCAGTCGATACATCGCGGTGCGTCCTACCTGCTGGCGTTCCCAGCGGTCGTCCAGCCCGTATGTCGTCTCGGCGCCGCCAAGGAACAGGCTGCCGCCAGGAGCCAGCACCCTGGCGAGCTGCCCGAGGACGGCGATCTTCGCTGCGGTGTCGAAGTAGATCAGGACGTTGCGCAGCAGCACGACGTCCATGAGCGGCAGGCCTGACCACGGCCGGGCCAGGTTGAGCTGTCGAAAGCTCACCCGGCTGCGCAGCGGCTGCTTGATCCGCCACCCTGCGCCGTCGCGCTCGAAGTGCCGGACGAGCAGGGCAGCGGGCAGCCCGCGGTTGACTTCCAACTGAGAGAACGTGCCATGCGCGGCGCGGGCCAGGACGTCGCGCGAAAGATCCGTGCCGAGGATGGATGCGGTGGCGCCGGGGAAGTGGTCAGCCATCAGCATCGCCAGGCTGTAGGCCTCCTGGCCGGTGGACGCCGCCGCTGACCAGATCCGTACCGGTCGCGCCCCACGGGCGCGCAGCACCTCCGGGATCACGACGGTGCGCAGGGCCTCGAAGGGGTGGATGTCGCGGAAGAAGGACGTCTCGTTGGTGGTCATCGCCTCGATGACGTCGTCCCGCAGCGCAGCCGTTCCGCAACGGAGTCGATGCACCAGCTGGGTCACCGTCGTCAGGCCCTCGCGCTCGGCGAGTCGGGCCAGGCGCGCCTCGACGAGATACCCCTTGCCCTCGCCCAGCACGAGTGCACTGTGTTCGAGGACGAGCCGGCGTACGTAGTCGACGTCGTTCTGCACCAGGCTCATGACACTTGCCGGACCCGCGCGAGGAGTTCGGGCACGAGATCGTCGAGGTCGAGCACGGCCTGGGCGAGGCCCGCGTCGGCCACCGCGGCCGGCATGCTCCCGATGACGGCGGTCGCCGGGTTCTGGACGACGACCTGCCCGCCGGCTGCACGCACGGTCGCGCAGCCGCGCAGGCCGTCACGTCCCATGCCGGTCAGGACCACCGCAAGAACGCCGCCCCCGTATCGCTTCGCTGCGGCCCGGAACAGGACGTCGACGGACGGTCGGCAGGAGTTCTCCGGTGGTTCGTCGTTCAGCGCCACCACCGTGGCGGACCCACGACGGGCCAGTCCCAGATGGTGCTGGCCCGGTGCGATCAGGACGTGGCCCGGCTCCAGGACGTCGCCGTCCTGCGCCTCCGACACCGACAGTGGTGACCCTCGGTCGAGTCGCTCGGCCAACAAGCGCGTGAACACTGCGGGCATGTGCTGCACGACGAGCACGGGGACGGGCAGGTCTGCCGGCAGGGCTGTCATCAGGCGATGGAGGGCATCCGGGCCTCCGGTGGAGACCCCGATCACGATGGCCTCCACCGGTACGCCGACCGGCCCACCCGTCCGGGTCACGGCCGCAGCGACGGGTGTGCACGGCGCCACCAACGCCTTGATCAGCGGAGTCAGCCGCTCGGCGACATAGGCCTCGGCGCACTCCAGCGAGTTGGACGTCGGCTTGACGACGAAGTCCGTCGCACCCAGGCTCAGCGAGTCCAGCGCAGCCCGCGCCGAGCGCTCGTCGATGCTGCTGAACACCAGGACCGGCAGCCGCGGGTGCGTTCGGCGCAGCTCGCGCAGGGTGGCCAACCCGTCCAGCACCGGCATCTCGAGGTCGAGCACGACGAGATCGGGTACGCGGGCGGCGATCTTGGCCAGCGCGATCCTTCCGTCTGCCGCGAAGTCGGTCGTGGCGATGTGGGGGTCCCGCTCCAGCGCGCGCGCGACGACCCGCCGCATGACGACCGAGTCGTCCACGACGAGCACGCGAATCTGGCTGGTGCGTGGCTGCATCGGGTCAGAGCTCGAAGCCGAGCAGGTTCAGCTTCTCCACCAGGGACTGCTGGGTGAACGGCTTCATCAGGTACTCGTCCGCCCCGGCACTCAGGGCGTGGACTACTTGCGGGATCTCGGTCTCGGTGGTGACCATGACCACCTTTGCGGTGAGGGAGTACGGCGGCTGACGCACGCACTCCAAGAAATCGATCCCGGACATCTCCGGCATGTTCCAGTCGAGCAGCACCAGCGACGGGGACAGCCCCTGGCCCAGCAGCTCAACCCCCTCGCGACCGTGTGCGGCCTCGGCCACCTCGAAACCGAGATCCCGAAGCATGCGACGCAGGATCAGCCGCATTGCTCTGGAGTCGTCGATGATCAGAGTCAGCACGCCGGATGTTCCCTTCTTCTCAGTCGACGGTCAGGACACGGTGCGGGTCGAGCACGAGCAGCAGCGCCTCGTCCCGACGGTAGGCCGAGACGAGCAACCGGCGGATCTCGGGGGGCACGGTCTCGGGCACGTCGTAGCGCGTTGCCGACTCCAGCGCGACGACCTCACCCTCGCGGTCGACCACGAGACTCACCTGCTCGTCGTCGAGAGTGATGATGATGTGGGCGCATTCGCGGTCCCCGTCGCGGCGGTCGAGCCCGAGTCTTACGCGGGCGTCGACCGCCGAGACGATCCGCCCCCGAAGGTTCAACAACCCGACCACGCTGCCGGGGGCGAGCGGAACGCGGGTGAGCCGCTCGCCACGCACGACCTCCACGACGTGCTCGACAGGTAGGCCCAACAGCAGGTCGCCCACGACAAAGGTGCACAGCGTCACCTGCGCGGCCGGGGCCGGCGCGACCACGCTCGTCACAGGCTCGCGCCGATGCCGGCCGCGGCCGTCAAGGCTTCGAGGTCGAGCAGCTCGGTGACCTGGCCGTCGACGACCAGACAGGCCTCGACACCGGGACGGCTGGGCGGCTGACGGGGAACGGCGGGCTCTGCGACGACGTCGTCGATGGAGCGGACCACGAAGCCCACCAAACCCTGCGCACCGTGGCAGACGACGGCCGCGATGCTCTCGGATGTCGGGACGCCTGACGCCTCGCGGCCGGTGAGCCGCCGTTCGGGGAGCAGGGCGCTGACGTGGACAAGGGGGAGGATCCCTCCGGCGTACTGCACCACGTCCAGGGCTCCCATCTGCTCCACCTGCTCGTGAGCGAAGTGCTCGAGCCGGCGCACCTGGGCGATGCGCACGGCAAGCCTGCCCCCGTCCGGGGCGGTCGCGAGCAGCAGTCCGACGGTCGTGGTCGCGGCAGCGGACGCAGCGTCCTCGGGCGTCGAGACGGCGATGCCGGCAGCACCCGCCAGAGCGGGTACGTCGAGGATCAGCGTCGCTCGCCCGTCGCCGAGGATCGTCGTCCCGGCATAGGCCACCACCCCGCGAAGCCGGCGCGGCAGCGGCTTGACGACGGCGTCGACCGTGTCACCCACGTCGTCGACCACGAGACCGAACCGGCGTCCGTCACTGTCGAGGACCACGACGACCAGCGCGCCGTCGGTACGTCGTGAGGTGTCACCGAGACATGCCGCCAGATCAACGAGGGGCAGCAGCCGCCCTCGCAGCCGGAGCATCCGGGCGCTCGAGACGACGTCGATCCGGTCGGCCAGCGACTCGGCGTCCAGGTGGACCACTTCGCGCAGGTGGACCTGCGGAATGGCGTAGTGCTCGTCGCCGCACCAGGCGACGAGGATCGGCATGATGGCAAGCGTCAACGGGATGCTCAGCCGGAACTGTGTGCCCCGCCCGGCCGACGACGCGACCTCGATGCTGCCCCCCACCTGTTCCAGCGAAGTCCGGACGACGTCCATGCCGACGCCGCGACCGGAGGTGCTGGTGACGTCCTGCTTCGTGGACAGGCCGGCATGGAACATCAGCGCCAGCTGGTCGGCCTGATCCAGCCGCGTCGCCTCGTCGCCGGTGAGCAGGGAAGCGGCTACCGCTTTGGCGACGAGCGCCTCCGCATCCACACCACGGCCGTCGTCAGACACTTCGAGGTGAACGCGCCCACCCTCGTGGAAAGTGCGGATGCGCAGGTGCCCGGCGACCGGCTTGCCGGCTGCCGTCCGCTCGGCGGGTGACTCGATCCCGTGGTCCAGCGCGTTGCGGACCAGGTGCAGCAGCGGGTCGCGCAGGGCCTCGTTCACGGCCTTGTCGACGCCGACATCCTCGCCCTCGACCTGGACGACGATGTGCTTGCCGAGCGCAGCGGCGAGATCGCGGGCGATGCGATGGAACTTGCCGGTGACCGTCCCCACCGGCTGTAGCCGCGCTGTCATGACGCTGTCCTGAAGCTCGGCGGACACGACACGCAGGTCGCGGTACGGCGCGGCCAGCGGTCCGTCGTCGTCCAGGGCGGCGAGCTCGCCGATGCGACTGCCGACCAGCACGAGCTCGCCCACCAGGTCCATCAGCGTGTCGAGGATGGCAACGTCGACCCGTACCGTGGTGTCCGCTGTGCGAGCGGGCGGCGGCACCCGTTCGTCGCCGGGCGGCGCGTCAGCCGGTGCGGGCTGTGGCTGTGAATGCGGCACGACGCCTGTTGTGGCCGAGAGGTGGCCGCGCAGCTCGGCGACCAGGTGATCCTGGCTTTCCGGCGGTTCGGCCGACGTGACCGCGATGCAGGAGAGAATGTGACGAACGGCGTCCACGAGCCGCAGGAGCGAGCTCGTCATGGGGCGGTCCAGGACCAGCTCAGCCGATCTCAGCGCGCCGAGCAGGTCCTCGCCGGCGTGGGCCAGGCCTTCCAGGGTGGGTAGACCCAGGAACCCGCAGGTGCCCTTGAGCGTGTGCACGACCCGAAAGACCCGGGCCAGCAGAGCAACATCATGCGGATCGGTCTCGAGAGCGACCAGGTCCTTGTCGAGCTGGTCGAGATTGTCCCGGCTCTCCTCGAGGAAGGCCAGGAGGATCTCCTCGTCCTCGGTCACGTCGTGGGGGAGCCCGCCGCTGCTCCCGCCTTCGACGTGACCGGCATGCTTCCGACGAAGCTGAGCAGCTCGGACGCCACCAGTGACAGTGCCTGTGCGGCGCGGTTGGTCTCGGTGGCGCACTGCGTCGTGCCCCGCGCGGTCTCGGCGACACCGGTGATGTTGCGGGCGATCTCGCCCGCCCCGGTGGCGGCCTCCGTCACGCTGCGGCCGATCTCGTTCGTCGTGACCGCCTGTTCCTCGACCGCGGCGGCGATGACGGTCTGGATGTCGTTGATCCGTTCGATGATCGCGCTGATCTGTCCGATCGCGGCGATCGCGTCGCCGGTGTCCCGCTGGATCATGCGGATCTTGTTGCCGATCTCCTCGCTGGACGACGCCGTCCGGCGGGCCAGTTCCTTGACCTCGCCGGCCACGACGGCGAAGCCCTTGCCGACCTCGCCTGCCCGAGCGGCCTCGATCGTCGCGTTCAGGGCGAGCAGGTTGGTCTGCTCGGCGATGGACGTGATGACCTTCACCACCTCCCCGATCTCGGCGGAGCTGGTCTCCAGCTTCGCCACGGTGGTGTTGGCGCGTTCGGCCGCGACCACCGCCTGACCGGCCACGTGCGCGGCATCGGTGGCGCTCTTGGCGATCTCGGTGATGCTGGCGCCGAGTTCCTCCGCGCCTGCCGACATCGACTGGACGTTGTGGGAGACCTGCTCGGCTGCGACAGACACGCTGTCGGCCTGCACAGCGGTCTCCTCGGCGGCCGCGCTCATCTGCTGGCTGACCGCGGACAGCTCGTGCGAGGCCGATGACAGCGTCGCCGAGCTGCGGCGAAGGGGATCAGCGAGCGACCGGGTGATGAGGTATGCGAGCGTCGCGGCAAGAAGCAGGGCGATGACGGCCGTCACCAGCATGGTCGTGCGGGTGCGAGCGGAGTTCCGCTCGGCTGCCTGCGCGTGGCCGGCGCTCTCGGCCCTGACAGCCTTGTCGAGTCCGTTCACGGCCGTGGTGATTCGTTCGAACAGGACCAGCTCTTCACCG
>JBBSKF010000057.1:0-19399 GCA_038256525.1 Mycobacteriales bacterium | reverse complement strand
TGTTCTCGATCACCCGCGAGCCGGGGCGGTGGCTGGTGCGTCAGACGCTCGAGGATCCACAGGGCCATCACGACTGGGCGATCACGGCCACCGTCGACCTCGCGGCGAGCGACGAGGTGGGCACAGCTGTCCTCGTGGTGAACGGAGTGGAAACGTCCGGATCTTGGTGAACGCCGGCGGAGTGCGCCTCGTACTGACAGGGGAACAACCGATCCCCCGGATGGGGGCCCCTCGACCCAGGAGTCCATCTCATGCGTCTTTCCTCCAAGAAGCTGCTCGTCGCAGCCCTGTCCGCCGGCACCCTCATGGGTTCCGCGACCGGCGCCTTCGCCGGCGACTGGTACAGCAGTGACCGCGACCGCGGCGACAGCTTCAAGGCCGTCTCCTACATCAACCCTGACACTGGCGCGGCAACCGCGAACCCGGACGTCAATGCCAACAGCAGCTGCTTCAACCCCGACCAGTACGACATGCAGAAGTTCAGCCCCGCCGGCACGGCGACCAACAACGTCCACAACGACGCCTGCTTCCTCGACGACCGCGGCAACAAGGTCGGCAAGAACATCGGCGCGAGCTTCCAGTCCAGCGGCACCGGGGTCATCAGCGCCTGCCCCGACCCGGACGGTGCCGGCCCGGCGACCGCCATGCTTCGCGACCTGAACAAGGACGGCCGCAACGACAGCTGCTTCCAGAGCAGCTACCAGGAGAAGAATGCGGCTGGTGACTTCGAGTACCACGCCCGCCTGAACAACACCGGCATGGCCGGCGCGCAGGACGTCAAGTGGGGCAAGGACGGCGACGGCGATGGCCGGATCGACGACCGCAACGACGACGACATCAAGATCGACTGGTCGGCCGACGGCACGTCCGGCTCCTCCTACGACCGCAACCGCTGGTAACCCAGCGCTGACAGACCAGCGGCCGGTCACCCATCATGGGTGGCCGGCCGTTCGGCTGCCCGGCCCATACAGTTGACGCACATGGCCGCCTCCATCGACCCCGAGCGCCTGGCCGCCGGCGCCGCCCCGCCGAACGGCGCGGCCAAGGTCCGGCCTCGACGCACCCCCGAGAAGCAGCGCGGCCCGGTCACCCTGCGCCGCGGTCAGGTGCAGTCGTCCACGACCGACCAGCGCCTGCTCGACACCCGCGGTCCCTCGGACTGGGTGCACACCGATCCGTGGCGGGTGCTGCGCATCCAGACCGAGTTCGTCGAGGGGTTCGGCCTGCTTGCCGAGTTGCCCCGGGCGGTCAGTGTCTTCGGCAGCGCTCGGACCTCCAGGGACGACCCGGAGTACGACCTGGCGCGCCGACTGGGCGGCGCACTTGCCGACGCCGGCTGGGCGGTCATCACCGGTGGTGGCCCGGGGATCATGGAGGCCACCAACCGGGGCGCTTCGGAGGCCGGAGGGCTCAGCGTCGGTCTCGGCATCGAGCTGCCGTTCGAGCAGAGTCTGAACGACTGGGTCGACCTCGGCCTCGAGTTCCGCTACTTCTTCGCGCGCAAGACGATGTTCGTCAAGTACGCGCAGGCGTTCGTCATCCTGCCGGGCGGCTTCGGCACGATGGACGAGCTGTTCGAGGCGCTCACGCTGGTGCAGACCCGCAAGGTCAACCAGTTCCCGGTGATACTCATGGGGGCAGCGTTCTGGGCGCCGCTGCTCGACTGGCTCCGCGACACGCTCGCGCCCCGCGGACTCATCTCCTCCGAGGACCTCGAGCTGTTCCAGGTCACCGACGACGTGGATGACGCCGTCCGGCGCATCGGCGTGACCTTCGCCGAGCGGAGCGACCAGCCGCCGGTGGCGACAGGGGACGAGCACCCTGGCTCGACCGACGGCTGATGGCTGCCGTCTGCGTCTACTGCGCGTCCAGCACCCGGATCGATCCGGCGTACGTCTCGCTGGCCGCCGAGGTGGGAAGCGTCCTCGCGCGGCGTGGCCATGTCCTCGTGTCCGGTGGCGGCGACGTCTCGATGATGGGGGCCGTCGCGCGGGCGGCCCGCGCGGGCGGCGCGCACACGATCGGGGTCATCCCTCGGGCGCTGCTGAGCTTCGAGGTCGGCGACCAGGACGCCGACGAGCTGCTGATCGTCGACGACATGCGCACCCGCAAGGGGCTGATGGACGACCGGTCCGATGCCTTCCTCGCGCTGCCGGGCGGGCTGGGCACTCTGGAGGAGCTGCTCGAGGTCTGGACCGCCCGCACCCTGGGGCTGCATGCCAAGCCGGTCGTGGTCCTCGACCTCGACGGGCTGTACGCGCCGCTGCGAGCGCAGGTCGCTCTCATGGTGCAGCGCGGCTTCGTCCGGCAGGAGGCGGCTGACGCGTTGGTGTGGACCGACTCGGCCCCCGCGGCCCTGGCTGCGGTCGAGGCGGAGCTGGCCCGACCCCGGCTGCTGCGGCCGACGCCGGGTGAGGTGCTCGAGGGCGAGGCGCCGTAGGGGCGCTGCGGCGGCATGCGAGCATGCGGCACGTGGTGACCGTCCTCGCCCTGATCGGCGTCGTGCTCGTGCTGTTCGCGGCAGCCGTGCTGTCGACCCGCGAGGGCCCGGTGCTCATCGACGCCCCCCCGGACGCCGCCTACCCCGCTCTGCCGTCCGGCCCCCTGCGGCCCGAGGACCTGACCGCGGTCCGCTTCGACATGGCGCTGCGCGGCTATCGGATGAGCGAGGTCGACGAGGTGCTGCAGCGGCTGGCCGACGACCTGCGAGCCCGCGACGAACGGATCGCTGCCCTCGAACAGGCCGCGTCCGGATCCGGTCCGGTGGCCCAGGCCTCCCCTGTCGCGCCTGCACCGGAGCGCAGCTCGCCAGAGGCCTCGCCGCCGTAACGGTGGGACCCACTCGGCGCCGACGGGCCGCAGCGCGCAGACTGGCCCCATGACCGCCACCCTCGTCCTGCGCGTCGACGTCGACGCCTCCGTGGAGCAGACCTGGGCGGGCGCGACGGACTGGGCCGGGCAGGGCCAGTGGATGCTCGGCACCTCGGTCCGCCCGACCAGGCAGGGCGGGCAGGGCGTCGGCGGCGGGATCGAGGCGTTCACCGGCATCGGCCGCTTCGGGTTCCTCGACACCATGGACATCACGGGGTGGGACCCGCCGCGCCGCTGTCACGTCGTGCACACCGGGCGGGTCATCCGCGGCACCGGCGACTTCGACGTGGAGCCGCGCGGTGACGATCGGGCGGTCTTCGTGTGGCGCGAGGATCTCGAGCTCCCGCTCGGCCGGCTCGGCCGGCTCGGCTGGCCGGTGGTGCGGCCGATCTTCGCGTACGGCGTGCGCCTGTCCCTGCGCCGGTTCGCGCGCTGGGTCGAGACCGGTCGGCCGGTTTCCCCAGCCCGTCTGGACTGAGCCTCAGCGACCCTCGAACACCGGCGTCGACTTGGCGAGGAAGGAGCGCACCGCGGCGGCGTGGTCGGACGTGGCGCCGGCCCGGGTCTGCAGCTCGTCCTCCATGGCCAGCGCTTCGGGCAGGGTCGCGTCAGCGGCGTAGGCGACCGACTCCTTCAGGCACGCGTAGGCGGCGGTCGGGCCGGCGGCGAGCCGGGTGGCGAGCTCCATCGCCGCCGGCAGCACCTGCTCGGGGGCGACGGCCGCGTTGAGCAGGCCCATCTCGAGCGCCTGCTCGGCGGTGAAGGGCTCGGCGAGCAGCAGCAGTGCCATCGCCCGGCCGGCGCCGACCAGCCGCGGCAGCGTCCAGGAAAGTCCCGAGTCGGCAGTCAGCCCGATGCCGGCGAAGGCCGTGGTGAAGCGGGCGGGCGAGGCGCCGATGCGCAGATCGAGCGCGCAGGCGATGCCGAGACCGGCCCCGGCGGCGGTCCCGTTGATGGCCGCGATGGTGGGCTTGCCCAGCCGGGTCAGCATCGTCACGAGCGGGTTGAAGTGCTCGCGTACGGTCCGTAGAGGGGCGTGGTCGCCGGCCTCGAGCAGGGCGGCGTGCTCGCGGAGGTCCTGTCCGACGCAGAAGGCCCGGCCCGAGCCGGTCAGCACCAGGGCGCGCGCGGCGGTGTCGTCGCGGACCGCGCGTACCGCGTCGAGCAGCGCAACTTTCATCTCCACGGTGAGGGCGTTCATGCTGTCGGGCCGGTTCAGGGTGATCACGGCGACGGCGCCGGTGCGTTCCAGCAGGACGGTGTCGAGCATGCGGGCTCGCCTTCCTCTTCGGTGTGCGACGGCTGTTCGAGCCAGTGTGCAGGTCCCGCTTTCCTGCCGAGTGCCGCGTACGGGACAATGTGTGCAACACACACTGCGTGCGGCCCCGCCCGGGGGGCCCGTGCCGGACACGACCTGGAGGTTGGGCCATGGCGGCAATGAAGCCGCGGACGGGTGACGGTCCGCTGGAAGTCACCAAGGAGGGCCGCGGCATCGTCATGCGCGTGCCGCTCGAAGGTGGTGGACGACTGGTCGTCGAGCTCAACGCCGAAGAGGTCGAGGCCCTCGGCAACGCGCTCAAGGCTGTCCTGGCCTAGCGTGCCGCTGCCGAACGTCGTGCTCGCGGCCGACCCGCCGCCGGCTGTCGTCCTCGCCGTCCCGACGCTGCCGGCCGATGGCGGCGCCCGGCCGCCCGGCGCCCGGCTGATCGGGAGCGGTCCGCCCGAGCTGGCGTTGGACCTCGGGGCGCTGTTGTCGCGCGAGGCGGGCAAGGGGGAGGCTGGTGAGATTCTCGCCGTCCCGGTGCCCGGCCCGGGGCCGCTGGAGCGCGTGCTGCTCGTCGGTCTGGGGGACCGCTCGCCTGCGGCGCTGCGCAAGGCCGGGGCCGCGCTGGCCCGCCGGTCCAAGGATGCCACCTCGTTGGCCGTCGACGTGCGCGCGGCGGATCTCGAGGCACCGGCGCTGCGGGCGCTCGTCGAAGGCCTGCTGCTGGCCTCCTACCGATTCTCTCTCGAGGCGGAGCCGAAGGTCCGTGCCCTCTCGGACGTGACGGTGGTCGGGCCGGTGGGCCAGGACGACCTCGCCTCGGCCGTCCTGGTCGCGGCGGCGACCGCGGCGGCGCGCGACCTCGTGAACACCCCGTCGCTCGAGAAGACCCCGCAGTGGCTCGCCGACAGCGCCCGGACCCTGCTGGCCGGCCTGACCGTGACGGTGCTGGACGAGAAGGCACTACGCAAAAAGGGATTCGGCGGGATTCTCGGCGTCGGGCAGGGCTCGACCCGTCCGCCGCGGCTCATCCAGGCGGTCTACGACGGCGGCGGGTCGCGCCACGTCGTGCTCGTCGGCAAAGGCATCACCTTCGACACCGGCGGCCTGTCGCTCAAGCCCAACGACAGCATGCTGGCCATGAAGACCGACATGGCCGGCGCTGCGGCGGTGCTCGCGACCCTGCGCGCGGTCGCGGACCTCGAGCTGCCGATCCGGGTCACGGTGCTCGCGGCCGCCGCGGAGAACATGCCGAGCGGCAGCGCCCAGCGCCCAGGAGACGTCCTCACGCAGTACGGCGGGCGCACCGTCGAGGTGCTCAACACCGATGCCGAGGGTCGTCTCGTGCTGGCCGACGCGCTGGCCTACGCCGACCGCGAGCTGTCCCCGGACGTGATCGTCGACGTCGCGACACTGACCGGGGCGATGCCGGTCGCTCTCGGCAAGCGGATCGGCGGCCTGTTCGCCTCGACAGACGAGCTCGCGGGGCAGCTCGAGCAGGCCGGCCGCGACTCCGGCGAACCGCTGTGGCGGATGCCGCTGGTCGAGGACTACCGGGTCGCGCTCGACTCGCCGATCGCCGACCTGCGCAACATCGGCCAGCCCAAGCTCAAGCTCTCCGGCGGCTCGATCACCGCCGCGCTGTTCCTACGCGAGTTCACCGGTGGCCGCCCATGGGCCCACCTCGACATCGCTGGTCCGGCCCGCTCGGGCGCCGACGACGACGAGCTCACCAAGGGGGGCACCGGCTTCGGGGTCCGGCTACTGACGGCCTGGCTGACCGCCCTTGCACCCCCTGCCGCCCAGCCTGCCGCGATCCCCGCGAGCGCCTGATGTACGGCCTCACGGTCCGCTGGTCGCTGCTCGACACGCCGCTCGGCACCGAGCAGAAGCTGCGCGACTACGTACGTGACAGCTCGCTCGCCCGCTTCTCCGGCCGTCCCGGGCTGGTCCAGAAGACCTGGCAGATGAAGGAGCGTGGCTTCTTCTCGGGCGTCTACGTCTGGTCCACGCTGCAGGCGCGAGCGGAGTTCCTGGAGAGCTTCCGGGCCGATCCGAGCCCGGTGACCCAGCTGATCGGGTCCGACCCCGAGGTCGTCCAGGAGTGGGAGCTCGTCGCGGTGGCGGTCGGTGCGGACGGTCCGCTGCCCGCGTCCACGGACTGAGCAGGTCGCCTCTCGCGGCGCTTTGCTGGGGGAAACGCGGGGCGCGCCACCCCAGCAGAGCACCGCAAGGCGGTTCGCCTCGGAGCGGGACGGGATTGTCAGGGGGTCAAGGCAGCGACCAGCAGACCCTGGCCGACCGGCAGCGCCGCGGTGACCAGACGCGGTTCGTCGCGCACGATCTTGGCCAGCTCGCGCAGGGCCACCGTGTCGGCGTCGCGGGCCGACGGCTCGGCGATCCGGCCGCCGGCGAGGGCGCCGGCGAACACCAGCAGCCCCCCGGGGCGCAGCAGCCGCAGCGCGGCGTCGAGGTAGTCCACGTTCTCCGAGCGTGCCGCGTCGCAGAAGACCAGGTCGTACGCCGCATCCGACAGCCGGGGCAGCACGTTGAGCGCGCGGCCGGCGATCAGCCGGGCCCGGCCGGCCGGCACCCCCGCCTCGCTCAGCGAGGCCTTGGCGAGGCGCTGGTGCTCGCCCTCGCTGTCGACACTGGTCAGGATGCCGTCCGGTCGCATGCCACGCAGCAGCCACAGCGACGAGACGCCGGCTCCGGTCCCGAGCTCGATCACCGCCTTGCCGCTCGCCGCGGCCACCAGGAAGCGCAGCGCCGCACCGGTAGGCGGGTCGACGGCGCCGACGCCGACCTCGGCCGCCCGCTGGCGGGCGGCGAGCAGCGCAGGGTCCTCCGGCTGCCAGCTGTTCGCCCAGTCGGCGAAGGCCGCGTCGGTCTTGGATCTCGCCCCGCCGGACGTCGAGGATCCGCTGGCTGCGCTGCTGCCGGACTCGATGACGGCCTCCACGTGGCTCGCGGGTCTGCAACCCCGATGCGGAGCGACCCTATCGGGCAGGCGGGGGAACGGGGCGCCCGGGCGCCGCGTTGATCCAGCCAGGGCCGACAGGGCGAGCTCGGAACGACCTCACACGCGCTTCACGGGAGGGTGGGCATCATGGCGACAACGGGCGTGCTGGACGTGCCCGTGGCCCTGCCGACGACGGTGGGGCCCACGACCGTGGGAGCGATGGTGGGAGAGGCCGGCGTGACGACGTACGCCCTGCCTGAGCAGGAGTGGACACCGCCGTCCTGGGACGAGGTAGTCCGGACCCATTCGGCCCGGGTCTACCGGCTGGCCTACCGCCTCACCGGCAACCCGCACGACGCGGAGGACCTCACCCAGGAGGTCTTCGTGCGGGTCTTCCGCTCGCTGTCGCGCTACACGCCCGGCACGTTCGAGGGCTGGTTGCACCGGATCACCACCAACCTGTTCCTCGACCTGGTGCGCCGACGCGCCCGCATCCGCTTCGACGCGCTGCCCGAGGACGCGGAGCGTCTGGTCAGCGGCGACCGCGGTCCGGCGCAGATCTACGATGACACCCACTTCGACCACGACGTCCAGGCGGCTCTGGACGCGCTGCCGCCGGACTTCCGCGCCGCGGTGGTGCTGTGCGATCTCGAAGGCCTGTCGTACGAGGAGATCGCCGCCACGCTCGGCATCAAGATCGGCACCGTGCGCAGCCGCATCCACCGCGGCCGGTCCCAGTTGCGGGCCGCCCTTGCCCATCGCGCCCCGGTCGCGGACCCCTCGTGAGCTGCCTGGGCGACGTGACCGCGGCGCTGGTCGACGGCGAGCTCGACCACCCCGCCCGGGAGCGGGCTCAGCGCCACCTCGCGAACTGCGATCCCTGCCGCGCCGAGGTGGACGCCCAGCGCCGACTCAAGGCGCGGTTGACCGGGCTGCGAGCCGACCCGCCGATGCCGGACCACACTCTGACGACGCGGCTGCTCGCGCTGGCCATGACCGGCTCCGACGTGACCGGCTCCGACATGACCGGCTCCGACATGACCGGCTCTGACATGACCGGCTCCGACGTCGTGCGGTCCAAGCCCGTCGGGTCGACCCATCCGCGCGGAGCCCGGTCCGCTCCGCCTGCGTCCGCCGGGGTCCGGCCCCGCCGCCGCCGGCTTCGTCGACGCGCGTCGGCGGGCGCCGGTCTGTTGGCGCTCGGACTCACCGCGGCCTTCGTGCTCGGCGGGACGCCGCCACGGCAGCCCTCGACCCCTGTCGACCCGGGCACAGACCTGTTCGTGACCGACTTCGTCAGCACCACCCGCGACACCCCACCCGCTCGATCGGCCTCCTTCACCGGCGGGGGCGACGGGAGCGGACGTTGAGGCGCCGGGTCGTGGTCGTGGCGGTCGGAGTCGGCGTGGCTCTGAGCCCGCTCCCGGTCCTCGCCTCGCCCGTGATCCCGACGCCGGCACCGGCGGCCTCGTCTGCGCAGTCGGAGCAGCAGGCGATCACCCTGCTGGAGGACGCCGCCCTGGCCGGCCGGTCCCTGACCTACACCGGCACGCAGTTCGTCGCGACCTGGACCGGCACCGACTCCGACTCGGCGCTGACCGACGTCGCACACGACGCCCAAGGGGGCTCGGTCGTCACCGGGCCGGGATCCGGCACCGCTGCACCGGTCCCCATGACCGCCACGGTCGACCCGCGGCTGCTGGGACTGCTCGCGTCGTCCTACGAGCTCGTCGTGGCCGCACCCGGCAGATGCACCGGCCGCACCACGGACGTCGTGGAGGCCTACCGCCCGCAGGGCGCGCTCGCCGGGCGCTTCTGGCTCGACAGGGAGAGCGGCCTGCTGCTGCGCCGCGAGGTGTTCGACGAGCAGGGCCGGCGGATCCGCAGCAGCGCCTTTGTGGATGTGCAGGTGTCGGACGCCGGGGCGGTGACGCAGGCACCGAGCACGGCGGGCGAGGGCGCCCTGACTCCTGCCCAGCTGGGTGCCGACGGCTGGCCGGTGCCGCCGGACCTGCCGGCCGGGTTCGAGCTGATCGACGCCAGCGTGAACGCCCCGGTCCCCGGCGGGCAGGTGCTGCACCTCGCCTACTCCGACGGGCTGTCCACGCTGTCGCTGTTCGCCCAGCGCGGCGGCCTCGGCGCCGGGCCGCCGGCGGGCTTCGTGGCCGAGCAGGTCGGCAGCCGTCCGGTCTGGGTGCGGCCCGGGGTCCCGGAGCGCGTCGTCTGGAGCGACGGGGGCCGGGTCTGGACGCTCGTCTCCGATGCGTCTTCGGAGACGGTCCGGACCGCGCTGGCCACGCTGCCACGAGACGCCCCCCCGCAGCAGGGACTTCTGTCCCGGTTGGGCCGCGGAGCGGCCCGCATGGTCGGGATGCTCAACCCGTTCGGCTAGCTGACGGGAACTTCACACCCGAGGGGTAAGACTGGTGGTACGAGGACGTCCGCCGTCCGCCGCCCCCATCCCGAAGGACCTCCCATGACCGATCCCCGTCGCGACCAGGGTGCTGGCACCCAGAGCCCGCCGCCCGGCCCGTGGTGGTCACGTCCGGACGACCAGTGGGGCGCTCCGCCCGCCAACACGGACACCGAGACGGGATACGGCCGCGCGGCGCAACTGCCGTACGGCGGTCAAGCCACCGAGGGTCCGCGAGAGGCGAGCGGGCAGCCTCCGGTCACGGATCCGTGGAGCCGGCCGACGACGCGGGCGACCTTCCCCTCCGGGGCGCCGACCTGGGGCGCTCCGACCGACACGATCGGCCTGGCGGCCCCGGCTCCGAAGGCGCGCCGCGGTGGGCTCGGCATGGCAGCCGCCGTGCTGGCCACCGCGCTGGTGGCCGGCTCGGCAGGCGGGGTGCTCGGCGCTCGCAGTCAGGAGACCGACCTGCTGGACCCCGGCGCAAGCCTGGGCAGCAGCAGCAGTGGCGGCACGCCTGCCTCGGTCGACCGCGCACCCGAGTCGGTGGCGGGCATCGCGGCCAAGGTCATGCAGAGCACGGTCAGCATCGCCGTCGCCGGCCGCGGCGGGCGGGGCACCGGTTCCGGGGTCGTGATCCGCAGTGACGGCTACATCCTCACCAACAACCATGTGGTCGAGTCCGCCTCGGACGGCGGTGAGATCACCGTCACCTTCGACGACGCGAAGAAGGAGCTGCCGGCGCAGATCGTCGGTCTGGACCCGGTGACCGACCTCGCCGTGATCCAGGTCAAGAGCGGCGAGCCGCTTCCGGCCGCCACGCTCGGTCAGTCCAGGGCACTGGTGGTGGGTGACCCGGTGATCGCGATCGGCTCGCCGCTCGGCCTGTCCGGCACGGTCACGACCGGCATCGTCAGCGCGCTCAACCGTACGGTCAACACGCCCAGCGAGGACGGCACGTCGAACCCGCTGTTCAACGCGATCCAGACCGACGCGGCCATCAACCCGGGCAACTCCGGCGGCGCGCTGGTCAACGCGCGCGGCGAGGTCATCGGCATCAACTCGGCCATCGCGACACTGGGCGGCGGCGGTCCGTTCGGCGGCGAGCAGACCGGCGGCAGCATCGGTGTCGGCTTCGCCATCCCGATCGACGAGGCCCGCTCGGTCGCCGAGGAGATCATCCGCACCGGCAAGGCGACCCACCCGAGCATCGGCATCTCCGCGACGACGGTCTCGAGTGACGCCGACCGCAAGGGCGCGCTGGTCCGCGGCCTCACCCCCGGTGGGTCTGCGGCCGGGTCCGGGCTGAAGGTCAACGACCTCATCGTGAAGCTCGACGACAGCGACGTGAGCAGCGTCGACGAGCTGATCCTGGCCACCCGCGCCAACAAGGTGGGCGACACGGTGACGATCACCTATGTGCGCGACGGGCAGACCCGGACCGTCGAGCTCGTGCTCCGGGACCTGAAAGCCCGCTGAACGGCGGGTGAACGGTCGCCGTCCGTTCTGGCGGGTCGGCTGAACGGCACCGGACGGACGTAGGCTGCATCGCGGACCACGGGAGGTGGCGGTGTTCTCGAGCCTGGGCTGGGGCGAGGTGGCGGTGCTGCTGGTGCTCGGGCTGTTCGTCTTCGGTCCGGATCGGCTGCCGGGCATGGCCGCCGACGCCGGCAAGACACTGCGCAAGGTCCGGCTCTACGTGAAGGGCATGACCGAGGACCTCAAGAGCGAGCTCGGTCCGGAGCTGGGCGACGTCGACCTGCGGTCGCTGCACCCGCGAACCTTCGTGCAGAAGCACCTGTTCTCCGACGAGGACGATGCGCCTTCCCCGCCGGCGCCGCGGGGCGGGGTGTCGCTGCGCAAGGACGAACCCGCTCCCTGGGACCCTGACGCCACCTGAGCCTGGCTTCGAGCTCGCGTTCACAGGGGTTTCACAGGCGACCCACAGGCGGCACCCAGGTCGCCCGCCGAACGTGGTGCGATGACGTCCGTCCCGACGGAGGGAGCCGCATGACCGGGGCCCAGTCCCGCATCCTCGTCGTCGACGACGAGCCGAACATCGTCGAGCTGCTCTCGGTGAGCCTGCGCTTCGCCGGTTTCGAGGTCCGCACCGCAGGTGACGGCGCGAGCGCCCTCGAGAGCGCACGCAGCTTCGGACCCGACCTGATCGTGCTGGACGTGATGATGCCGGGGCTCGACGGGTTCGGCGTCCTGCGGTCGCTGCGGTCCGCGGGATCCCGTACGCCGGTGCTCTTCCTGACCGCGCGTGACGCCGCCGAGGACAAGGTCAGCGGCTTGACGCTCGGCGGCGACGACTACGTCACCAAGCCGTTCTCGCTCGAGGAGGTCGTCGCCCGGATCCGCGCGGTCCTGCGGCGTTCCGGCAGCGGCGACGGAACGGGTGCGCGCAGCTCCCGGCTGTCGTTCGCCGATCTCGAGCTCGACGAGGACAGCCACGAGGCGTGGAAGGCCGGGCGACCGGTCGAGCTGTCGCCGACCGAGTTCAAGCTGCTTCGCTACTTCCTGCAGAATCCCGGCCGGGTCCTGTCGAAGGCGCAGATCCTGGACCACGTGTGGCAGTACGACTTCGGCGGCGACGCCGGGGTCGTCGAGTCCTACGTCTCCTACCTTCGCCGCAAGCTGGACAGCAGCGAGCCGCGACTGCTGCACACCCTGCGAGGCGTCGGTTACGTGCTCCGCCTGCCGCGGTGAAGCTCGCCTGGCTCGCGGAGCTCGACCGGCTGCCCCTGCGCGTCCGCCTGGTTGCCGGGCTGGTCGTGCTCGTTCTTGCCGGCCTGCTCGTCGCGGGGCTCAGCGCCACGTCCGCCTTCCGCGGCTACCAGCTCGACCGCGTGGACGCACAGCTGGCCGAGGCTGTGCGGAGCCCGGCTCTGCGCGACGGGAACGGCCCCCGCGCCGGACCGGGGGAGGGTCGCCGTGCACCTCGGGACCGGTTGCCCGGCGAGCGATATGTCGCCCTCCTCGACGCCGACGGGACCGTGCTCCGGTCCGACGCCGTGGACTCGGGACCTTCACTGCCCCCACTGACCCCGGCTGAGGTGCGAGCCCGGGCGACGCGCCCGTTCACCGTGGCGGCCGCGAACGGGAACGGGAGCTGGCGGGTCGTCGCCGTCCCTGCCCGCGGTGGGAGCGTCGTGGTCGCGGCCGACCTCGGCGAGGTCGACCTCGCCGTCCGGCGGCTGGCCGGGTTGCAGGCGGGGATCGGCGCCCTGGTCCTGCTCGGCGTCAGCGGTCTGGGCTACCTGGTGGTCCGGTCCAGTCTGCGCGGGCTGGTCGACGTCGAGGAGGCTGCCGCTGCGGTGGCGGCCGGTGACCTGACCCGACGAGTGCCCGACCGCGATCCGCGTACTGAGATCGGCAGCCTGGCAGCATCTTTCAATGGAATGGTCAGCCAGGTGCAGAGCGCTTTCGCGACGCGTGCGGCTTCTGAAGACCGGCTCCGCCGGTTCGTCGCCGATGCCAGTCATGAGCTGCGCACCCCGCTGACGTCGATCCGGGGCTTCGCCGAGCTGTACCGGCAAGGTGCCGTCACCGCGCCCGAGGACGTCGGTCTGCTGCTGCGTCGCATCGAGGACGAGGCCGCGCGGATGGGTCTGCTCGTCGAGGACCTGCTCGCCCTCGCGCGCCTGGATCAGCAGCGGCCGTTGCACCTGTCCGACGTCGAGCTCCCGGCTCTGGCTGCCGACGCCGTCCACGACGCACGGGCTGTAGAGCCCGGTCGGCGGGTGACGATCGCCCTCGACGGGGTCCTGCCGCCCGTCCGGGCCGACGAGGCGCGGGTGCGGCAGGTGCTGGCGAACCTGCTCGGCAACGCGCTGCAGCACACGCCGGCGGGGACGCCGGTGGAGGTGCGTCTCGGGGCCCAGGACGAGTGGCTCGTGGTGGAGGTGAGCGATCAGGGGCCGGGCATGTCGACCGAGGTTGCCGGCCGGGTCTTCGAGCGGTTCTACCGGGCCGATGCATCCCGCACCCGTGCGAGCGGTGGCTCGGGGCTCGGGCTGGCCATCGTGGCGGCGCTCGTCGAGGCGCACGGCGGTCGGCTCGAGTTGGACACCGCGCCGGGACGTGGGGCCACGTTCCGGGTGCTGCTGCCGATCACCGGTCCGAAAGCGTGACGGGCCGCGCGGCCGCGAAGGTCACTACTGCCGGGATTGCTGCTGACGACGGATCGTGGTGGCGATGCGCCGATCGGCGCGGATGACCGAGATCAGCAGGGCGAGGCCGCCGCCGGCGGCGGCCGCGAAGCAGACCATGGCGATGCTGGGGTAGCCCAGGATGCGGGACTCGGTGGGGATCTGCATCATCAGGGCCGCGCCGACGACCAGCGAGGCGAGCACCAGCCCGGTCGCCAGTCGGTTGACGAGCCGTTGGAGCAGGGCGTGCAGCTGGGGCTCGTCGAAGGCGTCGACCTTCACCTGGAAGGTGCCTTCGGCGAAGGCATCCATGACCTTGTTGATCCGGCCTGGCAGCTGCACGGTGAAGTCGCGGGCCTCCATGGCGGCACCGAGCAGGCCCCCGCCGGAGGTGGTCATGCGGGCCTGCAGGATGGCGGCGGTGTGGCGGCGGATGGCCTCGGTCGGCGCGAAAGTGGGGTCCAACTGCTTGGCCACCTGGTCGAGGTTGAGCAGGGCCTTGCCGACGAGCGCGAGCTCCGGGGCCGGCCGCAGTCCGGACCGGCTGGCGATCCGGGTCATGTCCAGCACCACCGCGCCGGCCTGCAGGGCACTGCCGAGTTCGATGCTGCGCTGCACGAGGTCGGCGACGTCCGTACGCAGGGTGGCGCGGTCGAAGTCCTCGCGCTGCGTGCCGAGGCTGGACAGGGCGTCGGCAGCGGTCTCGCCGTCACCGTCGCTCACAGCGATCAGCAGCTTGACGATGCAGTCGCGGGCGCTGTTGGTCAGTCGTCCCACCATGCCGAGGTCGATCAGTGCCAGCCGTCCGTCCGGCGTGAGCAGGACGTTGCCCGGATGCGGGTCGGCATGAAAGAACCCCTCGCCCAGGATCTGCTCGAGATAGGCGCGGAACAGGTCGTCGACCAGGGGTGCGCCGTCGAGGTCGGTACGGGCCAGCGCGCTGATGTCCGTGACCTTGCGGCCCGGCAGGAAGTCCATGGTGAGCACGCGCCCGGTGCTGTAGTCGGGCACATGTCGGGGAACCACGAGGCGGGGCCAGGGCTGCACGATTCTCGCCAGCGTCGTGAGGTGGGCTGCCTCGCGCGTGTAGTCCAGCTCCACCACCAAGGCCTTGCGGAAGTGCTCGAGCAGCTCGCTGAAGCCGAACCGCCGGCCGATCTCGGTGTGATCGTCGGCGAAGCGGGCGAGCTCGGCGAGGGCGGCCATGTCGTCGGCGATCTGCTTGCGGATCCCCGGCCGCTGGACCTTGACGACCACCTCTCGGCCACTGCGCAACACCGCCCGGTGCACCTGCGCCAGAGACGCCGCGGCCAGGGGCTCACGGTCGAAGGAGGTGAACGCGTGCCGGATCCCGACGCCGAGCTCGTCGGCGACGATCCGCTCGACCTCCTCGAACGGGAACGGCTCGACCGCATCCTGCAGGCGGGCAAGAGCATCGGTGTAGGGAGTGGGGAGCAGGTCGACCCGGGTGGACAGCAGCTGCCCCAGCTTGATGAAGGTCGGTCCGAGCCGCTCGAGGTCCTCCGCCAGCTGCACCGCATCGGCACAGATCGGCGTGTCCCGGTCCTCGACATCGAGGCCGTCGATGTCGAGATCGGCGACGAGGTCGGACCGGCCGTAGCGGATCAGCAGCCGGGCGATGTCCCGGTAGCGGGCGAGATGACTCGGTTGCATCGACAGTCCCACGGGCAGCACCCTAGACCCAGCGAGCCCGCCTGTGTGGCCGCATGACTCAGCCGTTCACGGGTCTGCGTCTTCCCGTATCCGCCCGGCACCGGCGAGTCGGGCCAGGTGTCTTCGGCGCACCTGAACCAGAGTCGGTTGGATGTGCAAACCTTGTCCGCGTGACCGTCCCTGTGCCTGTGCTGTCCGGCGCGGGCCAGGCGCTGCAGGAGGGCTGCGATGGCTGACCCGTCCTGGGGCGAGCAACGCAGCCGCACCGTCACCTGGTACGACCCGATGCAGGTCGCCGCCGCGGGTCTGTCGATGACGGGGCTCCAGCTGCTCGAGGCGGTGCGCGACGGCCTGCTCCCTCCACCGCCGATCAGCCAGCTCTTCCAGATGGGCGTAAGCGTCGTAGATCACGGCCGCGTGGAGTTCACCTGCGAGCTCGATGAGTCCGCGTACAACCCGATCGGCGTTGTGCACGGCGGGCTCGTCTGCACGCTGCTCGACACCGTCGTCGGCTGCGCTGTGCATTCGACGCTGCCGGTCGGCACCGGCTACACCTCCGTCGAGATCAAGGTCAGCTACCTGCGACCGGTGCACGGGACGAGCGGTCCGCTCGTGGCCGTCGGCACGGTCGTCAAGCCTGGCCGTCGGGTGGCGTTCGCCGAGGGGTCGGTGAGCGACGCTTCGGGCAAGGTCGTCGCGACCGCAACCAGCACGCTGCTCGTCTTCAGCACCGTCGGCGCCGTCTGATCCCTACGGTCTTGGCCGGCACGTCCACCCCGGAACAACCGGCCACCCGGGCAGCCGGGTCCGGACTGGCCGTGGCGCCCCGGCAGCCAAGCCCGGCGCGGGTGCCGCAGTCGGCTGCCTGCGGTGGTTCTCGGTGCTGGGAGCCGGAGCACGACGCTGGCATCGCGCTGGCCATGATCGTCCTGGCCGTCGCGGTGGTCGCGGGCACTGACCGTGTCGACTGGGGTGGTCGCCGACCCTTCGGGCGTGGTCCTCTGTGCCGTCAGCTGTGCAGGTGTTTGAACAGGAGGAGGACTCGATGCGCCGCACCCCGCGGTACCTGATGACCGACCCTCAGGAGGTCGCGCGGCTCATCCGCAACCACCCGTGGGCGACGTTCGTCAGCGCCACCAGCACGGGACTGGTCGCCTCGCACTACCCCGTCCTGCTCGACGAGACCGCCGCGGCCCTCACCGTCCTCAGCCACTTCGGGCGCCCTGACGATGAACTGCACGAACTGGGACGGCACCAGATGATGGTGATCGTCCAAGGGCCGCACGACTACATCTCGCCCAGCTGGTACCCGCCCGGAGATCTCGTCCCGACGTGGAACCACGTCACCGCGCACCTGTACGGCACCCCGGACATCCTCGACGAGGAGGAGAACTACGCCGTGCTGTCCCGACTGACCGACCACTTCGAACAGCACCGGCCGGGAGGCCGGAGTCTGAACGAGGACGAGGCCGCAACGCGACAGGCTGCCAGAGGCACGACGGGACTGCGCCTGCGCGTCGACCGCTTTGACGCCCGAGCCAAGCTCAGCCAGAACAAGTCGCTGGAGGTGCGTGCCACCATCACCACGCAACTGGCAAAGGACAACCCTGCACTCGCCGATGAGATGCGCCGCTGCCCGAAGGCGGGCATCTGAGACTCGACACCGAATCGTCCGCACGAGCGCCCTGGACGGCAGCGCGGACCAGCCGTCGTGCATCCCGAGGTTCGCATGGCCGCGGCGTTGGCGTCTCGACTCCATCCCCTGCCCAGGAGGCGCAGGGGATGCCCTCAGGTCGTCGAGTCGTTGTGGTCCGAGCGCGTCGCAGTGACCTCGGTAGCGTGCAGCGCATGCCGATCAAGCTGGAGAACGTGGGGATTGCCGTCCGTGACCTCGAGGCGGCGATCGCCTTCTTCACCGACCTCGGGCTGACCGTGGTGGGGCGCGACACGGTCAGCGGAGAGTGGACCGACACCGCCGTCGGCCTGGACGGCAACCACGCCAAGATCGCGATGCTCCAGACGCCGGACGGCAACGGTCGCGTCGAGCTCTTCGAGTACATCCATCCCGACGCGATCGAGACCAAGCCCACCCGGCCCAACGAGATCGGCATGCACCGCATGGCCTTCTCGGTCGACGACATCGACGAGGCCCTCGAGGTCGCCGCACACCACGGCTGTCACCCACTGCGCGGCGTGGCCACGTACGAGGATCTGTACAAGCTCACCTACGTCCGCGGACCCAGCGGCATCCTCGTCATGCTCGCTGAGGAGCTGAAGCGGAGCTGAGTGCTGTCGCTGACCGCCGCGAGCCGCGTGACGTGCGGCAGAAGCGGACGGCCGCGCACCAGCGGAACGGGAATATCGGGGTCGTCGGGGTCTTCCAGAGACGAGTACTGACCTCCGTTCTCATCGCCGTGTCCTCCAGTGGGCGAAAGCCCGTCAAGGCTGACCAGAACCGTTCGCCCCACATCTCTCCTCCCAACACGGAAGGGCCAACACGCTCATCGGCCAGGAGCGGGTCTTGGCCCTACGTGGCTCGGATGCCGGAGCCTGCATTCGAGAGGGGCGACAGAACGCGGACCTGCGAGAAGCTGCTGCTGTGACACGCGCCGGGACCGGCTGCGCACGTCGGTCCGGCAGGTGCGGACCCTGGCGTCCCGACCCACCTTCGGTGCGGTACGCGGCTACGGGAGCGCGGTCCTACGGTCCACGTGAAGCAGCCGCACGGCCAGGCCGTCGACGGAGCGGGCGCCCGCACTCAGGACGGCGATGCCGCATGCCCGGGCCTCGTCCCAGGCGACGAAGGACCGGAAACCCCCGGTACCGCCGTTGTGCCAGCGCAGAGCGGCCTCCGCGGGTCGCGGCGCACGAAGGCCAGCCGGCCCGCCGAGCGTCGATCGCTGCCAGCCGAGACCGACCTCAGCCGCCCGCGTCCTGACGCGCGGCCGGAGGGCCTCCTCCAGCGCTGTGGCGAGTGGTTCCGGGGCGCGGCCACCGACGGCCTGCGCCCACCGCGCCAGGTCGCGGACCGAACCGCGCAGCGCTCCTGCGCCGGCCAGGGCGTCGGTGAAGTGCCAGTGCGGGACGGCTCGGCCACGCCGGTCGGCCCCGTCGAGGAGTTCCTGGCGGTCGGTTGTGGTCACGCTCGACAGGCCGAGCGGCGCGCAAATGCGCTGCTCGAGGAGACTGTCGTAGCTGGTCCCGGCAGCCCGCGCCAATGCCAGACCGAGCAGGCCCGCCCCGGCGTTGGAGTACCGATAGCGGCGCGGGCGAAGCCGTGTGCGCCGCAAGTCTTCGAGCAGCCGGGCCTCACTGATGGAGGCGTACGGATCCCGCCGGTCGCGCCAGACGGAGGCGGTGAATCGGATGCTGTCGGGCAACAGCCGGGGCAACCCGGAGGTATGCGACGCCAACGCCTCCAGGGGCAACGGCCGGGCGCCGGGGAGCAGGTCGGACAGTGGCGTGCGCAGGTGCACCGTTTCGTCCGCGACCATCAGCGCAAGCAGCGTGCCGGTCACGGTCTTCGTGATCGATCCCCACTCGAACGCGGCATCCTCCGGCACCCCGCGGGCATGGACATGGACGTCGTCAGTCCCGAACGCTGCCCAGGCCAGGCCCCGGCCGCCGACGCGGCGAAACGCGGCTTCGGCGTCCACGCGGCGAGAATAGACGCGGGGACGGGTTCGCTGCGGCTCCCCTGGCGGCATAGTGCACGTCATGACCGAGTTTGAGCGCTACTACGGCAAGTACCGCGCGACGGTGCTCAACAACGAAGATCCGCTGCGCGAGGGCCGCCTCACGCTCCAGGTCCCCGACGCGCTCGGGCTCGCGCCGTCGAACTGGGCCCTGCCCTGCCTTCCGGTCGGTGGCAAGCAGATGGGCCTGTGGGCGCTGCCGCAGGTGCTGTCCGGCGTGTGGGCGGAGTTCGAGCAGGGCGACCTGGCGAGGCCGATCTGGTCGGGATCGTGGTTGGGCACGGACGAAGCGACCCCCGCCCTGCCCGACCTCGAGAACATCGTGCTCCAGACGACTGGTCAGACGACGCTCATGCTCTCCGACCT
>JBBSKF010000056.1:0-19560 GCA_038256525.1 Mycobacteriales bacterium | reverse complement strand
CGGCCTTTCTGGTCCGAACGCCCAGGCGGTGCTGTCCCGGATCCGGGAGCACTCCAGCCCGGTCGGGTCAGCTGATGAGCGGCCGGCCGGTCAACGCCGGCTCGATGCGCTGGTCGATCTGATCCTGGGCCGGGACCGAAGCACCCTGGACGGTGAGCTCGGCGGGTCGCACTGCCCGCCGGGGTGCGGCTGCGGGGTCGGGGCGTCGGTGCCGTGCGGCACCGACGTGCAGGTCCTGATCCCGCTCGGCGCCGCGCTTGGGGTCACCGGCGAACTCGCTGAGCTCGTCGGGCACGGCCCCCTCGACCCGGACCTGACCACCGAGCTGCTGCTGAACGCACCGGTCCTGCGGCCGGTGTGGGTCGACGACGCCGGGGTGCCGGTCGCGACCGGCCGGGCAGTCCAATGGCCGGGCCGCCGCGACATCCGCGGCCTCGCAGCGGCCTTGCGGCGGCTCGCCGCCAGCCGACCCGGCACTTTCGTGCCCCGCCACCCTGATGACCACGCCGGCAGGGCCCACGACGACCTAGTGCTCGGCCTGGCCGCGCTCGGGCAGCCGGACACCGAGCCGGCGGGCGGCCCGCGACTGCGGGCCCGGCCGCACCCGACTGGCACCGCCGGGCCCTACCAGGTGCCGGACAGCCTGCGAAGGCTGCTCCAGATCCGCCGGCCGCGTTGCGAATGGCCCGGCTGCGGTGCCCGCGCCGCCCGCTGCGACCTCGACCACGATCTGGCCTGGCCACACGGCCCGACCTGCGGCTGCAACCTCGGCCCGCTGTGCCGACGCCACCACCGGATCAAACAGCTCGGCTGGACCAAGAAGCGCACCCCCGACAACACGGTGCGCTGGACCAGCCCCACCGGACGGAGCTGGACCAGCCCCACCCCACACAACCCACCCGCCACCCCCGACCGATCACCGCCGCGGCAGATCAGCTCGCCCCACGACAACGACGACAGCGATGATCACCACTGGGTCGACGACCCCGCCGGGCTCGAGCTACGCGCCCAGGACACCGAACCCACCGACGACCACGACCGCACCGGCGAACAGCTCCAGCACACCGACACCCGCTGGGGCCTCGAACTCGACAACCCCTACCTATGGGCCGATGCCACCATGCACCGCCTCGCCTGAGGCACCTTCGGTGAGCGGCTCCCTCCCTGATCACCTGGCGTTATCGGGGCGCGACACGCCGGCGCGTGACGCCAGGTGATCAGGGAGGCGGTCTGGAGTGAGTCGTCACGACCGCCACCGCCAGGCGTGGTCGACCGGCCCGATCCCGGCGCCGAGGGCGAAGCCGCCCCGGATCGCGCCTGTCACGTAGTCCTTGGCGAAGGCCACCGCGGCCGGAACTCCGTCGCCGAGCGCGAGCCGGCTGGCGAGAGCGCTCGCGAGGGTGCAGCCCGTCCCGTGGGTGTGCCGGTTGTCCAGCCGCGGCGCCCGGAACAGGTGCACAGCCGAACCGTCGGTCAGCAGGTCGACCGCCTCCCCCGGCAGGTGACCGCCTTTGACGAGCACCCAGGCGGGACCAAGGGCCAGCACCGCGTCGGCCCCGGTCCGCAGGTCGTCCTCCGACCTCACCCGCACCCCGGTCAGCTGCTCGACCTCCGGCAGGTTCGGCGTGACAACGGTGGCGAGCGGCACCAGCTCGCTACGCAGCACCTCGACGGCGTCGGCGGCCAACAGCGGATCACCGTGCTTGCTCACGCCCACCGGGTCCACGACCAGCGGAGCCGCGACCGCCCGGAGCCGGCCAGCCACCGCCGATACCAGGGACGCCGTCGACAGCATGCCGGTCTTCACCGCGTCCACGCCGATGTCGTCCAGCACGCTGTCGAGTTGGGCCAGCACCGCGGCGACCGGCAGGTCCCACGCGCCCTGCACACCGACCGAGTTCTGCGCGGTCACGGCAGCGACCACGCTCATGCCGTGCACGCCGCAGGCCAGCATCGTCTTGAGGTCGGCCTGGACGCCGGCGCCGCCGCCGGAGTCCGAGCCGGCCACGGTGAGGACCCGCCTCACGAGAAGTGGTCCCAGCCGCCCCCGGCGGCCGACACCACGCCGGCCGGCTTCCAGCCGATGACCCGGACGCCCGACCCGGCCTTGACCATGCCGATCCGCGTCACCCCCTCCGGCAGGACCACCCCCGGGGGGACCGTCGCGACCAGCGCGTGGTCCTCCCCCCCGGTCATGACGAAGTCGAGCGGGTGCCGACCGACGACGCGAGCGGCCCTGCCGAGCAACGGATCCCGTACGAACCGTCGGCTCTCGATGTCGACGTGCACCCCGCTCGCGCGGGCGATGTGCCCGACGTCGGCCAGCAGCCCGTCACTGACATCGCACATCGACGTGGCGCCGAGATCGGCGAGCGCCGGTCCGAGGTGGTACGGCGGGGTCGGCGTCAGGTGGGCCTGAACGAGCACCTCGATCGGCACCCCGCCGTGCAGCAGCAGCGCATGACCGGCAGCCGACCAGCCGAGCCGCCCCGCCAAGACGACCCGGTCCCCCGGTCGGGCCCCGGCCCGGGTGACCGGGGCCCGACCGCCCAGATCGCCGAGCGCGGTCACGCTGACGACGATGCGCTCGCTCGTGACCGTGTCCCCGCCGACGACCACCGCCCCGACCAGCGCCGCCTCGTCCCGGAGCCCGTCGGCGAGGCCGATCGCCCAGGACACCGGCAGGTCGGGCGGCGCGGCAAGGCCGACGAGCAGCGCCGTACCGACCGCGCCCATGGCGGCGACGTCGGCCAGGTTGGCCGCTGCTGCCTTGCGACCCACCTCGTAGGCGGTCGACCAGTCGAGGCGGAAGTGAACGTCCTCGACCAGGACGTCGGTCGTCGCGACCACCCGGCCGTCAGGGGCGAGCACGACCGCAGCATCGTCGCCGGGCCCGAGCAGCACCGAGGGCGAGGTGCCCAGCCGCTCGACCACCCGGGCGATGAGCCCGAACTCGCCGACGTCCCTTGCTGTAGCGTCCGGCACTCCCGAAGCCTTCCAGAAAGGACCCTCCCCGTGGCGGTCCAGGCCTACATCCTCATCCAGACCGAGGTCGGCAAGGCCGCGGCCGTCGCGACCGCCATCTCCGAGCTCGACGGGGTCGCACAGGCCGAAGACGTCACCGGCCCGTACGACGTCATCGTGCGCGCCGAGGCAGCGAGCGTCGACGAGCTGGGCAAGCTCGTCGTTGCCCGCATCCAGGGCGTGGACGGCATCACCCGCACCCTGACCTGCCCGGTCGTCCACCTCTGAGCCTCCCCACACGAGCCGGAGACGTCAGAGGCGCGCCAGGGCTTGCTCGAGGTCGGCCAGGACGTCGTCGGCATCCTCGAGACCGACGCTGACCCGGACGGCTCCCGGATCGATCCCGGCGGCCGCGAGATCCTGGTCGGAGAACTGACGGTGGGTGGTGCTCGCGACATGGCTGACCACCGAGTGGGTGCCGCCGAGCGAGGTTGCCGTGCTCACCAGGCGCAGCCCGTCGCACAGCGCCAGGCCCGCCTCCCGGCCCCCACGAGGCGTGATGGAGAGCACGCCACCGAACCGGCCTGAGTCGAAGAGCTTTCCGGCAAGCGCGTGGTCACGGTGGGCGGACAGTCCTGGGTAGTCGACACGGGTGACGGCCGGATGTGCGGCGAGGCCGGTGGCGACCGTGGCAGCGCTCCGGCAGTGTCGCTCCACCCGTAGCGGGAGCGTCGCGAGCCCACGGTGGAGCAGGAACGCCTCATCGGGCGCGAGCATCCCACCGAGGTCGATGCGGTGGTGCCGGATCCGAGCCATCAGCTCGGGAGCGCCGACAGCCACCCCACCCGTCGCGTCACTGTGACCGCCGAGGAACTTCGTCGCCGAGTGCACGACGACGTCGATGCCGTGCTCCAGCGGCCGGCAGACCGCCGGTGAGGCGAAGGTGGAGTCGACGACCGAGGTGACGCCCGCCTCGCGAGCGAGAGCGGCGAGGCCGGGGAGGTCAGCCACGCTCAGGGTCGGGTTCGCGAGCGTCTCACCCCACAGGACGGTCGTCTCGGGCCGGATCGCGGCGCCCACGGCATCAAGATCGGTGCCGTCGACGAAGCTGGCCGTGACGCCGAAACGGTTCAGCACCGTCGTCAGCAGTCCGTACGTCCCGCCGTAGATCTCACGGGGTGCGACGACGTGGGCACCTGTTCCCGTGAGGGCCATGAGGACGGTCGAGATGGCCGACATCCCAGAGGCGAAGGGCTGACCGACCACCTCCCGGTCCAGACCGACTCCCTCGAGCGCGGCAACCGCCTGCGCGAAGGCGTCGGCCGTCGGGTTGTCGACCCGGCTGTAGGAGTAGCCGGGCGCCTCGCCTCCGAGCACCTCGGTGTACTCCTGCGCGCTCGCGAAGCGGAACGCAGCGGTCCGGTAGACCGGCAGGCCCATGGGCAGCTGCCCGAAGGCCGGCGCCGCCGGCGGGTGGACCGCCCGCGTGTGCTCGCCAGGATTCACTCGCTCCTCGTCTCTCTGGTCATGAACGCGCGCAGCATGTCAGCGGGCGTGTTCCCTTCGTGCACGACGGCCACGACCTGCTCGGTGATCGGCATGTCCACGTCGTGCTTTCGCGCCAGGTCGAGGATCGAGCGGCACGACTTCACGCCCTCCGCGGTCTGCAGCTTCATCCCCAGCAGCTCCTCGACGGTCTGCCCTCGACCCAGCCGCTCACCGAAGGTGCGGTTGCGCGACAGCGGCGAGGTGCAGGTCGCCACGAGATCGCCCAGACCGGCGAGCCCGGAGAAGGTCATCGGGTCGGCGCCGAGTGCCGCACCGAGACGGGCGGTCTCGGCAAGCCCACGGGTGATGAGGGAGGCCTTGGTGTTGTCGCCGAAACCCATTCCCTCTGCCATGCCGGTCGCGAGCGCGATGACGTTCTTGACAGCTCCGCCGAGCTCGCAGCCGACCACATCGACATTGGTGTACGGCCGGAAGTACCCGGTCCGGCAGGCCACCTGCAGCCGCTCGGCAGCTCCCACGTCCGTGCAGGCGACGACGGTCGCGGCCGGCTGCCCGGCGGCGATCTCACCAGCCAGGTTGGGACCGCTCACGACGGCGACCTGGCCGGCAGGCACGTCTGCGACCTCACAGATGACCTCGCTCATGCGCTTGGTCGTGCCGAGCTCCACCCCCTTCATCAGGCTGACCAGGACTGTTCCGGGTGCAAGGCACGACGCCACCCGGCCCAGATTTTCGCGAAGGCTCTGCGAGGGCACGGCCAGCACCACGAAGTCGGCCCCGGCCACCGCCTGCTCAGCGTCGTCCGTGACCGTGAGGTTGCCCGGGAGCAGCACTCCAGGCAGGTAGTCGGCGTTCTCGTGCGTCTCGAGCATGGCCAGCGCCAGCTCCGGCCGACGAGCCCACAGGATGACGTCGGTCCCGGCATCGGCGAGCACCTTGCCGAACGCGGTTCCCCACGAACCCGATCCCAGCACTGCCGCACGCGTCAACGACGCCTCCCACTTCGGATCCCGGACCTTCCGTCGTCTGCGAGACTCCCACGTCGTGCCCACCTCCGAGACGTCGCCGTGGGGCGTCGTCGTGCCGGTGAAGCTGCTGAGCGTGGCGAAGTCCCGGCTGGCGCCGTACGGCGAGTCGGCCCGTAGGCGGCTGGCGCTGGCCTTCGCGGCCGACGTCGTCACGACAGCGATGCGCAGCCGCCTGGTGGTCCGCGTCCTCGTGGTCACCGACGATGGGGTGGCGGCGACGGCGCTCACCTCACTCGGGGCTGTCGTCGTCGCCGACGAGCCGGCCGCCGGTCTCAATCCCGCCCTGAGCTACGGCGCCACCCTGCTGCGTGCCTCGGTCGTCGGCTGCGGCGTCGTGGCGCTGTCCTCGGACCTGCCGGCGCTGCGCGCCGAGGATCTCGACGCCGTGCTCGCCGCCGTGCCTGCCACCGGCCGGGCGTTCGTCCCGGACGCGGAGCGCCTGGGCACGACGCTGCTGGCCGCCCCGCCGGGGCTCGGCCTCGACCCGGCGTACGGCGAGCACTCCCGGCTTCGCCACCTCGACTCCGGCGCCGTCGAGCTTCCCGGCACGGCCGGCTTGCAGCGGGACGTCGACACGCCCGCCGATCTTGCCACCGCCGTCTCGCTCGGCGTGGGACCCCACACGACGGCGGCCGTCGTCGGGCTGCGGTTGTCGGTCGTTCACCCGCACAGGGCAGTATGCAGCCGTGAGCATCCACGTCCGCGCGACCGAGGCGCCTGCTGAGGCGGCCGACGAGACCACGCTCGAACAGGTGGTGGCGCCGGAGGTGCAGCCCGGAGTCACCGGCGACGGGCTCCCGGAGGACCGGTTCCTCAATCGCGAGGTCTCCTGGCTGGACTTCAACGCTCGCGTGCTCGCGCTCGCGGACGACGCGGACCTGCCGCTGCTGGAGCGCGCGAAGTTCCTCGCCATCTTCGCCAGCAACCTCGACGAGTTCTTCATGGTGCGGGTGGCCGGGCTCCAGCGCCGGCAGAGCATGGGGCTCGGCGTCCGCAGCGCCGACGGTCTGGGCACGCGCGAGCAGCTGTCCGTCATCAGCGAGCGGGCCCGGACGCTCGCCGCGAACCACGCCCGTTCATTTCTCGAGCAGGTACGTCCGGCGCTGGCCGAGACCGGCATCCGCCTCGTGCTGTGGCGCGACCTGCCGGCCGAGCAGCAGTCGTCCCTGCACGACTACTTCCGGGCTCAGGTGTTTCCTGTGCTCACCCCGCTCGCCGTGGACCCGGCCCATCCGTTCCCCTACATCAGCGGTCTCTCGCTCAATCTCGCCGTGCTGGTCCGCGACCCGTCGACCGACATCGAGCACTTCGCGCGGGTGAAGGTGCCGAACAACGTCCGGCGCTTCGTGCCGGTCCAGATCAAGAAGGCCACCGGCTACCTGCCGCTCGAGGAGCTGATCGGCGCCCACCTCCAGCAGCTGTTCCCGGGCCTGGAGGTCAAGGCGCACCACCCGTTCCGGGTCACCCGTAACACCGACGTCGAGGTCGACGAGGACCGGGACGAGGACCTGCTGCAGGCGCTGGAGCGCGAGCTCGCCCGCCGGCGGTTCGGTCCTGCCGTCCGGCTCGAAGTCGGGCCGGACATCGACGACCAGGTGCTCGACATGCTCGTGCGCGAGCTGGAGATCACCGATGACGACGTCGTGCAGGTGCCCGGACTGCTCGACCTCACCTCGCTGTGGCAACTCTACGAAGTGGACCGTCCGGATCTCAAGGAGGAGCCCTTCGTCCCCGCGACCCATCCGCGGCTGGTCGAAGGCGAGAAGGCCACCGACGTGTTCGCCACCTTGCGTGAGGGCGACGTGCTCGTGCACCACCCCTACGACTCCTTCGCCACCAGCGTGCAGCGCTTCATCGAGCAGGCTGCGGCCGACCCGCATGTGCTGGCCATCAAGCAGACGCTCTACCGCACCTCCGGGGACTCTCCGATCGTCGATGCGCTCATCGACGCCGCCCACGCCGGCAAGCAGGTCGTCGTGCTCGTCGAGATCACCGCCCGTTTCGACGAGCAGGCCAACATCCGGTGGGCGCGTGCGCTGGAGAAGGCCGGCTGCCACGTCGTCTACGGGCTCGTGGGCCTGAAGACCCACTGCAAGACCCTGCTGGTCGTGCGCCAGGAGAAGGGGCAGCTGCGTCGATACGCCCACATCGGGACGGGGAACTACAACCCCAAGACGGCCCGCATCTACGAGGACTTCGGCCTGCTCACCGCGGATGCTGAGGTGGGCGCCGACCTGACGGACCTGTTCAACACACTCACCGGCTACAGCCGCCAGACCGACTACCGCACCCTCATGGTCGCCCCCCACGGGGTCCGTGCCGGCCTGGTGGAGCGGATCGAACAGCAGGGCGAGCTGGCTCGTACCGGCCGGCCGAGCCGAATCCGCCTCAAGGCCAACAGCATCGTCGACGAGTCGGTGATCGACACGCTCTACCGCGCAAGTCGCGACGGCGTGCCGATCGAGCTGGTCGTCCGGGGCATCTGTGCCCTTCGTCCGGGCGTGCCGGGCCTGTCGGACACGATCTCGGTGCGGAGCATCGTCGGTCGGTTCCTCGAGCACTCCCGCCTCATGGTCTTCGGCGACAGCGCCGAAGGCGGGCAGGCGGAGCACTGGCTGGGCAGCGCCGACCTGATGCACCGCAACCTCGACCGGCGCGTGGAGACGCTCGTGCGGGTGAAGGACCACAGTGTCCAAGCTCAGATCGACGCGATCCTCGACCGGGCCATGGCTGCCTCGACCCGCCACTGGTCGCTGCAGAAGGACGGCTCCTGGCTGTCACGTCCGGAGCCGGGTGAGCCCAGCCGGGACATGCAGACCGACCTCATGCGGCGCACGAACGAGCGTGACGCAGGTGCCTGAGGCGACCCTGCGTTGAGTCGACACGTCCAGGCGGCCGGTGGCGTCCTGTGGCGCCGCGCCAGCGGCGAGGTCCGGGTCGCCGTGGTGCACCGGCCGCGCTATGACGACTGGTCGCTTCCCAAGGGCAAGCTGGACAAGGGCGAGCACGGTGTCCTCGCCGCCGTCCGCGAGGTCTGCGAGGAGACCGGGTTCTCGGCCGTCGTCGGACGCACGCTGGGCGAGAGCCGATACCGGGTCCTGGACGGCGGACGGGACGTGCCCAAGACAGTGCGCTGGTGGGCCATGCGGGCCACCGGCGGGCAGTTCACCCCGGGCCCGGAGGTGGACGAGGTGGTGTGGCTGGACGTCGCCGCCGCCAGTCGGCGGGTGAACGCCGGCCGGGACAACGGGCCGCTCCTGGCCTTCGCCCAGCACCCCCCCGAGACCACGACGGTCCTGCTCGTACGTCATGGCAGCGCCGGCCGCAAGCAGGAGTGGGACGGTCCGGACCTGGAACGGCCGCTGGACGAACGCGGGCGCGCGCAGGCCCGGGCGCTCGCGACCGTGCTGCCGGCGTACGCTCCCCGCCGGGTGCTGTCCGCGCCCGCCCTGCGGTGCCGGCAGACGGTCGAGCCGCTCGCCGCCGACCTCGCGCTGCCCGTCGAGGTCGACATCGATCTGGCCGAGCAGTCCTACGCGGCGCTGCCGGGTCGTCTGCTCGCCCTCGGCGGCGACGCGGTGCCCACCGTTGCCTGCAGTCAGGGCGGCGCGATCCCGTACGGCGTCGACGCACTGGCCGCCGACTCGGAGCTGGTGCTCGACCCGACATCCGCCAAGAAGGGCAGCGTCTGGGCGCTGTCGTTCTCGAGCGGGCGCCTCGTGGACGCCGACTATGCTGCCGACCTCACAACGTAAGCCGGGGGGCTCACCGATGAACGACTACATGCTGACGCTGAGCGAGACAGAGGTCGCGCGCTACCGCTTCATGGCGCAGGCAGCCGCCGAACGCGAGCGGGACCGATGGACCGCCGCGGGCGTGGTCCCGGGTGCACAGGTCGCCGACATCGGCTGCGGCCCCGGCGCGATGTCCTGTGTGCTTGCCGCTGCCGTCGGACCAACCGGCACCGTCTCCGCCGTCGACAGGGATCCGCAGGCACTCGAGCTGGCCCGCAGTTCGGCCCGCGAGGCAGGCGTCTCGAACGTCTCCTTTCGCGAGGGCAGCGCGGCAGCCACCGGGTTGCCCGCGCAGAGCGTTGACGTCGCCATGCTCCGCCACGTGCTGGCGCACAACGGAGGGCAGGAGCAGCACATCGTCGATCACCTCGCGACGCTTGTCCGGCCCGGCGGCGCCGTCTACCTCGTCGATGTGGACGCGACCGCGATCCGGCTGCACCCGAGCGCGTCGACCGCCGTGCTGGCCGGACTCGGCGAGCGCTACCACCAGTTCCACACCCGGCTCGGCAACGACCTGTCGGTCGGACTCCGTCTTGCCGACCTGCTCATGCTCGCCGGGCTCGAGCAGGTCGACCACCGCGGTGACTACCAGATCGTGCGCTCCCAGGCAGGGATGCGACCGCCGTCATGGGCTGCGAGGGAGCAGATGCAGGCCACCGGCATCATCGACTCCGATGACATCGCCCGCTGGGAAAGCGAGTTCCAGCGCCTGGACAGCGGCCAGACCAGCCTCACCATGTTCGTCCCGGTCTTCGTGGCGGTCGGCCGCAAGCCGGCCTGAGCTGACAAAGGCGCTACCGGCGGGTGGCCTTCTTGGCGGGGGCCTTCGCAGCGGCCTTCTTGGCGGGGGCCTTGGCTGCGGGGGCCTTGGCCGGGGCTTTGGCTGCTGCCTTGGCCGGCGCCCTGACCGTCGTCTTGGCCGCCGTCCTGGCCGGAGCCTTGGCTGGCGCCTTGGCCGCTGGCGCCTTGGCGGCAGTGGCCTTCGTCGGCGCCGCCTTGGCAGCAGTGGCCTTCGCCGGCGCCGACTTCTTCGCAGCCGTGCGGGTCGCGGCCTTGACCGGAGCTGCGGTCGCCTTTCCGGCCCGCGCCGTCACTGCCCGGCCGGTCGATGCGGCCGTCACCTTCTTGGCCCCGCTGACGATGTCCTTGAAGCCCTGCCCGGGACGGAACTTCGGCACGAAGGTCTTCTTGAGCTTGACGGGAGCACCAGTCGCGGGATTGCGGGCGGTACGAGGCCCGCGCTCCACCTTCTCGAAGACGCCGAACCCGGTGATGCCGACCTTCTCGCCCTTCGCGACAGCTCGGGTGATGGCATCGACGACCGCCTCGACAGCCGTGCTGGCGGTCTTGCGGTCGCCCAGCTTTCCGCTGACGACCTCGATCAGATCGGACTTGTTCACAACGCTTCCCTTCGCCGGCCTGCCGAGGCGATCTGCCCCTTCGGCGCGAACGGTAGAGCGCTCAGGCCTTCACCACAACGACCCTGCGTCCGAAACTTCCTTGTGTCGCAGGGGTTCTGCGAGTCACAACTGATCGTCTTCCCCTCCGGCGACCGGGATCCGGCCGGCGTCGAGGTCGGCGAGCAGCGCGTCGAGACGGGCTGACGCCATACCGGTGTCGCGCTTGGAGGCATCGGTAAGCGCAATGAGTCTTCTTGCCACACGGGCTTTTTGGTCGTCTGGGGCGGTCATGCTGGCGACGCGGCGATGAGCATCTCGCAGTCGTTCAGCCAGCTCGACGTGGAGCTCCCGGCTCACGCCGCCGGCCTCGTCGACGGAAGCCGTGGCGGGCGCTGCTTTTCGTACGACGAGATGTCCTGCTCGTGAAGCAGAGTCAGACCGATGTCGTCCAGGCCCTCCATCAGGCGCCACCGGGTGAAGTCGTCGAGGGGGAAGTGCGCGACCAGTCCCGGGGCGCGCAGCTCCCGCGCGGCGAGGTCGACAGTCACCTCGACGGTGGGGTCCGCCTCGACCAGCGCCATGAGGGTCTCGACCTCCCCGCCGGCGAGCTGCACGGGCAGCAGGCCACCCTTGAGGCTGTTGCTGCGGAAGATGTCGGCGAAGCGCTCGCTGACGACGGCCCGGAAGCCGAAGTCGGTCAGCGCCCAGACAGCGTGCTCCCGCGAGGAGCCGGTGCCGAAGTTCTTGCCGGCGAGCAGGATGCTTGCGCCGGCGTATCGCTCCTGGGAGAGGACGAAGGTCGGGTCCTCGCGCCACTCGCTGAAAAGGCCTGCCCCGAAGCCGGTGCGCTCGACCCGCTTGAGCCAGTCGCTGGGGATGATCTGGTCGGTGTCGACGTCGCTGCGGCGCAACGGGACCGCGCGCCCGACGTGGGTCGTGAAGGCATCCATCCTCAGACCTCCTGCAGGTCGGCGGGCGCTGTCAGGCGCCCGGTGATGGCGGTGGCCGCCGCGACCGCGGGGCTGACCAGGTGGGTCCGTCCACCGCGGCCCTGACGGCCCTCGAAGTTGCGGTTGGACGTCGACGCGCTGCGCTCGCCCGGCGCGAGCGTGTCGGGGTTCATCGCGAGGCACATCGAGCAGCCGGCGTTGCGCCAGTCGAAGCCTGCGTCACGAAAGACCCTGTCGAGCCCCTCCTTCTCGGCCTCCAGCTTGACGAGCATGGAACCGGGCACGACAAGGGCGCGTACGCCGTCGGCGACCCGGCGGCCCTTGACCACCTCGGCCGCAGCCCGCAGGTCCTCCATGCGTCCGTTGGTGCACGAACCGAGAAAGACCGTGTCGACGGGGATCTCGCGCATCGGGGTGCCGGCCGTCAGACCCATGTAGACCAGCGCCCGCTCGGCGGCATCACGCTCGCTGCCCAGCGGCATGGCCGTGGGGTCGGGGACTGAGCCGGCGAGGGCGACCCCCTGACCCGGGTTGGTGCCCCAGGTGACGAAGGGGGTCACGAGGGAGGCATCGAGGAACACCTCCTTGTCGAACACCGCGTCGCCGTCGGTGCGCAGAGCATCCCAGTCGGCGACGGCTGTGGACCAGTCCGCGCCAGTCGGGGCGTGCTCGCGGCCCTCGAGATAGGCATACGTCGTGTCGTCTGGCGCGATCATGCCGGCGCGGGCACCCCACTCGATGCTCATGTTGCACACCGTCATGCGGCTCTCCATCGACAGGGCCCGCACGGCTTCACCGCGGTACTCGACGACGTGCCCCTGCCCGCCGCCCGTGCCGACCTGCGCGATGAGGGCGAGGACCAGGTCCTTGGACGTGACACCCGGCTGGAGCCGGCCCTGGACGGTGACAGCCATGGTCTTCGGCCGCACCAGGGGCAGGGTCTGCGTGGCGAGCACGTGCTCGACCTCGCTGGTCCCGATGCCGAAGGCGAGTGCCCCGAAAGCGCCGTGCGTGCTGGTGTGACTGTCGCCGCAGACGATCGTCATGCCGGGCTGGGTGACCCCGAGTTGCGGGCCGATGACGTGCACGATGCCCTGCTTGGCATCCCCCATCGAGTGGAGGCGGATGTCGAACTCCCGGCAGTTCGCCCGCAGCGTCTCGACCTGCTTGAGGCTGACCGGGTCGGTGATGGTGAGCGCGTCCGTCGGCACGTTGTGGTCCTCGGTGGCCAGGGTGAGATCAGGACGGCGGACAGCACGTCCCGCGAGGCGCAGCCCGTCGAAGGCCTGCGGGCTGGTGACCTCGTGCACGAGGTGCAGGTCGATGTAGACCAGGTCCGGCTCGCCCTCGGCCCTGCGTACGACGTGGGCGTCCCAGACCTTCTCGGCGAGTGTGCGTCCCATGGTGTCCTCTTTCTTGTATCTCAAATGTTGAGATGGCAGTATCAACCCGTGAAACAGTCTAGCGGAGTCGGTGTGCTTGACAAGTCCGTTCTCGTCCTCGCGGCGGTCGCTGGCGGCGCGACGACACTGGCTGCCCTCACCCAGGCGACCGGGTTGTCGCGGGCGACGGCCCACCGGCTGGCCGTGGCCCTCGAGGTGCACCGGCTGCTCGCCCGCGACGGCGAGAGCCGCTGGCGGTGCGGCCCCCGGTTGGGTGAGCTCGCCGCGGTGCCCGCCGGCGACGCCCTGCTCGCCCGAGCGGGCAGCGTGCTGCCGGGGCTCCGCGAGGCGACCGGCGAGAGCGCCCAGCTGTACCGCCGGCAGGGTGAGCACCGCATCTGCGTCGCCGCCGCGGAGCGGGGCAGCGGGCTGCGGGACACTGTCCCCGTCGGGTCCTTCCTGCCCATGACGGCCGGGTCCGCGGCGCAGGTCCTGCTGGCCTGGTCGCCGGACGACGGGCTCGTCAGCGAAGCGGCATTCACGGCCCGCACCCTCGCAGCCGTCCGCCGGCGCGGCTGGGCCTTCTCGGTCGCCGAACGCGAGCCGGGTGTCGCCTCGGTGTCGGCGCCGGTGCGGGCGAGCGACGGCCGGGTGCTGGCCGCCGTGAGCGTCAGCGGCCCGGTGGAGCGGCTGACCCGGTCCCCCGGGCGCCTGCACGCGGAGGCGGTCTGCGCGGCGGCGGTGGAGCTCGGCGCGGGCGCCTGACCGCTACCCACTCACGCGCGCAGCCACACCAACCACGCATGGTCTGGATGGACCCGTTCGAACTGGCATCAATCAGTTGCGGGCGTGTCGGGTGAGCGTCGGGAGTGTCTTGCGAAGATCGTCCTCGTCCGCCGGGCGGGCTCGCGCCGCCTTGAACAACAGCACGGTCTCGGAGATGAGATACGGCACTCGCACTCCTTCAGGCGTGACGCGATATTCCCGACACCAGCAACCGCACGCCCTCGTTGCGGCGGAACAGCCACTGCTCGTCGTCCTCGGACCGCTCGATTCTCCGGACAAAACTGTCGGACCCCGGCGAGAAGATTGCGCATGGAGGTGGTCGGATTGTGCGAGGCGGCTGACTGTGAACGGCCCGTATACGCGCGTCAGTTGTGTGGACGCCATTACAAGCAATGGCGTCGGAACGGCGCGGTGAAATCGGAAGTGGCACCGAAAGAGTGCAAGGTCCCGACGTGCGGTCGCCTGGCCGTCACAAGGGGATGGTGTCATGGCCACTACTTGCGCTGGTCACGACAGGGTGACGTCAAAGCCGATGTGCCACTCAGCCGTCCAGTGAGAGACGTCTGTGCCATTGGGGACTGTGAGCGAGGCGGGCACAGCGGCGGTCACTGCCGCACCCATGCCCGTCGCAAGCAACTGTACGGCGATCCGCTTGCGGGTGGCCCCATCCGTTCGAGGAACGCCGGTGGCTCCCTCAGCCACGGTTACTGGAACATCGCGGTGCCGGCGGATCTTCAACATCTTGTCCCACCTGGCCGTAAGGCTGAACTGGAACACCGTCTGGTGATGGCGCAGCAACTCGGACGTCCGCTCCGCGCCGACGAGGTCGTGCACCACAAGAATGGTGACCGGCTCGACAACCGGCCCGAGAACCTCGAACTGTGGAACACATCCCAGCCCAAGGGCCAGCGGGTCGAGGACAAACTCGCCTTCGCCTACGCCCTGCTGTTCCACTACGACCCCGAGGCCCGGAAAGCCCTGGGAATGGACCTGGATCCGGTAACAGGGGCTCCGCGAAGTGCAGAAGGCGTGCTGTCCGAGTTCGGACAACTGGCTCTCTAGACGGTCAAAACGTAGCCCCGAGGAGATTTGGAGGCGACGAAGTCCTACTCCACCCTCGCCGGCTGCCTCACGGCCGACCCGCAGGCCCGATCCGGCGCCGAGGCGCTGCGCCTGGTACGGCACGGCAGCTGGCACGCCGCGTCGGCATCGAACTTGGGCTACGCATTGGCATCAAGTGTTCACGATGAGCCGACCCTCCAGGACCGCCCGCCGTTCAAGAATCGTACTGTTTGACCATGCCGACGAGCACCTCGTCTTCCGGCCGACGTAAGAAAAAAACTGTCGGACCCCGGCGAGAAGATTGCGCATGGAGGTGGTCGGATTGTGCGAGGCGGCTGACTGTGAACGGCCCGTATACGCGCGTCAGTTGTGTGGACGCCATTACAAGCAATGGCGTCGGAACGGCGCGGTAAAAGCGGACGAGGCACCGAAGGGGTGCAAGGTCCCAACGTGCGGTCGCCTGGCCGTCACAAGGGGGTGGTGCCATGGCCACTACTTGCGTTGGTCACGACAGGGTGACGTCAAAGCCGATGTGCCGCTCAGCCGTCCTGCGAGAGACCTCTGTGCCGTCGAGGACTGCCCACGAGGCGGGCACAGTGGCGGGCACTGCCGCACGCATGCGCGTCGCAAGCAGCTGTACGGCGATCCCCTCGCGGGCGGCCCGATTCGTCAGAGAAACGCCGGAGGCTCACTCAGCCACGGCTACTGGCTCGTCGCCGTCTCGGCGGACATGCGCCCGTTCGTACCCCCTGGACGAAAGAAGGAACTGGAGCATCGCCTGGTGATGGCCCGGCAACTCGGACGACCCCTGCGCGCCGACGAGGTCGTGCATCACAAAAATGGTGACCGAGTGGACAACCGGCCGGAGAACTTGGAGTTGTGGACGACTGTTCAGCCCAAAGGTCAGCGGGTCACGGACAAACTCGACTACGCCTACATGCTGATCGAGCGGTACGCCGGCGAGGTGCAAACGACCACGCCTGCTCCTGAAGGTCCGCCGCAGGAGAGCGGTCTCTCAGGGAGGAAATCGTAGCCCCGACGAGATTTGAACTCGCGTACCCGCCGTGAGAGGGCGGTATCCTAGGCCGCTAGATGACGGGGCCCTAGTGAGATGAAGTTGTCCGACCCTCGCGGGCCAGTTCGTGCGCTGGGGTACCTGGACTCGAACCAAGACTAACGGAACCAGAAACCGCCGGGCTGCCAATTACCCCATACCCCATGGCGACCGCCGAGGATCACGCCCTCGCCGGTCCGCGGGAGAGTCTAGCCGACCCCGGGGCCCCGCTCGGCGGTCTCCCGGTCGGCCGCCAGCGCAGCCCCCGCCCGCAGCCGGCACAGCGTGCGCTCGCGGCCGAGCAGCGCCATCGACTCAGGCAACGGCGGGGAGATCGACGCACCGCAGACGGCGGCCCGCAGCGGGAGGTAGGCCTTGCCGCGCTTGAGGCCCAGCCCGCCCTCGAGCAGCGCTGCGTCGATCCTCGCCTGGACCGACACCCCCGTCCAGTCCTGCAGCCCGTCCAGCGCCTCGGCTGCGGCCGCGAGCACCGGCGCGTTGGCCGGCGTCAGCGCCTTCTCGACCGCCCCCGACTCCACCTGGAAGGACTCCTCAGGCGTGAACAGGAAGCGCACGAGCGCGGGCACCTCGGACAGCACGGCGACCCGGGTCTGCACCAGCGGCACGACGGCCGCCAGCGCCGCGAGCTCGACAGGCGACGCCGGGTCCCCCACGAGCCCGGCACCCTGCAGGAACGGCAACGTGCGTCCAGCGAAGTCCGGCTCCGACAACTCGCGCATGTAATGCCCGTTGAGCCAGGCCAGCTTGTCGAGGTCGAAGACCGGCCCGACGGTGTTGACCCGGGCCCAGTCGAAGCTCTGCGACATCTGCTCGAAGGTGAAGATCTCCTGCTCGCCAGGAAGCGAATACCCCAGCAGGCCGAGGAAGTTCAGCAATGCCTCCGGCAGATAGCCCTGCTCGACGAACCACGTCAGCCGAGCGGCCGGGTTCTTCCGCTTGGAGATCTTCGACTTGTCGATGTTGCGCAGCAGTGGCATGTGCGCGAACGCCGGCCGGTCCCAGCCGAGCCAGTCGAACAGCAGCAGGTGCTTCGGGGTCGAGGAGATCCACTCCTCGCCGCGCACGACATGGGTGATCCCCATGAGGTGGTCGTCGACCACCACCGCGAGGTGATATGTCGGGAAGCCGTCCGCCTTGAGCAACACCTGGTCGTCCGGGCGGGGCGCCGAGACCTCGCCGCGGACGAGGTCGTGGAACCGCAGGGGCGGGTCGTCGGGCACGAACATGCGTACGACCGGGGGGTCTGAGAAGCCCGGCAGGGCTGCCCGCGCAGCGCGGTCGAGACCGACGCAGCGCCGGTCGTAGCCGGTCGGCAGCTTGCGCTTCTGCTGGTCCTCGCGCATCTCGGCGAGCCGGGCCCCCGAGCACCAGCACAGGTAGGCGTGCCCGTCGGCGATCAGCTGTTCGACATGCGGGCGGTAGGTCTCCAGCCGCTCGCTCTGCCGGTACGGCCCGCGCGGCCCGCCCTTGTCCGGCCCCTCGTCCCAGTCCAAGCCCAGCCAGCGCAGCATGTCGTAGACCTGCTGCTCGCTGTCGGCCCGGAAGCGAGCCCGGTCGGTGTCCTCGACCCGGAGCAGGAACTCGCCCCCCTGCTGGCGTGCGAAGGCCAGGTTGAACAGGGACATGTATGCGGTGCCGACGTGTGGATCGCCGGTCGGCGACGGTGCCACGCGCACCCGGACGCTCATCGGGCCACGACCGGGTTGGTGAGGGTGCCGACGCCCTCGATGCTGACCGCGACCGTGTTGCCCGCGACCAGTGGCCCGACGCCCGCAGGTGTCCCGGTGAGCACCACGTCCCCCGGCAGCAACGTCATGAAGGAGGTGATGAACACAAGAATCGCTGGTACGTCATGGAGAAGCGCCGCGGTCGAGCCGTCCTGGCGCAGCACCTCGTCCACCTCGCAGCGGACCCGCAGGTCGGCCGGGTCGAGGTCGGTCTCGAGCCACGGCCCGAGCGGGCAGAACGTGTCGTGACCCTTCCCGCGCGTCCACTGCCCGTCGCTCTTCTGCTGGTCGCGCGCCGTCACGTCGTTGGCCGCGGTGTAGCCCCAGACGTGCGACAGCGCGTTCCCCGGCGTCAGATCCCTTGCCGGGCGGCCCATCACGACCGCGAGCTCGGCTTCGTGGTCGACGCGACCGGCGCCCGCGGGCAGCCGGACCGGGTCGCCTGGACCGATGACGGAGGTGGCCGGCTTGAGGAAGACCGTCGGCACCTCGGCGTCTGCCGGCGCCCCGGTGAGGCCGGCCATCTCCGCGACATGGTCGGCGTAGTTCTTGCCGACGCAGACGACGTTGATCGGCGAGGTGGGGGCGAGCAGGCGGACGGCCGACATCCCGAACACCTCACCCGTCGGCGTCGGCTCGAACAGCGGGTGCCCCTGGAGCCGGACGAGGGACAGCTCCGAGGGGTCCTCCCCCGGACCCTGCACGATCCCGTACGCGATCTCGCCGGACACGGAGAAGCGGGCGATGCGCACCCGGGCGACGTTACCGGTCGGTCTCGATCCCCTGGCGAAGCAGACCGGTGGTGTAGGCCTCCTCGAGCGCCTGCCACGACGCCTGGATCACGTTCTCGTGCACGCCGACCGTGTCCCACTCGGTGACACCGTCGGAGGTCTCGACCAGGACCCGGGTGACGGCGTCGGTGCCGTGCTCGCCGCTGACGATGCGCACCTTGTAGTCGACCAGGTCGAGCCTGGCGAGCCCGGGGTAAAGCGCCTGCAGCGCCTGCCGCATCGCGTTGTCCAGCGCGTTGACCGGGCCGTTGCCCTCGCCGGTCGCGACGATCCGCTCACCCTTGGCGTGCAGCTTGACGGTCGCCTCCGAGACCACCTCGCCGCCCCGGCTCTCGACGATGACCCGCCAGGACTCCAGCCGGAAGAACCGCGGACGCTCGCCCATCTCCTCGCGCAGCAACAGCTCGAAGCTGGCCTCGGCCGCCTCGAAGCTGTAGCCCACCGATTCGAGATCCTTGACCCGCTCGATGACCCGCAGGACCGTGTCGCGGTCCGGCTCGAGGCCGAGCGCCTTGCCCTTCAGCTCGATCGTGGCGCGGCCGGCGAGCTCGGAGACGAGCAGCCGCATGTCGTTGCCGACGACCGCCGGGTCGACGTGCTGGTAGAGGTCGGGGTCGGCCTTGATGGCGCTGACGTGCAGCCCCGCCTTGTGCGCGAAGGCGCTGGACCCGACCCACGGCTGGTGGGCGTCGGGGGCGATGTTGGCGACCTCGGCCACGGCGTGCGCGACCCGGCCCAGCTCGACCAGCCGGCCGGGTGGCAGCACCTGCCGACCCGTCTTGACCTCGAGCGCCGAGATGACGCTGAACAGATCGGCGTTGCCGCAACGCTCGCCGTAGCCGTTCGCGGTGCCCTGCACGTGGGTCGCCCCGACGTCGATCGCGGCCAGCGAGTTGGCCACCGCGCAGGCGGTGTCGTTGTGCGCGTGGATGCCGACCCGCAGGCCGGTGGCGACCACCGCCCCGACGATGTCGGCGAGCCGGTACGGCAGCATGCCGCCGTTGGTGTCGCAGAGCACCAGCACGTCGGCGCCCGCCTCGGCAGCGACGGTGAGGCACTCCACCGCGTAGGTCGGGTCGGCGAGGTAGCCGT
>JBBSKF010000055.1:0-19597 GCA_038256525.1 Mycobacteriales bacterium | reverse complement strand
GTGTCCGAGGGGGGAGTTGAACCCCCACGTCCTTTCGGACACAGCGACCTCAACGCTGCGCGTCTGCCATTCCGCCACTCGGACGAGTGCGCCCGCTGACCTGCAGCAGACCGCAACGACTCTAGCGTGGCCGCGTCCGGCGCTACGGTTTCGAGCGGGGGCCCGAGACGGGAGCGCGCTGATGACATCGGTCGATCCGCAGGACGAGGCCGTCGAGCTGTGCCGGGACCTGATCCGGTTCGCGAGTGTCAACGACGGAACCGGCCGTGGCAAGGGGGAGCGGGAGGCGGCGGAGTACGTCGCCGAGAAGCTCTCCGAAGTCGGCCTCCGGCCGGAGATCTTCGAGTCGGCACCGAAGCGCACCAGCGTCGTGACCCGGGTCGAGGGCGAGGACCGTACCCGTCCGGCCCTGCTCATCCACGGCCACCTCGATGTCGTGCCCGCCGAACCCAAGCAGTGGACGTACGACCCGTTCGCCGGCGAGATCGCCGACGGCGCGCTGTGGGGTCGCGGCGCGATAGACATGCTCGACATGGACGCGATGACCCTTGCCGTCGTACGAGATCGACTGCGCACGGGGCGAAAACCCGCCCGCGACGTCGTGCTCGCCTTCGTCGCCGACGAGGAGGCCGGCGGCGTCTTCGGCGCGCAATGGCTCGTCCGAAATCAGCCGCAGCTGTTCGAGGGCTGCACCGAGGCGATCAGCGAGGTGGGCGGCTTCTCGCTGTCGGTCAACGACGACCTGCGGCTCTACCTGATCGAGACCGCCCAGAAGGGCATGGCCTGGATGCGGCTCACCGCCAACGGGACCGCCGGTCACGGCTCGATGATCAGCACCGACAACGCGGTGACGAACCTCTGCGAAGCAGTCGCGCGGCTGGGAGCGCACGAGTTCCCGGTGCACGTCACCAAGACGGTACGGGCATTTCTCGACGAGATCAGCGGCGCCTTCGGCATCGAACTCGACCCCGACGACCTCGCAGCCACGGTCGCGAAGCTCGGGCCGCTGGCCCGCATCATTGGCGCGACGCTGCGCAACACGGCCAACCCGACCATGCTCGACGCGGGCTACAAGCACAACGTCATCCCGGGCTCGGCCTCGGCCATGGTTGACGGGCGTTACCTGCCGGGCTTCGCCGACGACTGGGAGCGCGAGCTGGACGAGGTGCTCGGCCCAGACATCGTGCGCGAATACGTGCACTACGACATCGCCCTCGAGACCGAGTTCGAGGGGGCGCTGGTCGAGGCGATGTCCCGCGTGCTGAAAGCCGAGGACCCGGGTGCGCGCACCATCCCGTACATGCTCTCGGGTGGCACTGACGCCAAGAGCTTCAGCCGGCTGGGGATGCGCTGCTTCGGCTTCTCACCGTTGAGACTGCCTGCTGGGCTGGACTTCTCCGGGATGTTCCACGGGGTGGATGAGCGGGTGCCGCTCGAGTCGCTGACGTTCGGCGTCCGGGTGCTCGACCGCTTCCTGGACGCCTGTTGACAACTCGCACAGACTCGGGTGTCGACGAAAGGATGACGCCGTGAAGACGATTGTGCTGGGCGAGCACAAAGAGGTCGCGGAGCTGATCGAGCGTCGCCGTTCCCTTGGGCTCGACCGGCGCGACGAGGTCTGGGACGGGGTCTATGTCATGGCGCCTTTCGCGCACAGCAACCACGGTCGGCTGAAGAGCCAGCTGGTCTACGCCCTGGAGCCACGAGCCCGGTTGGCAGGCCTGCTGTCCGGTGATTCGTTCAACCTGGGTGAGAAGGACAACTTCCGGGTGCCTGACGCCGGCTACTACCGCGAGTCCCCCGGCGTGCTCTACGTCCCGACTGCCCCGCTGGTCCTCGAGGTGCTGTCACCCGATGACGAGACCTTCACGAAGTTCGACTTCTACGCCGCGCACGGCGTGGACGAGCTGATGGTTGCCGACCCGGAGGGGCGCACCGTCCGCTGCTGGCACCTGGTGGACGGCGCGTATGTCGAGCGGCCTCGCAGCGACCTGCTCGACGTGGAGATGTCCACCCTCGTCGCCGAGGTGGACTGGCCGTAGCCCGAAGGCCGCGGTCGCCAGCCGGTCAGGTCGGCAACGGCGGCAGCGGCTCGGCCCGCACCCGTCGGCGGACGGTGACCTGGCGCCGCCCGCCCGGCCAGATCTCGTGACGGGCGAGCTCCCAGTCGCCGTACTCCGCATGGATCGACAGCAGCTCGCGGGTCTGGTCCCGGTCGGCGTCGGGCGGGATGCGCACCGCGCGGTACTCGTACGGCATGCGCTCAGTCCTCCAGGTCGTCCGAGGACCAGCGCGGCATCGTCTCCGGGTAGGCGCGGTCGATCGCCGACACGTCGTCGAGGGCGCTGCGGATCGCCGCCGGCAGTTCCACGGGCTCAGCCGCCAGCGAGGCCTTCAGCTGCGCGGCGGTGCGCGCGCCGACGATCGGCGCGACGACACCGGGCCGGTCCCGCACCCAGGCCAGGGCGACAGCGACGGGGGACACGCCCAGCCCGTCGGCGGCGGTCAACACCGCATCCACGACCGAGCGGGCCCGGTCGTCGAGATAGGGCTCGACGAACCCGGCGAAGTGGGCGGAGGCCCCACGGCTGTCGGCCGGCGGGCCGTTGCGGTACTTCCCGGTGAGCACACCCCGGCCGAGCGGTGACCAAGGCAGCAGGCCGACGCCCAGGGACAGCGCGGCCGGCACGACCTCCCGTTCGATCCCGCGCTGCAGCAGGGAATACTCCACCTGGTCCGAGACCAGCGGCGCACGCCCGGGCCAGCCGCGCTGGTGGGTGGCCGTCGCCGCGAGCTGCCAGCCGCAGTAGTTCGACACCCCGGCATAGCGGGCCCGACCGGAGGTGACCGCCGTGTCGAGGGCCGCCATGGCCTCCTCCCACGGGGTGACCGGATCCCAGGCGTGCAGCTGCCACAGGTCGACGTGGTCGGTCTGCAGTCGGGCGAGGGAGGCGTCCAGCGCCGAGAGCAGGTGGCCGCGCGAGGTGCCACGCCCCATCGGCCCGGGACCGGTCTCGCCGTAGGCCTTGGTCGCGACGAGCACCTCGTCGCGGGGCACCACCTCGGTCAGCAGCCGCCCGAGCACCCGCTCGCTCGCCCCGCCGGCGTAGACGTCGGCGGTGTCGACAAGCGTGCCGCCCGCCTCGCGAAAGGCCATGAGCTGCGCTGCGGCGTCGTCCTCGTCGGTGTCGCGGCCCCAGGTCATCGTGCCGAGCGCGAGTCGGGACACGATCAGACCGCTGCGGCCCAGGTGACGCTGCTTCACCGTCGCTCCTTCTTTGGGCGCGACGCTAGCGGAGCGCGGGTGGCTACGCTGCCGGCACACCGACAGAGCCCACATTGATGGCGAGGAGCCCGGACGTGAAGCTCGGCCTGAACCTGGGCTACTGGGGTGGCGGGAACGACGCCGACAACCTCGCCCTCGCGAAGACCGCGGACGACCTCGGCTTCGCCGTCGCCTGGGTCGCAGAGGCCTACGGCTCGGATGCGCCGACGGTCCTTGCGTGGGTCGCCGCGCAGACCAAGCGGATCGACATCGGGTCGGCCATCTTCCAGATCCCGGGACGGACCCCGGCCAACTGCGCGATGACGGCCGCCACCCTCGACACCCTGTCCGGTGGCCGCTTCCGCCTCGGCCTCGGCGTCTCCGGACCGCAGGTGTCGGAGGGCTGGCACGGCGTGCGCTTCGACAAGCCGCTGGCCCGCACGAGGGAGTACAGCGACATCGTCAAGCTGGCGCTGCGCCGCGAGAAGGTGCAGTACGACGGCCAGCACTACGTCTTGCCGCTGCCCGATGGGCCGGGCAAGGCGCTGCGACTCACGGTGCACCCGGTCCGGGAGCGCATCCCGATGTATCTCGCGGCCGTCGGGCCGAAGAACCTCGAGCTGTCCGGTGAGCTGTTCGACGGCTGGCTGGCGATCTTCTACTCCGCCGACCAGGCGCCCCAGTCGCTCGCCTCGATCACCACCGGTCGGGCCAAGGTGGGCAAGACGATGGCCGGCTTCGACGTGGTGCCGACGATGCCGATCGTGGTCGGCGACGACCCGCGTGCCTGCGCCGACCCGGTCCGCTGGTATGCCGCGCTCTACGTCGGCGGGATGGGCAGCCGCGAGAGAAACTTCTACAACCAGCTGGCGGTACGCATGGGCTTCGAGGATGCGGCAAAGAACATCCAAGACCACTACCTGGCAAGGGAGTACGAAGCGGCAGCCGCCGCCGTCCCGTACGACTTCCTCAACGCCACCTCCCTGCTCGGCAGCAAGGAGCGGATCGCCGAGCGGATGCAGGTGCTGGCCGCGAGCGGGGTGACGACCCTCACGCTGTCGGCAGGCTTCGACGGGACGCTCGAGCAGCAGCAGGCGACCCTGCGCACCGCCGTCGAGGCGCTCGAGCTTGCGGGCGTGGGGGACTGAACCGCTCGCAGGCGGCGGTCCTGGGGCTGGCGCAAGGGGTGGCCGAGGTCGTCCCGGTCTCCTCCTCGGCGCAGCTGGTCCTGCTGCCCTGGCTGCTCGGCTGGGAGCAGCCGCCGGCCCGCACGACCTTCGCCGCCGGGCTGCACGCCGGGTCGTGCCTCGGCATCGCGGTCGTGCTGCGCCGGGAACTGCGCTCGCTCGACGGACGGACGGCGGCCCTGCTGGTCGGCTCCTGCCTGCCGGCCGCCGCCGCGGGGGCGCTTGCCGCCGACCGGGTCGAGCAGCGGCTCGGCCGGCCGCCGCAGCTGGCCGTCCTGCTCGCCGGGGCGGGTGCGCTGCTTTGGCTGGCCGACCGTCGCGCGGGAAACGACGCCTCCGCATCCGACCTCCGGCCCCCCAAGATCATCAGGAAGTCGCCGTCCGACACGCCAGGCGAGTCGGACGGCAACCTCCTGATGATCAAGGAACGTGGTGGCGGGGACCGGAGCATCGGGGCCCGCGAAACCACGTACGCCGCTCTCGCCCAGGTGGCCGCGCTCGCCCCGGGCGTCTCCCGGTCCGGTGCGACGCTGACCGCACTGCGCGCCGCCGGGGTCGAGCGCGTCGCTGCCCAGCGGTTCTCGCTGCTCATGTCGTTGCCGGTCACGGCCGGCGCAGCGGCGCTCACCCTGACGCGCGCGGACCGCACCACCCTGCGCACCCTCTGCCCGTCACTCGCCATCGGCGCCACCTGCGCAGGGCTCGCCGGCGCCGCCGCGACCTGGATCCAGCAGCAGCGCCCCGGCCGCAGTGCCACCGGCCCGGCGCTCTACCGTCTGGCACTAGCCGCCCTGGTCGCCCGACGCGTCCTGGTTGAACGCCGATCGAGCCGGAAGGACCCCTCGTGAGCCTCGGGCTGCTCGACGCGGTCATCCTCGGCGTTGTCGAGGGGCTGACGGAGTTCCTGCCCGTGTCCAGCACCGGTCACCTGACGATCGCCGAGGGGCTGCTGGGCCTCGAGGTCGACGACCCGTCGGTCACCGCGTTCACGGCGGTCATCCAGAGCGGCGCCATCCTCGCCGTGCTGATCTTCTTCGCCAAGGACATCGCTCGGTTCGCCCGCGGCTTCGCCCGCGGCGTGCGTACGAGCGCCGGACGCAAGACCGACGACTGGCGCTTCACCCTGGCCGTCGTGCTCGGCTCGCTGCCGATCGGTGTGGTGGGACTGCTGTTCCGCGACGTCATCAAGGGGCCGGTGCTCCGCTCGCTCACCACCGTCGGGATCGCCCTCATCGCCTGGAGCGCGGTGATGGTGCTCGCCGAGCGACGCGCCACCCAGGAGCGCGGTGAGCCGGAGGTGACGATCCGGGACGGCCTGCTCATCGGCCTGGCCCAGTGTGTCGCGCTCGTCCCAGGGGTGTCCCGCTCCGGTGCGACGATCTCGGCCGGCCTGCTGCTGGGGATCGACCGGGTGACCGCCACCCGCATGTCGTTCTTCCTCGCCATTCCGGCGCTCACGGCCGCCGGCGCACTCGAGCTCCCCTCCGCCCTCGACGGCAGCGTGGGTGCCGGCCCGGTGGTCGTCGGGACGGTCGTGTCGTTCGTCGTGGCCTACGCCTCGATCGCCTTCCTGCTCAAGTTCGTGGCCCGCAACTCGATCGTCGCGTTCGTGCCCTACCGGGTGGCGCTCGGCGCCATCGTGCTCGGGGTGCTCGCCTTCACCTGAGCGCGCCTGGCAGGCTTGCCGCCATGAGCATCGACCAGACGCAGCCGACCTCAGCGACGTCCTGCCGGGCCCAGAGCCCGACCGGCTGCCAGGCCCACACCCGGCTCTACCGGGCGGGGGAGCTGGCGCTCGAGGGGTTCCCGGTGGATGACATCAGCGACCACCTGCTCGAGCCGGACACGGTCGTGTGGCTGGATCTCCTGCGCCCCTCGCTCGGCGACATGGACGTCGTCGTCGAGGAGTTCGGCTTGCACCCGCTCGCGATCGAGGACGCCCTGCACGAGCACCAGCGCCCCAAGCTCGACCGCTATCCCGACCACGCCTTCCTCGCGGCCTACGCCGTGTCGTGTGCACCGGACGAGCTCCTGCTGCGGACGGGCGAGATCGCCGCCTTCATCACCCCACGGGCGCTGGTGACCGTACGCAAGGACGACCTGCTGGAGCTTCAGTCGCTGCTCGACCGGTGGGACGGCACCCCCGAGCTGACTGCGTCGGGCATCGCCTTCCTCACGCACGGGCTGGTCGACCACCTCGTGGACGGGCACACCGCCGCCGTCGCGGTGCTCGACGACGAGGCGGAGGAGCTCGAGGACCTGCTGTTCGACGAGCAGCAGGTCGGCGGAGACCTTCAGCGCCGGTCCTTCGCACTGCGCAAGGCCCTGACCCAGCTGCGCCGCGCGGTGCTGCCCATGCGCGACGTCGTGGGCACGATGCTGCGGCCTGAGGTCGGCCTTGTCGACGAGCGGATCGCCCCGTACCTGCGGGACGTCGACGACCACGTGCAGCGCGCGACGAACGACATCGACGGCCTGCGCGATCTGCTGGGGACGATCCTTGACACGAACCTCACCCTCGCCAGCAACCGGCTCAACGAGACCATCTTCCGGCTGACGGCCTACGCGGCGATCCTGGCGGCAACGACGGCAGTCACCGGCTACTTCGGGCAGAACGTGCCGTTCCCCGGCTCGCAGCAGGCCAGCGGTTTCGTCGCCTCGACGGTGCTGCTGGTCGGTTCCGTCGTCCTGCTGTTCGCCTTCTTCAAGCGCAAGGGCTGGCTCTGAACGGGGCAGGACCGGTGCCCGGCTAGGTTTCATCCGTGACCACCGTCGTCCTCGTCCGGCACGGCCTCACGCACCTGACCGGGCCGGTGCTCGCCGGTTGGACCCCCGGCCTGCACCTCGACGAGCGCGGCGAGAAGCAGGCCGCGTCCGTCGCCGAGCGGCTGCGGCCGCTGCCGCTGAGCGCCGTCGTCTCGAGCCCGCTCGACCGGTGCCTCGACACCGCCGCGGCGATCCTTCTCGGCCGCGACGTCGAGCTGCAGGTCGATGACCGCCTGGGGGAGTGCCGCTACGGCGACTGGACCGGCCGGCCACTCAAGGAGCTGGGCAAGGAGCCGCTCTGGAAGGTGGTGCAGGCCCATCCGTCAGCGGTGGTGTTCCCGGGTCCGGAGGGAGAAGCCCTTCGGGATACACAGGTGCGGGCAGTCACCGCCGTACGTGACTGGAACTCCCGGCTCGGCGCCGACGCGACCTGGCTGGCCTGCTCGCACGGCGACGTCATCAAGGCCATCGTCGCGGACGCCATGGGCCTGCACCTGGACCAGTTCCAGCGGATCATGATCGACCCGTGTTCGGTCACGGTGATCCGCTACACCGAGCTGCGCCCGTTCGTCGTCCGCGTCAACGACACCGGAGGCGGCGTCGCCGATCTGCTGCCCGCCGGCAAGAAGGGTCGGCGCCGCAAGGCGAGCTCGGATGCTCCCGTCGGCGGCGGAGCGGGTAGCGGAGCCGACTAAGGTCGCGGTGTGCCCCGTCAGCTGTTCGTCTTCGACCCGCCCGAGCGCTTCGTCGCCGGCACGGTCGGCCAGCCCGGCGATCGGACGTTCTACCTGCAGGCCAGCGGAGCCGGTCGCACCGTCTCGGTCGCGCTCGAGAAGGCGCAGGTCATGGTGCTCGCCGAACGGCTCGGGGAGCTGCTGGACGAGGTGCGCCGCCGCGGCGTCGGCGAGGTGCCCGCGGTGGCCCCGGCCGAGCTCGAGGACACCGCGCCGCTGGACGCACCGGTCGAGGAGGAGTTCCGGGTCGGCACGATGGGTCTGGCGTGGGACGGCGAGACGGCCAAGGTGGTCGTCGAGGCGCTGGCGCCGCCCGAGAAGGAGGGCTCACCGCAGGTCGAGCCCCTGACCGAGACCGAGGAGGGCCCGCCGGCGCTGCGGGTGCTGCTGACGGCCGAGATGGCTAGGGCCTTCATCCAGCGGGCGCAGCGCGTCGTGGCCGCGGGTCGGCCGCCCTGCCCGCTCTGCGCCCTGCCGCTGGATCCCGAGGGTCACATCTGCCCGCGCCAGAACGGGCACCGCCGCTGAGCGGCACTGATGCTGCGCCTGACGGCCCGCTGCCCGACACTGGTCGGGTGACCGCGACCCTCGAGCTCGACGAGGTGCTGCGCCTGCTGCGCGAAGGCGAGCTGTCGGTCGAGGGCCGGTTGGTGGACGCGAGCAACGCCACTCTCTACTGCGTCGCCGAACTGGACGGGACGAGCGCCGCCGTCGTCTACAAGCCGGTACGCGGCGAGCGCCCGCTCTGGGACTTCCCGGACGGCACGCTCGCCGGCCGCGAGGTGGCGGCCTACCTCGTCTCTCAGGCGACCGGCTGGGACGTCGTGCCACCGACCGTGATGCGGGAGGGCCCGTTCGGGACGGGCATGTGCCAGCTGTGGGTGGACGTCGACGAGGGCGTGGATCTGGGGGCGCTGGCGCGCAGCGACCATCCGGACCTGCGGCGCATGGCCGTCCTCGACGCCGTGATCAACAACGCCGACCGCAAGGGCGGTCACCTGCTGCCGCGCGCCGACGGCCGGGTGCAGGGGGTCGACCACGGCATCTGCTTCTCGACCGAGGACAAGCTGCGCACCCTGCTGTGGCAGTGGCGTGGCACGCCGTTGCCGCCCGAGGCCGTCGCCACCCTGGCCGCCCTGCGCGAGGAGCTGCGGTGCGCGCTGGGTGAGGCTCTGCACGCCCTGCTGACCGTTCGGGAGGTGCGGGCGACCGCGACGCGCGTGGACCGGCTGCTGGCCGACGGGTGCTTCCCGGAGCCCTCCGCCGACTGGCCGGCGATCCCCTGGCCGCCCTTCTGACCGTCGTAGGCTGGCCCGATGCAGTCCTGGCCCGCCGCCGCCGTTCCCGTCGTCGGGGGCGTCGCCGGCGCCGTACCGCTGCTGCTGCACGACACCGCAACCGGTGGCCGGTCCGAGGTGCGGCCCAGCGGCCCGACCGCCCGGCTCTACGTGTGCGGCATCACGCCGTACGACGCGACTCACCTGGGTCACGCAGCCACGTATCTGGCCTTCGACACGCTCGTGCGCCTGTGGCGTGACCGCGGCTACGCCGTCGACTACGTGCAGAACGTCACTGACATCGACGACCCCTTGCTCGAGCGGGCAGCGCGCGATGCGGTCGACTGGACGCTCGTCGCGCAGCGCGAGACGGAGCTGTTCCGGCAGGACATGACTGCGTTGCGGGTGCTGCCGCCGAGCCATTACGTCGGTGCGGTGGAAGCGATGGACGAGATCGCCGCGTTCGTCGTGGAGCTGCTCGAGGCCGGCGCGGCCTACCGGGTGACGGCGCCGTCGGGCGGTGAGGACGTCTACTTCGCGGTCGATGCGGCGCCGCACTTCGGCCAGGTGGCGGGGCTGTCCGCCGACACCATGCTGACCCTGTCGGCGGAGCGTGGTGGCGACCCCGAGCGGACCGGTAAGAAGAACCCGCTGGACCCGCTGCTGTGGCTCGCAGCGCGGCCCGGGGAGCCCTCCTGGGCCTCACCGCTCGGGCCGGGCCGCCCCGGATGGCACGTCGAGTGCGCCGCCATCGCGTTGAACCGGCTGGGCCGGCGACACGACGTGCAGGGCGGCGGGTCCGACCTCGCGTTCCCCCATCACGAGATGACCGCCGCGCACGCCGAGGTGGGCACCGGGACCTGGCCCTACGCCGGGGTCTACGTCCATGCCGGAATGGTCGGGCTGGACGGCGAGAAGATGAGCAAGTCCCGGGGAAACCTGGTGTTCGTGTCCCGGCTGCTGGCAGCTGGGGTGGAGGCGGGAGCGCTGCGATTGGCCCTGCTGGGCGCCCACTACCGCAGCGACCGGGAGTGGACCGACCGGGTGCTCGAGACCGGGCAGCATCGGCTGTCCGACTGGCGCGCCGCGGTCGCACGGACAACCGGTCCGTCCGGCGACGCCGCCGTCACCGCGGTGCGCCGGGCCCTTGCCGACGATCTCGACACGCCCGCTGCGCTGGCGGTCGTGGACCAGTGGAGCGCTGCTCCGGGCGACGACCCGGGCGCGCCGGCGCTTCTGCGGGACGCCATCGACGCGCTGCTAGGCGTCTCGCTGGCGGGAGTTGTCCACAGATCCGCGCCGACCCCCCCGCGCGAGGGCTCGGCTGTCTAGCGTCTGAGCGGTCGGCCGGCGCGGCCGCCACCGAGCAGAGGGAGCAGGACATGAGCGGCATCAAGGTCACCCCGGAGCAGCTGCAGGCCCTTTCCGGGCAGGTCTCGCGTGGGTCGGGCGAGATCGACGGGCAGCTGCGCGGTCTCGGCAACACCGTCGCCCCGCTCGTCGGCGGCGACTGGGCCGGCGCGGCGCAGCAGCGCTTCACGGCCCTGTGGGACGAGTGGCAGCGCTCCGCCCAGGGGCTCAAGCACGCGTTGGACGGGATCAGCCAGCTGATGAACCAGGCGGGCACGGCCTACGCCGACGCCGAGATGCAGATCGCCGGCAGCTTCCGCTGAGCCGGCGCGCCCGGCTCAGCCGGCCGGCTGGTCCATGCCATGAAGATCGGTGAGGTGATCCGCCTGCTCGAGGTGGATGGCTGGATCCTCAAGCGGACGACCGGGTCCCACCGGCACTACCACCACCCGATCAAGATCGGCATCGTGACGGTAGCAGGCAAGCCGAGCGCCACCTTGAAGCCTGGCACCGAAGGGAGCATCCTGAGGCAAGCCGGTCTGCAGAAGGGAAAGTCATGAGGGGTTACGTGGTGATGTTGGAGGGAGACGACGAGTCGGGATACTCGACGTACTCCCCTGACCTGCCCGGCGTCGTCGCCGCCGGAGCCACGCGACCGGAGACCGAGCAGCTGATGCGGCAGGCTATGGCCGAGCACATCACCCAGCTGCAAGGCAGTGGACAGCCCGTGCCAGAGCCGGCGGACGTCTCGGCTGTGACGATCTTGGATCCCGCGGCCGCATGAGACGGCGGGGCACCCGTGGGGCTCAGCCGGCCGGTTCGTCGCCGCCGCGCTTGAGATAGCGCTCGAACTCCTTGGCGATCGCCTCGCCGGAGGCCTCGGGCAGGTCCTCCTCCGGCTCGCGGTCCTCGAGCGAGGCGATGTAGTCACGGACCTCGGTGTCATCGGCAGCGAGCTCGTCGACCGAGCGCTCCCAGGCGCGGGCCTGCTCCGGCAGTTCACCGAGGGGCACCGGCAGGTCGAGCAGGTCCTCGACCTTGCGCAGCAGGGCGAGGGTCGCCTTCGGACAGGGAGGCGAAGACACGTAGTGCGGCACGGCTGCCCAGAAGCTGACCGCCGGCAGGCCGCTCTGGACGCAGTGGTCCTGGAAGACGCCGACGATGCCGGTCGGACCCTCGTAGCGGCTTCGCGCCATGCCCAGAGCTGCCGTGGTCTGGGGGTCCGAGGCGGTGCCGCTCACGGGAACCGGTCGGGTGTGGGGGCTGTCGGCCAGCAGCGCGCCGAGGGTGACCACGAGCTCGGTGCCGAGGCCGTTCGCGAGCCCGAGCAGCTCTTCGCAGAACCCCCGCCAGCGCATGTTCGGCTCCAGGCCGCGCACCAGCACGACATCGCGGCCGGCGCCGGGCGGGGTGCACACCGACAGCCGCGTGGTCGGCCAGCTGACGCGGCGGGTGACACCGTCGATAAGGGACACCGTCGGCCGGTTCACCTGGAAGTCGTAGTAGTCCTCCGGGTCGAGCGCAGCGACCTTCTGGGCGTCCCAAGCCTGCTCCAGGTGCTCCACCGCCCCCGTCGCGGCATCCCCGGCGTCGTTCCAGCCTTCGAACGCGGCAATGAGCACCGGACGGCGCAACGGCGGGCGGTCCGAGCTGGTCATGCCGCTGTCCCTGCCCCGGTCGCGCCGGTCCGTACCTCGTCGGCGGCGGCGCGGATCAAACCTGCGACGAGAGCGGGCCACTGCAGCGGTACGTCGTGGACCGCACCGGACCAGCGCTGCAGCCGGGGGCTGACCAGCAACTCGGCGGCCCGGGAAAGGGCCGCCGCCTTCGCCGCCGACCAGCCGTTCCCGCCCGCCAGCGGCTCACACGACACCAGCCAGGCCGGGCAGCGCACCACACCGAATCGCCCCTGCTCATCGTCGTCGAGCAGGTCGTCAACGATCGCCATGTGAGCCTCGAACGGCAGGCGCGCCCGCACCAAACCGTCTGCTCCGGTTCCGAAAAGGGGCAGGACGGCGGCCTCCACCGCCTCGCTCCACCACGGGGCCAGGGCCCCGTCCCGCAGACGCTGGCGCAGCTCGTCTTCGGGCACTGCGAAGCGCGGCGGCGTGAGTCGCTCGCGCGCCTGCTCGCGGGTGTCCCCCGCGCTGCGGGCCGTGCCGAGCCCGCCGTCGAGGGCCACCACGGCCAGCACCCGCTCCGGTGCTGTGGCCGCGAGGCGAAGCGCGATGGAGGCACCCCAGGAGTGGCCGACGACCACCACCCGGGACAGTCCGAGCGCATCCAGTGCAAGCAGCGCGTCGGCTGCGACGGTGGCGCCGTCGTAGGGCCCGGCAGGGCGGTCGCTGTCACCGTGCCCGCGCTGGTCGAGGGCGACCACGGGGAGCCCGACGAGGTTCGGGACGACCAGATCCCAGAACCGGCGCGATGAGGCGAGCCCGTGCAGGAGCAGGACCGGCGGTCCGGCCCCGGGCCAGCGGGTCGCGCGGAGCCGGACGTCGCGCCCGGGCAGGTCGAGGTCCAGCCCGCCGGCCACCGGCGGGTCCTGCCGCAGCGGTCCCATGCTCACTTCGCGCGCCTAGGCAAACTGCCCCTGGGGTCAGGGGCAGTTTGCCTAGGGGGGCAGACGGGGTTCCTGGCGCCGGCCACGGCAGGGCCCGGACGGGCTCGTCCGCCTCCCGGGGGAGCGGCTGATGCGCTCACTTCGTGGCGCGCCCGGTGGTGTGGACGATGAGCACGTCACAGCTTGCCCGGTGGCTGATGTCGGCAGGCACGGAGCCGAGCAGCCGGCCGGCGAGGCTGTTCAGCCCACGGTTGCCCACCACGACCAGGTCGACGCCCCGCTGATCGGCGACGCGCACCAGCTCGTCCACCGGATCACCCTCCACAGCGACGGTTTCGACGTCGGCGAGGCCGTTGGTTCGGGCCCGGTCGGCGGCGTCCCGCAGCACGTCCTCGGCCGGGGTGGAACCGGAGACCCTGTAGGCCTCACCGCCGAGGACGGCTTGGGCGTCCCGCACCTCGCGGGCCGACATCGGCCGGTAGGCACAGGCGAGCAGCAGCTTGGCCCCCGCGCCCCGGGCGACCTCGGCCGCCCGGTCCACGGCCAGGAAGGACGACTCCGACCCGTCGGTGCCGACCAGGACCGTGGTGTAGCCGTTCACGTGTGCTCCTCGTCGCGCCGGCGGGTGTGGCGCAACCTACCTTTTCGGAGCCGGTCCCGGACCCGGGATCGGCGAAGCCGCCGGTAGGCTCCCCGCGTGTCAGCAGAGTCGAGGAAGCCCGTCGCAGCAGCCCGTCCGGACCTGCTCGCGGCCCTGCGCGAGCGGGTGGTCGTCACCGACGGCGCGATGGGGACGATGCTGCAGGAGCACGATCTCGGGCTCGAGGACTTCGAGGGCCACGAGGGCTGCAACGAGATCCTCAGCATCACCCGCCCGGATGTGGTCCGCGCGATCCACGACGCCTACTTCGAGGTCGGCTGCGAGGTGGTCGAGACCAACACCTTCGGCAGCAACTACGCCAACCTCGCGGAGTACGGCATCGTCGACCGCATCGCGGAGACGGCGCTCGCCGGTGCGCGGATCGCCCGGGCTTCGGCTGACGCGTGGGCGACCCCCGACCGTCCCCGCTGGGTCCTCGGCAGCGTCGGTCCGGGCACCAAGCTGCCAACGCTCGGCCACGCCCCGTACGCCCTGCTGCGCGACGCCTACCAGCAGCAGTGCGAGGCGATGATCGAGGGCGGCATCGACGGCGTGCTCGTCGAGACCAGCCAGGACCTGCTCCAGACCAAGGCAGCCCTCGTCGGTGCTCGCCGGGCGATGACCGCGACCGGCCGCCAGGTCGCCCTGCTCGCGCAGGTGACGGTCGAGCTGACCGGCACGATGCTGCTCGGCTCGGAGATCGGTGCGGCGCTGGCGGCGCTGGAGCCACTCGGTATCGACGTTCTCGGGATGAACTGCGCCACCGGCCCGGCGGAGATGGGCGAGCACCTGCGCTTCCTGAGTCGCCACGCCAGCGTGCCGATCTCGGTGATGCCCAACGCCGGGCTTCCCCAGCTCGGCCCTCGGGGCGCTGTCTATCCGCTGCAGCCCGTCGAGCTGGCCGACGCGCTCGAGCAGTTCGTGACGTCGTACGGCGTCGGCCTCGTCGGCGGCTGCTGCGGCACCACGCCCGAGCACCTTCGGCATGTGGTGGACCGGGTCCGCGGGCGAGCGGTCGCCCCGCGTACGCCCGTGGTCGAGGCATCCGCCGCGTCGCTCTACTCGGCGGTGCCCTTCCGCCAGGACGCCGGCGTGCTGATGATCGGCGAGCGCACGAACACCAACGGCTCCAAGGCCTTTCGTGAGGCGATGCTCGCGGCCGACTGGGAGAAGGTCGTCGACATCGGGCGCGAGGCGGTGCGTGAGGGCGCCCACCTGATCGACCTGTGCGTGGACTACGTCGGCCGCGACGGCGCCATCGACATGACCGCGGTCGCGTCCCGGCTCGCCACCGCCTCCACCCTGCCGATCATGCTGGACTCGACCGAGCCGCAGGTGATCGAGGCCGGGCTCGAGTGCCTCGGCGGTCGGGCGGTCATCAACAGCGTCAACTTCGAGGACGGCGTCGGCCCCGACAGCCGGTGGGCCCGGATCCTGCCGATCGTGCGCGAGCACGGCGCCGCGGTCGTCGCGCTGACCATCGACGAGCAGGGCCAGGCGCGCACCGCCGAGACGAAGGTCGCCGTCGCCGAGCGGCTGATCGACACGCTCGTGGAGGAGTGGGGGATGCGTGCGAGCGACCTGCTGGTCGACACGCTCACGTTCACCCTCGGCACCGGTCAGGAGGAGTCGCGTCGGGACGGCCTCGCCACCATCGAGGCGATCCGGGTGCTGTCCGAGAAGCGTCCGGACGTCGGGACGACGCTCGGACTGTCGAACATCTCGTTCGGGCTCAAGCCGGCGATCCGCGTCGTGCTCAACTCGGTGTTCCTGCACGAGTGCCAGAAGGCCGGGCTGACCAGCGCGATCGTGCACGCTTCCAAGATCGTCCCGATGAACCGGATCCCCGACGAGCAACGGGAATGCGCGCTCGACCTCATCTACGACCGCCGGCGGCCGGCCACCGCGGACGGTCCGGCGTACGACCCGTTGACGGCCCTGCTCGACATGTTCGAGGGCGTGACGGCCGACAGCGGCGGTAAGTCCCGGCACGAGATCCTGATGGAGCTGCCGCTCGACGAGCGGCTGGCCCGGCGGATCGTCGACGGTGAGAAGAATGGTCTGGAAGCCGATCTCGACGAGGCGATGGCGGCAGGGCGGGCGCCGCTCGCGATCGTCAACGACACCCTGCTGAGCGGGATGAAGGTGGTCGGCGAGCTGTTCGGCTCCGGCCAGATGCAGCTGCCGTTCGTGCTGCAGAGCGCGGAGGTGATGAAGGCCGCCGTGGCCCATCTCGAGCCCCACATGGAGAAGGTCGACGGCCAGGTCGGAAAGGGCAAGATCGTGCTCGCCACGGTCAAGGGCGACGTGCACGACATCGGCAAGAACCTCGTCGACATCATCTTGTCCAACAACGGCTACACCGTGGTCAACCTCGGCATCAAGCAGCCGGTCAGCGCGATCCTGGACGCCGCCGCGGAGCACTCCGTCGACGTCATCGGGATGTCGGGGCTCCTGGTCAAGTCAACCGTGATCATGAAGGAGAACCTGCTCGAGATGAACTCCCGCGGCATGTCCGGGCGGTTCCCGGTCATCCTCGGCGGAGCGGCGCTGACCCGCGCCTACGTGGAGCAGGACCTCGGCGAGATCTTCGACGGGCAGGTGACCTACGCCCGGGACGCCTTCGAGGGGCTGCGGCTGATGGACTCGCTGATGGCCGTCAAGCGCGGTGAGGTGCCGGCTGCCCAGGTTGCCGCCGACGCTGCGAAGGACGCCGAACGCAAGGCGCGGCACGCCCGCTCGAGAGCCATCAACGCCGCGCGTCGGGCGGCCGAAGCAGCTGAGCCGGCGGTCGTCGGTCGCTCCGAGGTGGCGACCGACAATCGCGTGCCGACACCGCCCTTCTGGGGGGCGCGGGTCAGCAAGGGCATCCCCCTGGCCGACTACGCCTCGTGGCTGGACGAGCGGGCGCTGTTCCTCGGGCAGTGGGGGTTGCGCGGTGCACGCGCCGGTGACGGTCCGACGTACGAGGAACTGGTGGAGAGCGAGGGCCGGCCGCGCCTTCGCGAGCTGCTCTCCCAGGTGCATTCGGACGGGATCATGCAGGCCGCCGTGGTGCACGGCTACTTCCCCGCGGTCGCCAAGGACGAGGACCTGATCATTCTCGACCCGGACTCGGGCAACGAGCGCTGCCGCTTCACCTTTCCCCGACAGCGTCGTGACCGTCGACTGTGCCTTGCGGACTTCTTCCGCTCGCAGGAGGTGGGAGAGCCCGACGTGGTCGCGTTCCAGGTGGTGACCATGGGAGCGCACGTCTCGGAGGTCACCGCCGAGCTGTTCGCGCGCAACGCCTACCGCGACTACCTCGAGCTGCACGGGCTGTCGGTGCAGCTGACCGAGGCGCTCGCCGAGCTGTGGCATGCCCGGATCCGGGCCGAGCTCGGCTTCGCCGAACAGGACTCGCCGGATCTGCAGCTGATGCTGTCCAAGCAGGCCTACCGCGGGTCGCGCTACTCCTTCGGCTACCCGGCCTGCCCGGCGGTCGAGGACCAGGACAAGGTGCAGGACCTGCTCGCATGGCAGCGGATCGGGGTGGTCCTTTCCGAGGAGTCGATGCTCGTGCCGGAGCAGTCGACGGCGGCCCTGGTCGTGCACCACCCCGAGGCCAAGTACTTCGCCGCCCGGTGACTCTGGGGGCAGTTCTGTGGGACATGGACGGGCTGCTCGTCGACAGCGAACCCATGTGGACCGTCGCGGAGGTCGAGCTCGCCGCCACCCTCGGCGGCAGCTGGACCGATGAGATCAAGGCCACCGTGGTCGGCACCCGGCTCGACGTGTCCGTCCCGACCATCCTTCGCTGGTACGAGGTGGAGCCGACGCCTGCGCGGGTGGCCGACACGTCCGCCTGGCTCCTGCACCGGGTCGCCGAGCTGTTCTCGGGTCCGCTGCCGGCGCGACCGGGGGTGGTTGCACTGCTCGCCGGCCTGCATGATGAGGGCGTGCCGATGGCGCTGGTGTCGTCCTCGTTCCGGGTGCTGGTCGACGCGGTGCTGGCCCACGGCTACGGGCCCTTCGCGGTCACGCTCGCCGGCGACGAGGTCGCCTGCGGCAAACCCGATCCCGAGCCGTATCTCACGGCTGCGGCCCGGCTGGGCGTCGACCCGGCGAGCTGCGTCGTGCTGGAGGACTCGCCCTCAGGTGTGGCGAGCGGGCTCGCGGCGGGGTGCTCCGTGCTCGCCGTGCCAAGCGTCGCCGGCGTCGCGTTCGCGGCCGGGCCACGGCTGGCCGTCGCGGCGGACCTGGTCGACGTCGAGGTGGCGTTCCTGCGCAGGATAACGGCTCCTCGGTCAGGTCGGTCATGACGCACGAGGTGAGCCAGCGACTTGGCCGCTGGGTCGTCCGCGTCTTCCCCGAGGGCAGCGCCGAGCAGGTGCTGGACACCCTACGTCGCCTCCCCACAGCGGCTTACGGGCACCAGGACGCCGAGCGCATTCATGCGGCCCTCGTCCTGCGCACGGAGGGCGACTGGACTCGCTTCCAACAGATGCTGACCCTCGTCCAGCAGGATTGGCGCGATGCGCTCGTGACCGCCGACCTTGCCGACGAGGACTGGCCCGAGCGGCTCACCGCGAATCTCGACTGAGGCAGGTGGATGGCCAACTCGACCATGGTGTTCCCGTTCGGCTCGGAGCTGGCCATCTGGCTTGGAGGCCTGGGGTTCACCGATCTGCCCAAAGGCGCGCCGATCACTAGCTTCTCGCCACAACTCCGGGACGGCGCGTGGCCGCCGTTCTCCAAGATCGACGTGTGGCCCGACTTCGTCTCCGTCCGTCACGGTGGCTACGCCGCTTACGCCGTCACGGTGCTGGGATCACAGGTCTGCGGACCGCTCGTCGCCCTGGACGGGAGCGGCGCCGGCCTCGCGGTCGTCACGGCGGACACGACGTACGAAGAATTCTCGCGAGCGTTCGGGTTCGACGGCGACGAGGAACGCGACTCTGCCTGGACCCCCGCCCATGCGTGACGGACCCCAGCCGAGGTTCCAGGATGCGATCGTCGCCTCAGACCGAAATCAACTCCACCTGCTGCCAGCACGTCGGCCTCCACCGTGGCCGACAGCCGCTCTCGGTTCGTTATACGAACATGCTGCTGCCATCAGATGTCTGTGGCACAAGCGCCTCAGCGCCGACCTCATCCGGCGCCACAACGGGAGCGGAGCGACGGCCTCGAGCATCCCTCATCGGGCCGGCCGTCGGGCGGCTACCCGCTGCCCCCGTCCGACCTGGGGGCCTTGTTCGGGGTCGGGGGGAGCGGTTTGGTCGGGACGCGCCGCGGTATCGGCGGCAGCGGCTTGGCCTTCTGGGCCACCGCCGCGGCGCCCAGTGAGGCTGAGCCGCCCGCGGACGACCCAGGCCCGGGGTTGACCGGTGCCTGATTGCTCGGTCGCGCCGGAGGCTTGACGGGCGCGGACGAATTGGCGGCCGGCGGCCCACCGAAGGTCTTCGCCCCGCCCAGACCCGCACTGAGCTTCACCCCGTAGTGGACCTTGCCGTTCGCGTCCTTGTCGATCGTGAACTCGACCAACGGCCGGAAGAAGTTGTCGATCGCCTCGGCCCGCATCTGGGCCTTTTCCCAGGTGGCCATGTTGCGTAGGACCGACGTGCCGATCGCCCCGCCCAGGGTGCCCTGCCTGCGCTTGGCCCAGTCGGCCACGGCGAAGGGCGAGACGTTCTGTTTGATCGACCGGTTGATCAGGGCGGTCCGGTTCGCCTCCCGGCTGGCCCGGCCCTCCGGGTCTACGAAGCGCAGCGGGTTGGCGTCGGCGTAGGTGTAGGTCGCCCGCAACTGCGGCGCGGCGAGGATCGACGCCGGGTTC
>JBBSKF010000054.1:0-19676 GCA_038256525.1 Mycobacteriales bacterium | reverse complement strand
GCTCGCGCTGGCCGCACGGCTTCGCGAGACGTACGGCGTGGACGTGCAATCGATGCACTCCGACGACGGCATCGTCGTCCGCCTGCCCGAGACCGAGCAGGCCCCGGACGGGTCGGTGGCCGTCTTCGCCCCGGACGACGTGGAACCGGCGGTGCAGGCCGAGGTCGGCGGAAGTGCGCTGTTCGCCAGCCGCTTCCGCGAATGCGCGGCGAGGGCACTGCTGCTCCCCCGCCGCAACCCGACCAGGCGCACCCCGCTGTGGCAGCAGCGCCAGCGGTCCGCGCAGCTGCTGGGTGTCGCTGCGCAGTACGGCAGCTTCCCGGTCGTGCTCGAGACGATGCGTGAGGTGCTGCAGGACGTGTTCGACGTGCCCGGCCTGGTCGGGCTGATGCGCGACGTGGAGGCCCGCCGGGTCCGGCTCGTCGAGGTCGAGACCGCGCAGCCATCGCCTTTCGCCCGGTCGCTGCTGTTCGGCTACATCGGCGCATTCATGTACGAGGGAGACGCCCCGCTCGCCGAGCGACGTGCCCAGGCGCTGTCGCTCGACTCTGCCCTGCTGGCAGAGCTTCTCGGTCAGGCGGAGCTGCGCGAGCTGCTGTCGGAGGAGGCGCTCGCGGAGGTCGAGGCCGAGATCCAGAAGCTCGCCCCCGAGCGCCGGGTCAAGGACCTCGAAGGTGTGGCCGACCTGCTGCGGATCCTCGGCGACCTGACCACCGACGAGGTCGTTGCGCGCGGTGGCGAGCCGGCCTGGCTGCTCGAGCTCGAAGGCCAGCGGCGCACCCTGCGCGTACGCATCGCAGGGCAGGAGAGGTGGGTCGCCGTCGAGGACGCGGGGCGGCTGCGCGACGCCCTCGGCGCGGCCCTGCCGGTCGGCGTCGCCGAGGCCTTCCTCGAACCGGTGGCCGACCCGATCGGTGACCTGGTCTCCCGCTTCGCACGCACGCACGGCCCGTTCCACCCGGCCGATGTCGCCGGCCGGTTCGGCCTCGGCACCGCGGTGGTGGACGGCGCACTCGCCCGCCTGGCAGCGTCCGGGCGGGTGGTGCACGGGGAGTTCCGGCCGGGCAGCACCGGGCTGGAGTGGTGCGACGCCGAGGTGCTGCGCTCGGTGCGGCGCCGGTCGCTGGCCAAGCTGCGCAAGGAGGTGGAACCCGTACCGCCTGCGATTCTGGCCCGTTTCTTGCCGCAATGGCAGGGGATCTCAGGTTCGACCGTCCGTGGCGTCGATGCTCTGCTGCGCGCGATCGAGCAGCTTCAGGGAGCGTCGGTCCCGGCCTCCGCGCTCGAGACGCTGGTGCTGCCGTCGCGGGTCGCCGGCTACGCACCCGCGATGCTCGACGAGCTGACTGCGTCGGGCGAGCTGCTGTGGGCCGGCGTGGGATCGCTGCCCGGCAACGACGGTTGGGTGTCCCTGCAGCTCGCCGACAGCGCCGATCTTCTGCTCGCGCCGGTGGCCGACTACTCGTCAACCCCGGTGCACGACACAGTGCTCGGCGCGCTCCAGGACGGGCAGGCGCTGTTCTTCCGTCAGCTCTCCGAACGGGTCGGCTCGCTCGACGATGGCGGTCTCGGCGCCGCGTTGTGGGACTTGGTCTGGGCCGGTGAGCTCACGAACGACACGCTGGGGCCGCTGCGCGCCCTGCTGGGCACCGGTCGGACGACGCACAGCTCGCGAAAGGCGCCGATGCGTGCCCGCAGTCGGTACGGCCGGCCGGTGCCGCCGACCCGTTCAGGACCGCCGACCGTCGCCGGCCGGTGGTCACGGCTGCCCGCGCGGGACGGCGACCCCACCCGGCGGACCCACGCCCTCGCCGAACTGCTGCTCGACCGGCACGGCGTCGTCACCCGGGGCGCAGTGATGGCCGAGCGGGTGCCGGGCGGGTTCGCCGCCGTCTACACCGTGCTGAAGGCGTTCGAGGATGCCGGTCGCGTACGCCGCGGCTACTTCGTCGAAGGACTAGGTGCCGCGCAGTTCGCCGCGCCCGGCGCGGTCGACCGGATGCGCGCGCTGGCGGCCGCGACCCCGGCCTCCGACGAGCCGCTGTGGCAGGCGCCTGTCCCCGGTGGGTGGGACAGCTCGACGTACGCCACCCGGCAGCGCAAGCGGCGCGACGACGCGCGCGCGGTCGTGCTGGCGGCGAGCGACCCGGCGAATCCCTACGGCGCCGCCCTGCCATGGCCGGAGAAGGACCTGCCCGCCGGTGGGACGGGACGCGGTCACCGCCCGGCGCGCAAGGCCGGCGCCCTGGTCGTGCTGGTCGACGGGGTGCTGGTGCTCTACGTCGAGCGTGGCGGCAAGACCCTGCTGTCGTTCCGCGAGGACGAGCCGTGCCTTGCGCCGGCCGTCGACGCCCTCGCGCTGGCCGTCCGCGACGGGGCGCTCGGCAGGATGACGGTCACCAAGGCCGACGGCGAGGCGGCACTGACCTCACCGCTGGGCCAGGCGCTGGAAAACGCCGGCTTCCGCCCGACGCCCCGCGGGCTGCGCCTACGGGGCTGAGCGCCGCCCTCAGGACCTCATCCGGCGCGCGACCACGATCGCGATGCCGATCAGCACGATGCCGAAGATCGCGACGGCGACCTCTGCGCCGGTCGCCGGCAACGAGGCGCGCCCCGCGGCGACCGGGGCGGCGGCCGGCGCGGCGATCGTCACCGCCCCGAAGGCCTGCAGCTCGGTGATGGTGACCTGCGAGGCGTTCGGGCTCTGCGGGCAGTTCGCGGGCGCGAGGGCCTCTGCCGTGGGGTCCTTGTCGATGCCGGCGAAATCGGGGGCGCCGGTGCAGGTGTTCGTGCGCACCACCATCCGCAGGGTGTCGGCGACAACCGGCGAAGGCAGCGTGACCGTGCGCAGGTTCAGGTCGGGGGCGACGGCCCGCGGCTTGTCGGCCGGAAAGAAGTCGTCCGGACTGCGGTAGACGGTGGTGAAGCTCTGCCCGCCGTCGCTGCTGGCCTCGAGGTCGAAGGCGCGCACGCCGAGCAGCCGGCCGCCGGCGAAGTCGCCCTCGACCTCCGGGTCGGCCGGGCGGTGCAACGCGCTGACCGCCACCGACGAGATGCGCGTGAGCCCGCCGGCCAGGTCGACGGTGAACGAGCGACCTGCCACCGGGGTGCCGGCCGCGGCGCCGTCGAACCCGCCGAGTGTGGCCTCGTCGTCGTCGATGACGTTCGACAGGGCGATGCCGTCCCCGCTGACGGTCGCCCCCTTGCTCGTGGACGCGACGTTGGGCAGCAGCCGGAACGTCTGCGTCGGAGAGCTGCCCGCGGCGAAGGTCGCGGTGAACCGCTGCAGTCCGTAGCCCGCCGCCTGCACCAGCAGGTCGTACGCCCCGGCGATCAGCGACACGGTGGGGTCGGGGTTCTCCCCGCCCAGGGTCGTCGCGACCGGGGTCGCCCGCGCCTGGAAGTCGCCGACGAAGACGCTGCCGCCGACCGGCTCACGAGTCACGTCGTCGACCAGCGCGAAGCTCACCTGCGCGTTGCGGGCGGCGGTCGGCGAGGCGAAGCTCGGGACGGGATCTGTGTCGGCAGCGTCCTTCGCCTTGCTGCCGGCGCCCAGCCCGCGGCTTGCGTACGCGTCGGCGATGGTCTGCTGGTCGACGCCGTTCGTACGAAGCATGTCGGCCGCCAGCATCGCGTCCTTCATGTCCACCATCGTCGGCGAGGCGTTGGCCTGCAGCAGCATCGCGTCGAACAGGTAGGTCACCCACCGGCGGTTGCCCGGGCAGCCGTCGAACGTCGGGGCAGGGCTGCCGGCCGCATCGCGGCCCAGGGCGCAGGCCCTCTGCAGCGCGGAGTTCTCCGGGTCGAAACGCGACCGGTAGGCCTCGGTGAGTGCGGCTCGTACCGTCATCTGGGTGGCGTTCCAGATCTCGCCGTCGGCGTGCACCTCCGGCCCGGTCGTGTCGAAGCCGTAGCTGGAGTAGTTCAGCGGGTTCTTGTCCGGGCGCAGGTTGTAGTCGCGGATGCCGACCTCGGGGGCGCCGGTCGAGTAGGCGCCCACGGAGAACGGGTCCTCACCGCGCTGACCAGCGAGGTCGAGCGCCTGCAGGTACTCGACCGAGACCATGTCGCTCCAGCCCTCCCCCATGGCGCCTGCCTGCTCGCCGGACAGACCCGCGTCGGGACCGGCGACCAGCCGGTTGGTCACCGCATGGACGTACTCGTGGATGAAGATCGTCGCGTCCAGTCCGCCGTCGACGCATGGGGCGGCAAAGCCGACGACCGGCTCGAACAGGTACTGGTTGGTGATGCCGGCGACGCCGTCCTGCATGGTGATCTGGTTGGCGTTGTTGCGTCCGGTGAGGCCGAGCCCGCTGGTCGGCGTCGTGACCGGGTTGGTGGCGGTGAAGGTCGGATTGGTCGCCGCGGCGTTCTGGGCGTTGCCGACCTCGGGGTCGCCCTCGACGCCGCCCTTGCCGAAGTTGTTGACCTGCAGCGCGCCGGTCGGCTCGATCAGCCCGAGCCGGTAGGTGAAGTCGTGGGCGAGGTTGTGTCCGACGAACAGATTGACCACGGAGGCATCGATGTCGGCCCCGCCGACCGTCTCGGTCGGGTCACAGCGACTGGTGTTCCACGAGTCGGTGAACGGCGGCGCGTAGTCGCGGGTCGGGCTGGCGAACGGCAGCGACGGCGGGCCCGGCGTGAGCGAGGTGGAGGCCTGCGCGTTGCTGGTCGCCGCGTTGTTCCCGAGCGTCGCGAAGGTGGGCAGGCCCGTGGTCGCTTCCACGTCGTACGGCAGGGGGCTCGCGTCGAAGAAGGTGAACAGGTCGCAGGCCGACAGGTCCTTCGCTCCGGTCGTGCCACGCGCCGCGCCGCAGACCTTCTCGCGGTTGTCCGGGCTGGCCGTGCCGGCCCGGGCCAGCACCGGGTTGGAACCGAAGGCACGCCAGGTCGGGGGGCCCTGCAGATCGTTGCCCGGCAGGTTGGGCAGCGGCGGGAGCGTCCCTGGGCCCGCGGCAATGTCACTGGTGACATAGCTCCCGACGAAGTCGAACGGTGCCGTGCCGGTGTTCTGGAACGGGCACACCTCGACGGTGAAGGAATCGGTCGGGAGGGCCGCCGGCTGGACGGTCGCCTGTCCGGCCTCGGGGCTCGTCAACAGGTCCTGGTCGAGGATCGAGGTGCCGTTCCGGCGCACCGTGAGGGTGATGTCATTAGCCGTGTTGACCGCCCCGATCGCGACGGTGATCGACTGGGTGCCCGCGGGCACCGTCAGCGGCAGGCGCGCCGAGCAGGCGGTGGCGGAGTAGGTGCCGGACAGCGTGCCGCCGCTCGGCACGGTGGGCAGGGCCTGACCGGCGGGCAGCGCGACCGAGCGCATGCCGGCGCTGGACCGGGTGCCGGCAGCGGCAGTGTCGACGGCGTCGCGGCGCAGCAGGACCTTGCCGGTGACGGCGTCGACGAAGGTGATCGCCGCAAGTGCCCGGCCACCCGCGACATCGAGGACGTTGGTCTCCCAGGCGAGGCGCAGGCCCGACCCGGTGGTGGGAAGCGCGCGGAGCCGAGCCCGCTGAGGCTGGGCCAGACCGGCCGCATTGACGACCTGGAACCCGGCTCCGTCGAGGGGGCCCAGGGTGAGGTCGCCCGGGCGGAGGGTCGTGACGCCGGCGTCCTTGGCAGCAGCGAGCACGGCCGAGGTGGCGCTCAGCACCGGCGTCGTCGCGTTCAGACCGAGCGAGCCGACGGCCGAGGACGTGAGGCTCGCGATCGAGCCACCCCGCACCCCCACGCTGATCAGGCCGTCCTCGGCGAGCGGCAGGCCATCGGCCCGCTGCCGGAGCAGGACGACAGTGGCGGGGCTTCCCTGGAGAGGGACGGCGTAGACGACCTCGAGGCCGTCGACCTCCGCGGGGGACAACCCGACGAGGGGGCTGCGGGACCGCAGGAACTCTCGGGCCGCGTCCACCGGCGTCCCGGCGAGCCCGGTCGCGAGCCAGCCGCCGGGGCGGGTCAGCGTACGGGGGGTGCCGTACTGGTTCCAGGACACCGACACGCCGCTCCCGAGCCGGGTCACCGCATCGACCGCGCCGCGAAGGGGGGGCTTACGCGGCCCGCGGTCGTCGCGGTCGCCGAGCGGGACCTCCGAGCCGGGGAAGGTGCCGGAGTCTGGGCCCGCAAGAGGTCGCTTCAGGTGCGCCGAGACCGGGTCGACCGCCGAGGCCGTGGAAAGGGAGCCGGCCACAAGACCGGCCGTGAGCAGTCCGGCGAGAGCGAGTACGGGACGGGTGGGCCTCACGACGCGCCTCTCGGTCCGGGTCACCCGGCCTGTCGGGAAACGGGCGGCATCACCGTAGCGTTCGGCCGCAACGCGATGGGCCGAGAGCGCATGTGCCAGCTTCCTTCGGCGCGCCAGTCCGACGTCCTGCAGGATGGGGTGTGCCCGAAGGTGACAGCGTCTGGAAGGCCGCCCGCCGGCTGCGTGAGCAGCTGGTCGGGCGCACCGTCACCTGCTCGGACTTCCGCGTCCCGCAGCACGCGACGGCCGACCTGTCCGGCCGGCAGGTGACGGCGTTCGACTCCTACGGCAAGCACCTGCTCACCCGGTTCTCCGGCGAGCTCACGCTGCACACGCACTTCGAGATGGATGGCGCCTGGCAGGTCGTCGGCCCGGGCAAGGTGCTCCCGCGCAGCTTCGACGACGAGATCCGGCTGATGCTGGTGACCGACGGACCGACGGCGTACGCGCTGCGCATGCCCGTCCTCGAGCTGCTCGCCACCGGCGAAGAGGCTGCTGTGGTCGGTCACCTCGGACCCGATCTGCTGGGTCCGGGCTGGGACGAGCACGAGGCGGTACGACGGCTGTTGCGCGAGCCCACACGAGCGCTCGTCGAGGCGCTGCTCGACCAGCGCAACCTGGCCGGCATCGGCAACCTGTGGGCCGTCGAGACATGCTTCCTGCGGGGGCACTCGCCGTGGACGCCGGTCGAGGAGGTGGACCTGCACGCCACCGTGCAGCTGGCCCGGCGGATGATGCGGCACGCGCTCGAGCACCCCGGGCAGGTCACCACCGGCGATACCCGCCGCGGCCGTACGCACTGGGTCTACGGCCGGGCGGAGCGGCCGTGCCGGCGGTGTGGGACGCCGGTCGCCTTCCGCGACAGCGCGACCGGCGAGCACCTTGCGCGTAAGAGCTATGCGCGGGAGACGTGGTGGTGTCCTCGCTGCCAGCCCGGCCCGGCGCCGTCGCTGTCCGAACGGCCACCACGGCCCGGTCTTCGGCGTGGTGTCAACGAGGAGTCGTTCGGTTCGCGGAGCCGGCGGCTGCGGGGCGGGACCGGTCTTGCCCGAGGGTGACACCGTCTGGCGGGCCGCCCAGCGGATGCACGAGGCGCTGGCAGGACGAGAGCTCACCCGCAGCGACTTCCGGGTGCCGGCCCTCGCCACCGTCGACCTCACCGGCCGTACCGTGCTCGAGGTGGTGCCGCGCGGAAAGCACCTGCTGACAAGGCTGTCCGGCGGGTCGACGCTGCACACGCACTTCCGCATGGAGGGCTCCTGGCACCTGTACCGGCAAGGTGACCGCTGGCGGGGCGGACCTGCCTGGCAGGTGCGGGTCGTGCTGGAGAATGCCGAGTGGCAGGCGGTCGGCTACCGGCTGCCGGTCGTCGAGCTGCTGGCGACGGATGCGGAGTCGGGCGCGGTCGGGCATCTCGGCCCGGATCTGCTCGCCGAGGACTGGGACCTGACCGAGGCGCTGTGTCGGCTGCGCGCGGACCCCTCGCGTGAGATCGGGCTGGCGCTGCTCGACCAACGCAACCTCGCCGGGCTCGGCAACCTCTACCGCAGCGAGGCGCTGTTCCTGCAGGGGCTCACGCCGTGGACTGCAGTGGCCGATGTCCCCGACCTGCCGGCGCTGGTCGAGAGGGGCGGCGGCTGATGCTCGTCAACCGGGAGCGTTGGCAGCAGTCGACGACCGGCTCGCTGCGGCGTGACCAGACCCACTGGGTGTTCGAACGGTCCGGGCAGGCGTGCCGGCGTTGCGGCACGCCGATCGCGCTCGCCGAGCAGGGCGTGGCGCCTTACGCGCGGCTCAGCTACTGGTGCCCCAGATGCCAGCTCGGCCCGGCCCCGCCTGCTGGCTTCGAGGTGGGAGCGGTCCGTCGGCGCCCGTGGGCGCGCCTATCGTGACCGAACCTTCGCGGCACCGCGGCGGTACGCGACATCGCGCCGTAGGGGCCACCGCCCCGTGCGGCCATCCGGCGTCGCCTTGCGCTGTGAGGTCTTGCTCGTCCGTGGAGACGCGGTTGTAGCCGCTCAGCTGAGCCGGACCGCGGGCATCAGCGGAACGAGGTCAGGAGGCGCCCGGGGGATCGTCCGGTGTCGGCGTCCTGACGTGCGCGGCGATCTTGCGGGCGACTGTGGTCGTCGTCCAACGCGTACCGGGGGGGGTGCGCCGGCCCTCGGCGTTCAACGCCGCGGCGATGGTGTGCAGCGAGGCGCCGTCACGCTGCAGCTGGAAGACGCGACGCGCGTCGGCGTCTTGCGGCTGTACCGATGGCGACCCAGCGGGCGCTTGAGGTGGCGCCGACACCATGGCCCGGCGCCGCTCCAGCCAGGTGTCCAACTGCGCTCCTGGCAGGGCGGACGACCACAGGTAGCCCTGTCCCTGATCGACGCCGAGCGCGCGCAGGGCGTCGAGCTGGCCGGCCGTCTCGACTCCTTCTGCCACGACGAGCTTGCCGACCGCCCGGCCCAGGCTGACGACCGACGCCACGATCGCCTCGTCATCCCGGTCGCGCCCCAGGCCGGCGACGAAAGAGCGGTCGATTTTTATTGCGTCCAACGGGAAGCGTTTGAGGTAGGTGAGCGAGGAGTACCCGGTGCCGAAATCGTCCAGTGCCAGCCGCACACCCATCCCACGCAGGGTCTGAAGCACGTCTGGGGCGCGCGGGTCGTCCATCAACGCGCTCTCGGTCACTTCGAGGATGAGCCGGCCGGGCGATGCGCCGGTGTCCTCCAGCACCTCCCGTAGGAGATGCACGACGTCGTCGCCCACCATCTGCAGCGGCGATAGGTTGACCCCGACCCCACAGGTCAGTCCAGCCCGCTCCCAGGCAGCAGCTTGCAGGCACGCTTCCCGCAGGACCCAGGCACCGAGCTCGATGATGAGACCGGAGCGCTCCGCCAGTCCGATGAAGCCCGACGGCGGCAGCAGGCCGCGCGCCGGGTGCTGCCAGCGCACCAGGGCCTCCGCCCCGGCCATGGTGTCGGTGCGAATGTCCATCACCGGTTGCAGGTGCATCCGGAGTTGTCCATCCGCGATGGCACAGCGCAGCTCGGCTGCTGCGGCTGACTCCGCACGCCGCTCGGACGCCGGCGTGCGGGGCGCGGCTGCGGGGCCGGCAAGGGCACGCTCCGCCGCGGCAAGCAGTGCCCCGGGGCTGGTGGTCGGGCTCAGAGCCGTGCCGACGCGCAGCGAGACGTCGACACGGACGCCCTCGATCAGCAGGGAGCCACCGAGCGTCTCGGCCAGGACGGCTCCCCGGGTCCGCAGCTCCTCCATCGACGCCACGTCATCGACCAGTACCACGAAGTGGTCACCGCCGGCGCGGGCAACACTGTCCACCTCCCGCACCGCTGCCACGAGTCGCGTGGCCAGCTCCCGCAGCACGATGTCACCGCCGGCCTGACCGACGGCCTCGTTGACGGCGGACATGTCGACGACGGCGAGCAGGACGAGGCCGGTCCGCTTGTCTCTACGCCGGTCCCGAGCCATTGCCTGGCCGACCCGGTCGAGCAGGAGAGCTCGGTTCGCGAGGCCGGTCAGGCTGTCGTGGAGCGCCACGTGCTCGAGCTCCTGCTGGGCACGGCGCCGCTCGGAGACATCCCGAAGATTGACCACGATCCCGCCGACACCGGGGTCGTCGAGCAGATTGGACAAGACGTGCTCGCACCAACGCCAGCTCCCATCGGCGTGGCGTACGCGGGCCTCGAAGGCCTCTGAGCTCCCTGCGGCGTCCAGCAGTCGGCGCCAGACGTGGCCGACCGCCGGGCGGTCCTCTGGATGGACGAAGCTCAGTCCGTCGTGCCAGCTCAGGGCCACCTCGTCGTATCCGAAGTGCGTCGTGACGGCCGGGCTGACATAGAGGGCCCGGCCGCCTCTGTCGAGCACGAGAACAACGTCCGTGGCGTGGCGCAGCAGCGCCAGCAGCCGCGCCTCATTCGCGCGGACTTCCCGCTCGGCGCGGGTGAGGTCGGTGACGTCGAGGGCGATGCCGATCCCGCCGACCAGCTCATCGCCCGGCCCGGGCAACGGGCAGTAGTGGCACTCCCAGACCCGGTCGGCATGGTCGATGACGGCGCGCACGCTGCGGCCCGCCAGGCTCGCAAGTAGAGCGTCCCGCACGACCGGTGCCCGCGTGTAAAGCTCGAGCAGCCTCGTCCCGACGAACTCGTCGTCGACGATCCCGAAGACCGACAGCGCCTTGCCACGTGAGGACGTGCAGCGCCCCTCGAGGTCGTACGTGAAGACCGTGACCGGCAGGGAGGTCAGCAGCGCATCGAAACGGCCGGCCTCCACATGGATGCGCTCCTCGGCGGCGCGCAGGGCGGTGACATCCTGCAAGGAGATCGCCAGCACCTTGGCTCCGTGCTCGTCCCGCATGGTCGTCACCGTGCGGACCACCCGGACGAGCCGACCGTCCGAGCGCCGCAGCGTCGGCTCGTGCTGGACATAGCTCTCGGCACCCGAGGCAAGCCGAGCCAGCGCCCGCTCGAGACCGGGCCGGTCCTCAGCGACGTACATCTCGAGGGCCTTGCGTCCCAGCAAGGCTGCGGCGCTCTCCCCCAACATCCACTCGAGGGCGGCGTTGACAGCAAGCACCCGCCCCTCGATGTCCGCGCGGGACTGCGCCACCGGTGAGTCGTCGAAGCTGGCCCGCCGTTCGGGACTCCACCCGCCCGGTGAGGGCTCCTGGCGGGGCGCGAAACGAACGTTGCGGTGCCGGAACTGCGTCCCCGCCATCGCGCCCTTCCGATCGCACAGCACAGAAAAGTCGATCTCCACCGTGAACCGCGCGCCGTCACGCGTCACTCCAAGCCCTTCAAACGGTGGTACGGCGCCGTCGGTGAGTCGCGCTGCCCGCTCGGCGATGTCCTGACCGGACCCCTCGCCGAGCAGGACCGACACGTGCTGCCCGAGCGCGTCGGGCTCGGGAAAGCCATACAGGTCCGCGGCGCCCGCCGACCAATGCGTGATCACGCCGTCGGGGGACAGTGTCACCAGCGCACTCGTCGAGGCGCCCTGCAGGGCAGCGAAGTCAATGTCGATGAGGAACTCCGCCCTGGGGCTGGGGGGTCGCGCTGCACCGGCAGCGGATGCGGTCAGGTCAACGCAGGGGTCCAGCCTCGGCCAGGCGAGGCGCATAGTTGCGCACTGTGAACCGAGTGTGACACGGCGTGCTGGAAACACACGAGGACAGATGCTCCTGACCTTGTCTTACCCGCGACCGCTGCGACGCCTACGTAGGTTCGTCGCTGACGTACGTCGTGCTGCCGCCTCCACCGTCTCGGGCGTAGAGGAAGTCACCGTGCGCGTCGTCCGGCGTTTCCTCGACGTGCACCAGTCCCGCGGGCACGAACAGCCAGTCACCCGCCTGCATGACGTGGACCTGCTCGAGGTTCGTTCCGCTGCGGAAGACAGCCCGCCCATCCACCAGGTAGGCGATCGTGTCTTGGGTGTGCCAGTGAGGCGGTATGCGTGTCCCTGGAGCTGCGCGAGCTCGAGCCAGGAACACCGCCGTGGGGACAGAGGCGGAAGTGAAACCTCTCCAGAAGGCGATGCCGTCATCCTCGCCCAGGGCGGCGTCCGACGACGCCACCACCTGCGCCGAGCGCTCATCGGCCTCAGCGGACGGCGAGCAGTTGTGTGGCTGATCGTGTGGAATCACGGCGGGTCCCTTCCGAGATCTTTCACGATGGAAGCATCCCAGCCGTCACAGGAACAGCCACCACGCGATGCCCGGGCTTGCCGGCCGCCGCCGCGGCCCCTCCGACTCGTTGCATGTTGATGTCCTCTGCCGACTCGGTAGTGACGTGCGCGATGCGGCTGATCTCGAGATCCCGCTCGGCACATTGTTGTCACGCCTGCACCGGGGGCGCAGCTGCTCTGGCGCAGCCGTCCCCCGGCGGAACGGCTGGCCGCCGTCGAGCGGCTCCGCAGGAATCAGCACGGGGAGAGCGATGCAGTTCAACCGCGACGTCAAAGAGTTTGTCGCGTTGTTGGACGCCCATGACGTCCGCTTCCTCATCGTCGGCGGTTATGCCCGTTGCGGCGCACGGCCATCCCCGCTACACCGGTGACCTGGACATCTGGGCCTGGACGAGCTGACCATGCCCTTCCTGTCGTTGGAAGACCTGCGTCGCAACAAGGCGGCCAGCGGTCGCCCGCAGGATCTCGCCGACCTCGACGCGCTGGCCGAGCCGAGCCGCCGCCCCGATGCAGGATGAGCCGCCCGGCCCAGCAGCCGCCGACAGCCCGGACGGCCAGCTCGACGTCCGTCTCGTCATTGTAGAGACGAAACGACGCCCGCACCCGCCCGGATCGGGCGCGAACATCGCGCGAACGTCCTGCGTCATCGCTTCCGAACCACCGCCCTATCGCAGCTCTCGGAGCCCTTGGGCGAGGGCCTGCAGCGCCTCGGTGGCGTCGCGCAGCCGATCGAACGCGAGCGGGTCGGCGCTTGCCGCGACAAGGTCGGCGACCGCCCCGACCAGCCCCTCCTGGGCTGCCACGCCGTCGTACAGCATCCGGTGAAGTCCTGTGTCCACCCCCAGGTGCGGCTCGACCGCGGACAGCCGTGCAGCCTGCCAGCGCAACCCGGCGTCGGCCTCCCCGGCGGCCAGCCAGGCCTCCTGCGCGGCGTCCCGCCCGACCGGCGCGGCGAGGGGCAGGAGTCTGCGCAGCTCCTCACGGACGATCTCCAGGCGGCGTACGGCCGGCCAGGCAGCCGAGCGCGGGTCCGGGGGCGGCGCGACCGCCGGCGCCGCCCACCGGCCGGTCAGCGGGGGGACCGGCGGGCGGCGAAGGGCGCGTACCGATCCGTACGCACTGAAGCCGGCGGCACCCGCCGTCACGGTCGCGAGGAACGCCGAGCCGCCCTCGAGCGGGACGGCGGCAACGCCGGCGGCGACGCCGAGCAACAGCTGACGCGGCAGCTGACGGCGGGCCCGGGTGACACCTCGCTCACGGCGCTGGACCGCCCTGACGTGGGCGATCTCGGCCCGCACCTGCGCCTTCTCGGCGGCGCGGGCATCGGCGGTCAACCGGCGTGCCAGGTGCCAGTCCGTCGGCCGGCGAGCGAGCAGCACAACGACGCTCTACAGGCTCTTGTCGGCCTCGGCGGCCGGGGTGGCCGCCGGCGCCCCGCTGGCCAGTGGCGGCGCGGTCGCCGGCGGTGGCGCGGCAAGCTCCTTGCCGGCCATGCTGGCGCGGATCTGGTCCAGCCGGGAGCTGCCGGCCATGTCGAGGGTCGACTTCTGCACCTCGAGCATTCGACCCTCGACACTGTCCTGAGCGAGCTCGGCGGACCCCAACGCCTTGGCGTAGCGGGCCTCGATCTTGTCGCGGACCTCGTTGAGGCTCGGAGTGCTGCCGGGCGCCGCGAGTTCCGACATCGACGACAGGCTCGCCGAGACCTGCTCCTGCATCTTGGCCTGCTCGAGCTGGGTGAGCAGCTGGGTGCGCTCGGCGAGCTTCTGCTGCACTGCCATGGCGTTGTTCTCGACGGCCTTCTTGGCCTGGACGGCGGCCTGCAGTGCCGAGTCGTGCAGGCTCTTCAGGTCCTCCATCGACTGCTCCCCTGCCACCAGCTGGGTGGCGAAGGTGGTGGCGGTCTGCTCGTACTGCGCGGCCTTGGCTTCGTCACCGGCGGCGCGGGCCTGGTCGGCGAGCACGAGCGCCTGCCGGGCCGAGCCCTGCAGCTTCTCGACCTCGCTCATCTGCCGGGCCAGCTTCATCTCCAGCTGACGCTGGTTGCCGATGACGGCGGCCGCCTGCTGGGTGAGTTGCTGATGCGAGCGCTGCGCCTCCTCGATCGCCTGCTGAATCTGGATCTTGGGGTCGGCGTGCTCGTCCAGCTTGCCGGACAGCAGCGCCATGAAGTACTTCCAGCCGCGTACGAGTGGATTGGCCATCGGGCGTCGCTCCTCGGGGGAAGTGGTCCTGCACGCAGTGTGTCAGGCTCTGCCCCGCGCGGGGCAGAACAGCCCCCTTCCCATCGCCCAGAAAGGCAGGGAGCTCAACCGGCGTCGGGTCCGGAAATGCGCGCGAGCAACGCCACGATCTGCTCCAGGCCGGCGTTGACTCCCGCAAAACCGGTATGCATCGTCTGCCCGTGCTCGGCCAGCACCTGACTGTGCTCGGCCAGCACCTGACTGTGCCCGGCCAGCACCTGACTGTGCTCGGCCAGCACCTGACTGTGCCCGGCCAGCACCTGACTGTGCCCGGCCAGCACCTGCCCCTGCTCGGCCAGCGCCTGACCCTGCTCGGCCAGCACCTGACCCTGCTCGGCCAGCACCTGACTGTGCCCGGCCAGCACCTGCCCCTGCTCGGCCAGCGCCTGACTGTGCCCGGCCAGCACCTGCCCCTGCTCGAGCTGCGTCTCCCGCAGCGAGTTGAGGACCTGCGTGTGCGCGCGCAACTCGGCTCGAACCTCCGACACATCACGATCGGCGCCCGCGGCGAGCGTCCGGGCAGCGGACGCATCCGAAGCGGTGAGCGCATTCTGCTCGCGGAGCTGCGCCACCTGCCGCTCCAGCGCGGTCAACCGGCTCTCGACGCTGTCCGGGGAGCTCATCGTGGCATCGTAGAGTGACATCGTCGTGGTCGGCCATGCGTTGTCCACAAGCCAATTTCTCGTCACTGCTCAGCCCTGCAGTGGCCCCGGAGGCGCCGAGCCGAGCGCGCCGCGTGAGACCGCCTCGGTCTCGGCGAGCCCTGCCCGCAGCCCCTCCATCTCATGCGCGAGCTCGGCGACCTTCCCCGCGGTGTCCTCCAGGCCCCCGGCTGTCTCGGCCAGCGCCAGCACCTCGGCCAGCCGGGCGACCAGGCCCTCGAGGCCGAGGGCCACAGCCTGCATCCGGGCGAGCACCGTGGCCCGCGCGTCCCGGAGCCGGTCGCGTACGGCGATCCGGTCGGCGAGGGCCGCCGCGCTGCGAGCCACCTCGGCCTGCACCCCCGGCGAGGCGGTCCCGCGCGCCGCCTCGGCCAACCGGGCAGCCTCCTGGTCCAGGGAGTCAGCGTCCACTCGCGCGAGCGCACCTTCGACCGCAGTCGCTTGCGCGCCGAGCCGGGCCAGCGCCGTCAACGTGTCTCGAGCCTCCTGCACGGCCGACCTCACACTGGTGGCCAGCACTCCGGTGCCCGCGGTCTCGGCCAGGTCGTCGAGCGCCCGCACCGCCCCTTCGGCGCGCAGGAGCCACCCGTCGGCCACCGAGCCGCGCGGGGGCCGCACCAGACGGGGCAGCGGCGCAGGCTCCTCATCCGAGCGGTTGAGCAGCACCCCGCTGACGGCCTTGACACCGAGCACCGTCACCCCGACGGCGACCCCGGCCGGCAGCGCGATGCTGCCCACCGCCCCGGCCAGGACCGCCCACGCCATCCCGCCGGAGACCCCCGCGACGAGCAGGCCCCACGGGTCACGTAGCTCGTCCGCGAGGCCCATGATCAGAAGTTGCTCAGCACCGCGGTGAGCACCTTGTCGATCGACGCCGGGTCGGAGGCGTCATAGGCCGCGGCCCGCGAGGCGTCGGCGATCTTGGTCAGCTCGCCCAGGTCGGCGTCCTCGCCGTACGCGATCGGGAAGACGCGCACCGTGCGGTCGGCGTCCTCCCTCGACAGCTCGCGGGTGAGGGAGTCGATGCTGTTGTCGGCAGGGAACTCGTTGCGCCCGTCGGTCAGCACCACCACCGCGTTGATCCGGCCGGCGTCGAAGGTCTCGGACAGCGCCCTGGCGGCGGCGCGCGTGGTGGCGTAGAGACCGGTCCCCCCGCTCGGCACGAGCTCCGCGATCTGGGCCTTGATCGGGCCGTTGCGCTCCGCGGTGGGCCCGAAGCCGACCAGCTCGCGAAAGGGCTTGCTGCCGTCCTGCTCGGTCGAGAAGACCCACAGCGACACCTGGTCGTCCGGCGCCAGCAGGTCGACCGCAGCGCTGGCCGCCTTCTTGGCGAGCTCGAGCTTGCTGGCCCCTTGGGATCCGACCTGCTCCCCCATCGAGCCCGAGACATCCAACACCAGAAGCACTTTGGCGCGCTTGCGATCGCGCTCCCAGGAGTCCTGAACCTGGGCGAGAACCGGCGGGGAAGGCGGGCTCAGCACCGCCTTGGGTTCCGCCGGCAGCATCCCGTCGGCCGGCACGATCCTCGGTCCAGGCTTGCCGTCGAAGGACCGGAAGGCCGCGTCGGCGAACAGGCCCTGCGGCCCGGCGCCCTGCACATAGGCGAGGAAGTCGGCGGCGACCGCACGCTTGGTGTCATCGACCCAGTCGGCGCGCAGCACGACGTAGGGGTTGTCGCTGAACAGCGTCCCCTCCTTGGGGTAGATGCTCACCAGCGGGATCTTGGGCTTGGGATGATCACCCAGGGTCGCCGGATCGCCGGTCGGATTGCCTTGGTTGTAGTCCCAGACCGACTTCTCCTCGACCGTCACGGCACTGACATAGGTCAGGCCCTGCCCGGCGTCGTCGGCCTTCTGCAAATTCGACAGGAAGGTCAGCGTCGTGTCGCCGTAGTGCACGACCGCGCTCTCCACCCCGCGTACGTAGTCGACCACTGCCGGCTTCGTCAGGTCAGCGGACTGCAGATCGCTCGACAGCCCGGTCGCCGCGAAGTACGACCCGACCGTGGCGTTCAGCCCGGAGGTGGAGAAGTTCGGGTTGGTCTTGCCGAGCTTGAAGGCGCCGTACGGCTTGTTGAACCTGCCCCAGCCGACCGGATCCTGTGCGAGCTGCAGGACGTCGGCCCAGCCCAGCGGCTTGTCCGGCCAGCCGAGCGTCTCGGCCATCGGCTTCGGCATCGCGATGACCAGCGGTGTCTGGGCGATCGACGCCAGCTTGGCGTCACCGACGAGGTCGGGGGCATCCCGGGCCGAGGTGCCCTGTCGCAGCAGGCCCGCCCAGGAACTGGAGGCCGGCGACCAGACGTCCGGGCGGGGACCGTCGACCCGCTCGTCCCAGCCGCGGGCGAGCGCCTGGGTTGCTCCACCGCTGGCCTTGCTCGTCACGAGCACGCGCGCGCACCGGCCGCCGGCCTCGCCGTCGTCGTCCGCGTAGCCCTGCGCAATCTTGCCGAGCAGGGCGGCCTTCTCGGACGAGGCGCTGATCTGCAGTGCGACGCAGTTCGCGGGTACGTCCTGCTGGGCGGTCGGCGGCGTCCCCTCGTCGCCGGTGCCGGCTGCCCGCACGGCGAGCACGGCCACGATCCCCACGAGGGCCGCGACCACGAGCGGCACCCGGCTTCGTGTAGCCACCGCTCACCCCTGTCGTTGCGGACCGTTCTGCCCTGCCGCCGATGCTCGCACGGCGGCCCCCTGGGCGAGGGATCTTCGCCGCGCGGGACTCGCTCCGTTGATCATCCGGGGCGGCGGTGCCCGGAGCCCTTTTGGGTTGACAGCCGTCAGGCGGCGACGACGTCGCGAACTGCCGCCCGCACCGGCGCCCGGCGCCCGGTCGCCGCGCCGTCGGCGCCGACCGGCTCGAGCAGCGGCCGCTGCGTGCGCCCGACCGTCTCGAGCGGCGCCGGCTGCGGCTCGAGAACCGAGAGGTTCTCGCTCACCTCGCGCAGCACGTCGGACAAGCGGACGCCCAGCGCCCGGCAGATGCTGGCGAGCAGCTCGGAGGAGGCTTCCTTCTGACCGCGCTCGACCTCGGACAGGTAGCCGAGGCTGACCTGCGCCACGGAGGAGACCTCGCGCAGGGTGCGTTCCTGGCTCAGCCGGGTGGTACGCAGGGCCTCGCCGAGCAGCGTGCGGAGCACCGCCATGTCACCACCTCCTCGTTCTGACGCAGGTTACCCGTCCTGAGCCTGCCCGCCAGTGCACGGGCGGTGCCTGTCGTCCGCTCTGAGCAGAACAGTGAGGGGTGGGGCATGGGGCACCACGCGCTTGGTAGCATAGTGGTATGCGCACTACCATCGATAAGGCCGGACGGCTGGTCATCCCTAAAGAGCTTCGTGAGGGCGTCGGGCTGACAGGCGCCGGGGTAGTGGAGATCTCTCTGGACGGGGCTGCCCTGAGGGTCGAACCGGTCGCCTCGGGCCGCCTTGTCGAGCGGAGCGGCCGCCTGGTCGTGGCGGCCGCGGACGCGCCCTTCGGCGCCGAGGACGTTCAGAGACTGCGCGATGCCGACCAGGCCTAGCGGTCCGATCTCGCTGTTGGACACCAGCGCCGCCATCGCCTTCCTGGTCAGCGACCACGAAGCACATGACGACACATTCGCCGCACTCGCGGACCGCCGGCTCGGCCTCGCCGGGCATGCCGCCTTCGAGACGTACTCGGTCCTGACCCGGCTGCCGCCTCCAGCCCGGTTGACCCACCAGGCCGCGGCCCGACTGATCGCGTCGAACTTTCCGCACAACCGCTTCCTGAGCTCCGAGCGCGCCGCCGCTGTGCTGACTGACCTGCCCGGCCACGCCGTCACGGGCGGAGCGGTCTACGACGCGCTCGTCGGAGCGGCCGCACGCGAACACGGTCTGCCGCTGGTCAGCCTGGACCGCCGCGCCATGAACACCTATCGCGCGCTGGACGTCGACGTCGAGCTCCTGGCCTGAGTGTCCGCCGGCAGCTGGCGACGCAAGAGGTCCAGCGCGAGGGTGACAGCCAGCAGCCGCACCCGGTCCCGGGTGCCCGGCAGCCGGGCCTCCCGCTGACTGATGCCACCCGGCCCGGCAACCGCGACGTGCACCGTCCCGATCGGCTGGCCGTCCTGCGAGTCCGGCCCGGCGACCCCGGTGACCCCGAGCCCGTACGTCGCGCCGAGCCGCTCCCGAGCGCCCGTCGCGAGCGCCACCGCCGTCTGCGCAGAGACCGCGCCGTGCTCCGCCAGCACCGGCGCGGGCACACCCGCGAGGCTCGCCTTGAGGTCGGTCGCGTAGACCAGCAGACCGCCCCGAAAGGCACTGCTGCTGCCGGGGAGGTCGGTGAGGGCGGCACCCAGTAGCCCACCGGTCAGCGACTCGGCGACCCCCACCGTCGCGCCGACGGCCGAAAGGCGCCGGAGCACCACCCCTGCGAGCGAGTCGCCGTCGCGTCCGAAGACCGACTCGCCCAGCGCGTCGGCCGCGGCAGCGACCAGCGGTGCAAGCACGTCATCGGCCTGGGCGTGCGTGGGTGCGACGGTCGTCAGGCGCACCCGGACGACCCCTCCCCCGGCGAGATAGGCCAGCGCGACCCCGCCTGGGATGTCGATCGCCTGCTCGACGAGCTCGGCCACCGCGCTCTCCCCGCGGCCCGCGCAGTGCAGCGTGCGGGTGAGCACCACCGTGCCGCTGCGGGTGCCGAGCTCGGCCAGCACCGAGCCCTGCGCCACGGCAGCGAGCTCGTGCGGCGGCCCCGGCAAGGCGTACACGAGCCGCTCCCCGACCTCGACCCGCAGGCCCGGCGCCGTGCCGACCGGGTTGTCGAGCACGGTCGCGCCCGCAGGCACGTCGGCCTGGCGCAGGACGGCCACGGGCATCGCCATGGC